>JACQYT010000043.1 GCA_016208085.1 Elusimicrobiota bacterium | reverse complement strand
GTGGAGCGAAGCGACACAATTCAACTGTATCCAACAGGATGAGGGAGAAATTTCTTTCTCCCTCAAACTCCCTCTTGCCCTAAGGTTTCCCCGCCCTAAAGGGCGGGGTATATTAAAAATTTTTGCCGCAAAAATTTTTAAAATATTATTTTCGGTTTTGACTTTGCGGGGCCGTTTTTGTATCCTTATCATTAACCGCTGAATTTGCGCTGCGCTTTACCCGTGAACTGGAGGGATTATAAATATGCTTAAACGAGCGCTGTTCTTAAACCTGATACTCGGTCTGGCTGTCGCGCCCCCGGCGGACGCGAAATCTATCATCAAAGAACTGAAGGCCGTCGCTAAAACGCTGCAGGCGGCGATAAGCGACAAGCCCGGCCTGAAATTGGCGGTCCTCTCGTTCCCGTACACGGACGGCAAAGCCTCCGAAGGCCCCGTCGTAGTGCAGGAACGCCTCACGACTCTTTTTATCCAGAATAAAAAAATAACCGTTATTGAGCGCAACCTCCTTAAAAAGGCGATGGGCGAGCTTAGTCTCCAGGTCTCGGGCGTCATAGACGAGACGACCGTTAAAAAACTGGGCAAAATGCTGGGCGCCTCGGCGGTGGTTTACGGCACGCTGCACGACCTCAGCGACAAGGAAACGGAGCTCAACGCCCGCATAATGGAGGTTGAAACCGGAATAACGTTTGCGGGCGCGAGCGCAAGCGAGATCATCAAAAAAACCTGGAAGGACGCCGCTGTCGCCGGCCTCCCCCCCGTCACCGGCCAGAACCGGGATTTCGGCGGCGGCTCCATAGTGCAGTTGGCGGTGCTTCTGGACACCTCAAATTCCATGGACGGCCTTATCAACCAGGCCCGGAATCAGCTCTGGAAAATAATTAACGAACTAATCTCCTCCGAAAAAAGCGGCTCCAGGCCCGCCATAGAAGTGGCGGTCTATGAGTACGGCAATTCCGCGCTTGCGCGCGAAAGCGGCTATCTCCGGCAGGTTCTCCCTTTTACCTCCAATCTGGACAAGGTGTCCGAAGAGCTCTTTGCGCTCAAGACGAACGGCGGCGACGAATACTGCGGCCAGGTAATAAAGGAAGCGGTCACAGGCCTTGACTGGAGCAAGAAGGGCGACGTTTACAAGGCCGTTTTTATCGCCGGCAACGAGCCTTTTACACAGGGGCCCGTGGATTTCAGAAGCGCGCTCGCGCTGGCGAAATCAAAGGGGATCTTCGTCAATACCATCTTCTGCGGCTCGCGGCAGGAGGGCATAGCCACCCAGTGGCTGGCGGGCGCCCAGGGCGCGGACGGTGATTACACCAATATAGATCAATCGCTGGTAGTGGAAATCAGCGCGCCGCAGGACGACCAACTGGCGCAGCTCAGCTCTAAACTGAACGAAACCTACGTGCCCTATGGCGCCGACGGGCGGAGCGAACTCAGGCGGCAAACGAGTTTGGAAAACAAGATTGCCGCGGGCGGCGCCGGCGTCATGGCGGAGCGGGCAGCGTTCAAGGCGCAGGCTCCCGCCGCCCAGACGGCCCACGAATCTTCCTGGGACGCCGTCACGGCCATAGAAAGCGGTAAAATGAAATCAGAAGAACTGGAGAAGGACCAGCTTCCCGAAGAACTTAAGAAAATGGATAAGGCGGAGCTGCAAAAATATATCAACTCCAAGCTGGTTGAAAGGAAAAAAATAAAGGCCGACATAACCAGATTGCAATCGGAGCGCAGGACCTACCTCGCCGTACAGGGAAAGAACCAGGCCGGCCCGGCCACTCTGGATAAAGCCGTCATAGATTCCGTGCGCAGACAGGCCGCGCAAAAGGGCTATAAGTTTAAATAAAAGTTCCCCGCCCGCCGGAAGACAAAAAGCCCCCGACACGGGGGCTTTTTATTTAGACATTCAGGGCGTCGTTTAATAGAATATAAGGATGCGGACAGCTGCGGCCCTGCTTTTTCTCCTCGTTTCCGGCTTCACGCATTTGCGCGCGCAGGAGCCGGCCGCCGCGGCGGAAGCGCCGTCGCTTGAAGACAGGATTTCACAACTGCTGATAATCTCCGTAGACGCCGACGAAATATCAAAGGCCGCGGCGGCGGCGGCGGCCGGCATCGGCGGCATACAGCTCCAGTGGGGCTCCTATTCGCTGGAAGACACGCGCCGCCTGACCGCCGGACTGCGGGAAAGCGTCCTTCGGAGCGGCTTAAAGGTCCCGCTTTTTATCGCGACCGATTACGAAGGCGGCAGCGTTTACGCCCCCACGACGCTCGGCCTCTGCGAACTCCCCACCAATATGATGCTCGGGGCGGCGGACTCCGAGAACGACACGGCGTCCCTTTTCTACCTGGCCGGCCGCGAACTGAAAAGGGCCGGCATTAATATGACCTTCGGGCCCGTGCTGGACGTGAACACCAATGCGAGAAATCCGATCATCGGGATAAGAGCGGTGGGCGGCGATCCGGCGCTGGTTTCCAAAATAGGCGGGGCTATCATCAACGGCTTCAAAACCGCCGGCATACTTGCCGTCCCAAAACACTTTCCGGGACACGGCGCCGCGACGCAAGACTCACACAAGCTCCTGCCCGTCATAACACTGTCCGCCGCCGCGCTTGAGGAACAGCATCTCCCCCCCTTTAAACGGGCGATAGAACTCAAAAGCCCGGCCGTCATGACCGCCCACATACGCTACCCGGCGCTTGACTCCAAAAACCCGGCGACGCTTTCAAAAGCGATCCTGGCGGGCCTGCTTAAAAGGCGGCTGGGATTTAACGGGCTGGTGATAACCGACAGCCTGGACATGAAGGCCATAACGTCCGCGCGCCCGATACACAAAGCCGCCGCCCTGGCGCTGGCCGCCGGCGCGGACCTGGCGCTGCTCGGCAAGGGTGATTTCATAACGGCCCGGGATGAGATCGCCGCCCAGGTCAGGAAAGGCGGCATTACCGAAACCCGGATCAACGATGCCTATTACAGGGTTATTGAAGCCAAAAGAGAAGCCGGCCTTTTTGAAGCCGAAACCTTCTCCTCCCCTTTCGACAAGGCTTACGTCAACATAGCCGAGGCGCTTTCGGGAAAAGCCGTCACTTTACTGCGCGACCGCCGGGCCTTTCTGCCGCTTAAAAACAAAACGCTGAAGACCGCCGTGATAATATTTTCCCCGCCCCGTTTCAACGAAAACGCCCTGGCCCTTTATAGAACTTTAGCCGCCGCGGGCTACAGCGTGCAACAGTCCGTATTTGAGATAAACCCGGACGCGGCCGCCTTAAGCAAAGCCCTGTCCATAGCCGAAAAAGCCGACAGGCTGGTAATAGGCAGTTTCCAGTGGGCCGGCGCCCAGAACAGGAATCAGAAAAAAGCCATAAAAGCCCTGCTTGCCGCGGGTAAGCCGGCGATCCTGGTAAGCCTTATGAATCCGTACGATCTGGCCAACTACCCCCAAGCCGACGCCGCGATAGCCATATACGGCATGACCGTTCCGGGAATGACCGCTGCCGGCGCCCTTCTGGCCGGAGAGTTCCAGGCGCAGGGCAGGCTGCCGGTGGAGCTTAGGAGCCGTTAAGGGGACACACCTTGCTGCAAGGTGTGTCCCCATTGTATAATTACACAGACGTTTGACAGCCGTTTTTGCGTCCGCGCCGGTCGGCGCCGCCGCTAAATTCAACGCATATTGCGCAATGGAGGCATTATGAGTTTACGCATCATAAGTTTTTTCGGAATATTCGCTTTCATGGGCATAGCCTGGCTGTTCAGCAGGAACCGCAAAGCCATAAACTATAAAACCGTGGTCATGGGCACTCTGCTGCAGATAATATTCGCCGTAATAGTGCTGAAGGTGCCATGGGGCCGCCAATTTTTCCAGTTTATGAACGACGTCATCATTAAACTACTCTCATTCTCCGACGAAGGCGCAAAATTCCTTTTCGGCAGCCTGATCAATAATCAGTCCCTCGGCTTCCTCTTCGCTTTCCAGGTGCTGCCGACCATAATATTTTTCTCCTCGCTGATGGCGGTGCTTTACTACCTGGGCATCATGCAGAAAATAGTGCTGGTCTTCGCCAAAGTTATGGCTAAATTTATGGGCACTTCAGGGGCGGAATCGCTTTCCGCCAGCGCCAATATCTTCGTGGGGCAAACGGAGGCGCCTCTGGTGGTGCGCCCATACGTATCCAAAATGACCAATTCCGAGCTGATGGCGGTAATGACGGGCGGCATGGCCACTATAGCCGGCGGCGTTATGGCGGCATATGTGGGCATTCTAATGGGCTATCTGCCCAACATAGCCGGCCACCTGCTGGCGGCTTCCATAATGTCGGCGCCGGCGGCCCTTGTAATGGCAAAAATCCTTGTGCCTGAAACGGAAGCGCCCGAAACCCGCGGCGTGGTAAAGATGCAGTTGCAAATAAACGACGCCAACGTGATAGACGCGGCGGCCAACGGCGCCACTGTGGGCCTGCAATTAGCCCTTAATGTGGGCGGCTGCCTTGTGGCCTTTATGGCGATCTTAGCGCTGGCGAATTTTATTACCGGGCAGCTTGGCGGCCTGGCGGGCTATCCGCAGCTTACTCTTGAAATGATATTCGGCTGGATCTTTACGCCGCTGGCCTGGGTAATGGGGATACCGTCGGGCGAAGTTCAGCAGGTAGCCAACTGGATGGGGCAAAAAACAGTTCTTAATGAGTTCGTTGCCTATTTCAATATGGCCTCTTACCTTAAAGCCAACCCCGGAGTGATGAGCGAGCGCTCCGTTATTATCGCCTCTTACGCGCTGTGCGGATTCTCCAACTTCCTGTCCATAGCGATACAGATAGGCGGCATAGGCGGCATAGCGCCGGAGCGCCGCCATGACCTGGCAAGGCTGGGGCTTTACGCGGTGCTCGGCGGCTCGCTTGCCTGCTTTATGACCGCCACCATAGCCGGCTTCCTTATTTAGGTGACGCTGATGACTACATGACTATTTATCCTCAAAAAAGCGTGAAAACGTGAATTTTCAACTATGCATATTCTACAATTGGCGCTGTTCCTTTTATAAAGCGCTGTCTTGCAAAAGTGCCGAAGGATATAGCGAGAAGCAGAATACGGTTCCAGATGGATTCGGGATTTTATGGCAGGAGCGTAATCCGGTTTCTTGAAGCGGTCGGCTGTGGATACGTCATTGTGGCAAAGGAGTATCCGACAATCAAAGCCAAGTCGATACCCATATTTATATATGACTATTTATCCACATGCCTGGGAGGGATTGTTAGCGATTTAGTCATCAGCGTCCCCTATGGTTAAACTGCTGATAAATTCGCTGTTCAGGGGCGGGGCGGAGAAACAATTCGCCGCGCTGGCCCCTCTCATCCCCCACAAAGGGCTCTACCTGCTGGAAAATGAAACGAGCCTGGGAACCGGCGAAGAGACTCCCGTTCCGCTTTCAGACCACGATTCAAAGACCTCATCGGCGGTTAAAACAGCCTGTATCCCCTTTTATGCCCGGCGGCTGGCCGCGCTGACCGGACCGCGCGACACGGTGCTGTCCTTCATGGAGCGGGCCAACTTCGTCAACGTGCTGGCCGCCGAAAGGTCCGGCCACCGTGCCGTCATCTGCGAGCGGACTCAAGCCTCCAGGGAATTCTCCGGCATAAGGGCGCTGGCGTTCAGACCGCTGATAAAAAAACTGTATCCCCGCGCTTCGCTTATCGTGGCCAATTCCAACGGCGTTAAAAAAGACCTGGCTTCCAATTTCTCCGTTCCGGCGGATAAAATACGGATAATAAACAACGGCTACGACATAGCCGCTATCGCCGTGCATGCCGAAGAACCGCTTACCGCGCCTTACGCGGAGATTTTTAAAAGGCCGGTCCTGGTAACCAGCGGCAGGCTGACCGCCGCCAAAGGCCAATGGCATATGCTGAGGCTTTTCAAAAAGATAAAGACGGTCCGGAAAGAAGCCGCGCTGATACTGTTCGGAGAAGGCGAACTGAGGGGCTATCTGATGCATCTGAGCGAGGAATTGGGCTTCAGGACTTTTAAAAGAGCGGGAACGCCGCCGGTGGATTTTGACGTCTATTTTCCGGGATTTGAGCCGAACCCCTACAAATTCCTGGCGCAGGCCCGCCTCTTCCTGTTCACCTCGCTCTGGGAAGGTTTCCCGAACGCCCTGGTTGAAGCCATGGCGTCGGGCGTTCCCGTCATCTCCTCGGACTGCGCTTCCGGGCCGAGGGAAATACTGGCCCCCGGCACGCCTTTTGAATTCCAGACCCAAATCTCCGAGCCGGCTCCTCACGGCGTCCTGATGCCGCCGCTGTCGGGTTTGAGGCGCCGCGCCTGGACCCCGCTTGAGCCGGCGGAAGAGCTGTGGGCCAGGACCGCCCTGTCGCTTTTAAACGACAAAACCGCGCTTCAAAAATACGCGCGGTCAGGTTTTGAACGGGCTAAAGACTTTGAGCTGTCAAAAACAGCCGGGCAGTGGCGGGAATTGCTTATCCCGGAAAATTTAATTAAATTTTCCGGGAAGGATAAAGGATAAGGGCTAAAGGCTTAAGGCCGGAACAATTTTTCTGCACGTGCTGTTTCTTTTCCCTCATCCTTTAGCCTTTATCCTTCAGCCTTTCCCTAATTTACCACATAAAATAAACTTCCTTTTTGGGCGGCGCCTTCTTTTTGTTTTTGTCCGGCGCGGGCTGGTCCGTTTTTTCCTGTTTTTCCTTCTCCGCGGCTTTGAATTGTTCGGCTTTGCGGTAGACCCGGCGGAGTTTTTTCTCCCGGCTGAGATATTCCCTGTCCTCGCCGAATTTAAAAGAGACGGTCAGCCTGTGGCTGTCGCCCAGATCGCCGAACGGCGCAAAGGCGTAATCAAAGCGGAGTTCCCCGCTCTTCAGGCCCACCCCCGCCGAAATGCCGGAGCCCGCGTTCCTGCTCCTGCCGGTTTTATAGCCCGCCCTGGCGTAAACCGTCTCCGCGGGCGTCACCGGGAGTTCGCCTTCCGCTCCCCCCGCAAAAATGAGACCGCTCCCGGTTTGAAAGGCGTCGGCTGCGAACCAGAACATGTCGTTGAGCCGGTAGGCCGCGCCGCCCCTGAAGGTAAGCGGCAGAGCGAAACTCTCCTTGTAAAGTTTCAGCCGCGTGCCCAGGTTCCGGACCGCCAGGCCAAGCTTCAGATTTTCGTATTTTTTGACAAATCCGAGGTCCCCCGCGTAGGCGTAGGCTTTTTCCTTATCCGCCTGCTGATAAACGCCCTTGGCGGCCAGCCCGCCGCAGAAGCTGTCGGTAAACGCCCAGGCCGCGCCGGCGCTCAGCGCCCCTTCGCCCGCGAAGAAACTGCCGGTTTTAACGCCGCTTGCGTCATATTTATCCAGGGACGGGCTTATAAGAAGGTTAAGCCCTGTAAAAAACGTCAGGCGCTCGCTTTGCGGGTGGACATACGCGAAATGCTCGTTCTTTAAGCCCGCTATCCATTCATTATGCGAAAGCATTAGATCGTCGTTGGCCATAAAGCCCGGGCCGGCCGGGTTATGGAACACCGAGGACGCGTCGTCGGCGATGGCGGAGAAAGCCCCGCCCAGGGCGGCGGCCCGGGCGCCGGCGTCTATCTTAAGGAACGGCGCGGCCTCGGTCCCGGCGCAAGCATAGGGTATAGGGGTTAGGGTATAGGGTAGAGCGGTGATAAAAAGCAAAACGGGAATATTAAGCCTTTTACCCATGCGGCTTTTGGGCCTAACCTTCGCCATATTTACTGGTTTCACCATAAAACCCCGCACACTATCCTCTATACCCTAAACCCTCTACCCTATACCCTGATTTTGTTACCAGAAAATGTAAAATTTACCGCTCGCTTTGCCGTAATTGGCGGTACGCACCACATAAATATAAAGCCCGCTCGCGGCCCTGCCCCCGCTCTTGTTTTTCCCGTCCCAGACCGCTTTATTCAACACGTCTATACCGTCGCCTTTCGCAAGGCTTCTAACAAGCTCGCCGGCCGCGTTATAAATATAGATCAGAGGCTCGGAAGCGTCCAGCGGCAGGCCGGCTATGGTCAGCGTAAAAGGCGGTTTATCAAAATAACAGGGATTTGGATACGCCTTTATGGCGGACATCCCGAGTTTGGATATATCAATGACCCTTATCGTATAAACGGAAAAATGAGCGGTTTGGACCGTAATATAATTTCCGCTGAGACTGGGCAGAGCGTCCGTCACGGGCGTCCAGATATTTAAAGTTTCATCCAGCAGGTACAGCCGGGCCAGATTTTCCGCGATATAATTGCCGTCTATGCGTTCGTCGTTGTCGGCGTCCGAATAGCAGAGTTTCAGGGTCAGCGGAGCGGCAAAATCGGCCACAGGCGCGCCGGTAGCGGCGTCTTTGGCCGTGAACTCGCGCGTCAGATTGGCTGTGTACACGGGATAGGAGTCGTGGGTGGCGGCGTCCGCGGCAGCGGTCCGGGAAGCGGAAACCGTTGAGATGCGTATGACAAGGCCGCCGCTGTAGCCGCCCGCCGGCACCACAACGGTGAAACTGTCGCGGTTGACCACGGAGCCGCCCGAGATTCCGCTTATGGACGTGTCTATGACGAAAGTCCCGCCGGCGGTTATCACGGAGCCGGTATTGCCGGCCGGATCCGCGACGCTGAAAGCGAACGCCGCCGTGCCGGTTGAGAAAAAAGACTCAATGTAAGTCGAGCCTGTCCAGGTGGACGACACAAGATAGCTTAAGGGGAGGCTCTCGGACGCGCCGCCCGAAGGGGTAAAAGCCAGGACGGGCGTGCCTGCCGCGGTATTGGCCTCGTTGACTATCAGCTTGAGGGTTAAAGTCCCCGTTTTGACTACGCCGGTGGACGAAGTTATCAGCACTCTGGCCGTGGGGCTGGTGGTATCCACCTTCTGGCCGTTTGAGGCCGTAACGTTTGACTCAAAACCCCCGGTATTCTGCGCCTTAACGGCGAAATAATAGGTGGCGCCTTCGCTCAAGCCGAGCCCGGACATGGTCGCGTTCAGCGCCAGAGCGTTGTCCGTCCATGCAAGCGTATCCGTGCCGCCCGGAGCCGTGCCGATGGCGTACCAGTATTTCGCGATATTGCCGGAAGCGGACGCCCCCCAGTTGGCCGAAAGCCTGTTCAGGGAGGAAACGTAAGCCGTATCTGCGGAAAGTCCGTCATAAACATAGGGAACATTCAGCGGTATGGCCGTATCAACCCACTGGCCGTTGGAGGAAGTTACGCTTGACTGCATGTCCACTCCGTTTACGGCCTTCACGCTGAAATAATAGGTGACGCCGTTCGTCAGGCTTAAACCGGAAGCCGTAGTGGAGATCAGCAGGCCGTTATCTTTCCAGGCCACCACGTTGGTAAGACCGGGCGAAGTCCCGATGGCGTACCAGTACGCTTTTAACCCGCTTTCAGGGTCGTTGGATATCGTCCAGTTCGCCGACAACGTGGTTGAGGAACCGGTTTTGGCGATATCAAGGCCGCCAGTCGTGCCGTCATAGACATTAGCGATATTGGCGGGAGAGGTCGGGTCATCCAGATAAAAGCTCATCGGGGTCCCGCTCGCCGAAATATCCCGCATTAACCGTTTGAGATTATATGACCCGTAACTTATGCTGTTCGGGGTTGTGCTGTCCCCGAAACTGGTATTATTGCCGGAACGGAAATAGTCGGCATCATCGCCGCTGTTTAAATTTTTCTCAAGGTGCTGGTCCCCGCTATGGGCCTCTTCAAGGTCAACCATATAATGGGTCTGGTCGTCATTATTGGCTACACTCTCGTCCACATGCCAGATCAGGATGCCCCTGGTAGTCCCCGGGAGGGCCGAGTCAAAACCGGGGCCCTGCCTGTTCTCAACGAGGAAATATTCGTCGGCTGGAAAAGCGACGTCTCTCAAAAGATAGAGCGCGGTGCTGCTGATCTCTATCCGGGGCAGGGAATAAGAGGCAACAGCGGGGGAGAGCTGCGTCGCCGCGGCCCAGCCCAGATATTTTTTACACCACGCGCTCATGTGGGCGGGCGACTTGCCGTCGCCGCCGTTCCACGAACCGCTGGCCATCAGGCAGAAGTCCCCTACCCCTGCGCTGTCCCCGCCGTAATCGTAAAGGTCCGGGAGGCCCAGGAAATGGCCGGTTTCATGGCAGATGACGCCTATGCGGGTTATTTTCGTCGCGTCCCGCAGTTCCGGCTCGGTATGGTACGTCTGCATCTGTACGCCGTCTTTTGTCACGGGGTCGGCAAGCGACCATTGATGTGACCAGATATAATCCGCGCCCGCCCCGGCCTCCTCCCCCTGGCCCGAGTGGATGACAGTCAGTCCATCGACCATCCCGTCGCCGTTGCTGTCAACCGTGCTGAAATCAAATCCGGCCGCGTCCAGCGCGTTTATAGCGTCTGATACCATTTCTCTGGGACGGACGTCGTTTCCGTTTGCATCATTGGCGCCGTAATACGCGTAGCCGTTCGGCAGAGTGACCCACTGGGAAACCGTGGAATCTACCGTGAGCTTATTGTAGGAGATCTCATTATAATAATCTTTTACCGAACCAACGGCCCCGTCCGTGGTATAACCTATGTCATTGAACAGGCTGTTGAACTCGGCCTGGGTATAGGTGGCGGTCTGGTCGGAGAACTTGGCGAGTATCACCAGGTTCTTCATGGTGCCGGTCAGTATGGGCGTTTTGGCGGGGGCCGACGGAGCCTGGGCTTCGGTAACGGTCCGGGTGCCGGAAACATTAAAAGGCGAGGAAGAATCCCTCTTATTGCGCAGGGCTTTCCCGCGCTTGGCCTTTTCAATGTCAATTTGATGTTTCTGAAGCCCTATTTTGACAGGGTCATCGGCGCCGACTTTATATTTGCCGGCCCTGAGAGTTCCATTGGCGTCCTTTTCGCCGTAAACCCAGTTCTTTGTCGCGGTGTCTTTGAAAACGGTGTAGCCTTTATCGTCTTCATTCCAATGATAGAACTCATCGCCTTTAAGCGCTATTTTAATTTTGGTCCCGTCCGGCTGGGATAATTCAACCGGCTCCGGATTGGCGGGAACGCCCCAGGCAGGGCCGGGCCGGAGAAAACCGAGGCAGAGCAGCCCGCCTGCCAGGCAGACAAACCAGCGCTGGCCGGCCGCCTGGCGGGCAGGCCCGCCTGCCGATGTCTGGCGGGCAGGCAGCGCGGCCGCCGGCAGACCCCGCGCGGTAAAAACAAAAGTTGTCGGAAGCGGCTTTTTCATTGTTTGTCTACCCTTACCTCGCACGCCTCTGACCAGGTTCCTGAAACCGAACCGACTGCGCCCATAAGGCGCAGATAATAAGTGGCGCCGTATTCAAGCGGCAGCCCCGCCGTCTTATAAGAGTTCGTATCGGTAAAACCGTCCGCGATAAGATCCGAGAAGTCCTTTGTCTCCGCCAGCTGCACCCGATAGTATTTAAAAGCCGGATTCTTTTCCCAGGCAAGCGGCTTTCCGCCTTTTAAAGCCAGGGTTTTCGGGAGCTTCGCAGCGGCCGCGCTCGCCCCGGGCGCCGCCGGTTTTGAGACGGCAAAGGAATAGGCGTCCGAAAAGCGGCTCTGCGCTCTCTCGCCGTTATTTAAAGTCAGCAGCGCGGCCACGCGCCAATAGTATACCCCGTCGGCGAAAAAAGCGGGGTAAAGCTCGTAGCGGTTCTGCTCCAGTGACGCCCTGAGGACAACCTCGTTTGAGTCCGCGTCACGGCTTATCTCAATCCTGTATTCAACGGCCTTCATTACCGAATTCCAGGACAGGACTATCACCCCCCCTTTTTTTGCCTGCCGGACCTGGTGGCTTATCACCAGCGGGGCTTCGGGGGGATCTTCCACAAAGCGCTTATTCCACACGTTCACGGCATAGATGACGCTCTCCCCGTATCCGGCTAACTGGTTCAGCTCCTCGATTCTGGCCCTGTAGACCGCTGCGCCGTACTTCCTGCCCAGGGTTTTATCCAGAGCCGCCGGAACGTAGCCCATGAAAGCGTGAGGCGGAAAGGCCCGGATGATGCGCGCGCCGTTATCAGCAAGGTACTTCTGAAAATCGCTGTTAAACGCCTCCGTCCGGGACTCCACCACCAGCAGCGCGTTCATATCGCTCTCGCTGCGGGACAGGGCGGTTGTGGCCTGCGCGCCGATAAGGACGGCAAAAAACGCCACCGCGAATTTTCTCATCTTTCGCCTCCGCAGCGGACCCTAATCAGAAGATTATACTTTAATTATAGCAGGGATTATTTGCGGATTTGTTACAGCAGCTAAAATTTCTTTTTAACGCTTAACTTTTGCACATTGCCCAGTTCGCCGAACGGCGACATGGAATAATCAAGCCCGGTGTTTAAGAAATACAGGCCCACCCCTGCGGAGAAGCCCCCCGCGCATGTTGCGACGCTCCCCGCGGTTGCGTTCATCATGTACCCGGTTCGCAGCGCAAATCCCGGCATAAAGTTGTGAGCTGCGTACACCGGCAGGCCGGTCAGTTTCCTACCCGCGCCTATGTCCACGGCAAAGGCGCTCGCCCTGCTGCCCGCTATAGCGCTTTGAATATATTTTACCGAGCCGCCCAGGGCGTAATGGCCGAAATTTTTAGCCGCGCCCAGCGCTATTGACTGGTCGTAAGCGTTAAACCCGCCCGTGCGGCCCCTATCAGACGCGCGCCCTTCCATCGCACCGTTCGTCAATCTCGTAAACCCAAGCCCCATAACCATCCCTGTGTTTTTTACTCTACCCTCTACCCTATCCCCTATACCCTGACTTACCGGCATAGCAATGCCGATAAAGTCATGGCTGGAACCAAGCAGCCAGTTAGTATGGCTGAAGCCCGCCTCAACGCGGTTCAGAGCGGCCATTCCGGAAGGGTTGTAATGTATGGCGTCTATGCCGGAGGCTATGGCGGTGTATGCCGAGCCCATCGCGACGGCTTTGGCGTCCGTGTCAATCTTGAGGAACTCCGCCCCGGATTCCAGCGCCTCGGTCAGTTTGCCGGAAGGTATAAGCGTGAAAATCAGCGCCAATACAAGGATATAAGGCCTTGAGAGACGATAGATTATTTCGTTAAGCCAATCTTTAACCGGGTTATTGTCTTTCATAAATCCTCCGGAGCACCCTCTACCCTCTACCCTCTACCCTCTACCCTATCCCCTCTACCCTACCGTACCACCGCAAACTTCCCTGTCTTCTTCAGGTTTTTCCCGGCTTTTTCGGCCTCAAGGTAATAGTAGTACACGCCGCTCGGTATATGCCCGCTCCAGGCGTATTCATAAGCGTAGCTTAACCCGTTGCCGTCGTCTATGGCTGCGGGCGCGCCGGTGAAGGTATATTCATGCGCCGGCCTGCCGGAAACCGTGTATATCTTTATGGTAACTTTGTCGGCTATGCCGCATTCCATATGGAAGGTCGGCGCCGCTCCATTCTTGGCCGGGTTCGGGAACACGTAGACTTCGCCCAGCCTGAACGCCGGATCCGGCCCGGCTAAAACTTTCGGGGTTGAAACTTCCATCCCCAGGGCGGAAATTTTCTTTTTCCCGCCGCTGTCGGCTGTGACGACAACAACCTGCGGCAGGCTTTCGCCTGACTGGACAAAATTGCCGGTTCCGCTTACCGCCGCGGTTTTTGCGAAGTAGTGTCCGCCAAGTACAGCATTGCCGGCCAGTTTTATATGCGAATACGGGGCATACAGGCAGGCTAGGAAATCGGCGCCGCCGGTAAAGTTTACGCTGGAAATTGCGCTCACAAATATATTGAGGTTTGAAGCAGCGCCCCCGGCGTTGACTGAACTGCCGCCGCTTATTTTTATGCCGCCCTCCACCAGTATATCAACTTTGCCTGCTACCGTAATGTTTGAGCTTCCGGCAAGTTCCAGCTCCTTGAAATAATAAATTCCGGTTGAAAGGACTATATTTGACTTGGAGTTAAGCGTCAGTTTGCCGTCTATCAGGTATTGCGGATCCACCCTGTCATTATTGTTGATAACGGCGGTTCTTTGGAGTATATCCGCCATATACACCGGCTCGGGATGGACCGGTGTCGCTCCGCTGACTTGTTGGCCGGTTATCTGCGCCTTGCCGCTTACGGTTATCGTGCTTGCAGTAACGTCGCCCAGTATCCGCGCGTTGCCGCTTACGGAAACAACGGCGTTGGACTTCACCGTGCCGGAAATATCAGCCGTGCCCGACATATTCAGCCCCCAAACCGCTATAAGCCCATCCTCACGCCATGTTGTCACGGAAACCCTTATTTCTTTGGGGATTTCGGCGTTATTTACATTGTCTTTGGACCAGTACCTTATTATAAACGCACCCTGCGCCAGTTTGAACGATTCCAGATACGCGGTCAGCGGGGCGCGGGTTCCGGTGTGAGCGTCTTCCAGCTCATAGTAAATGCTGTTGAGACCGGAGGCGACATTATTTGAAATCGGATCAAAGGCCGAAAGCGTCACAGGGGTGTCCGGCGTCAACACCGGCAGTCCGAAGACCTCAAATTTCGGCTCGCCGAGGCTTATAGCCGTGACCGGCGGCGTGTTGTCAACGGCCAGCTTTGCGGTCTTCAGGACTTCAGTGTTCTGCACCCGGTCCAGGCTGTAGTA
>JACQYT010000042.1:23693-66091 GCA_016208085.1 Elusimicrobiota bacterium | reverse complement strand
TACATAATCTAATCTGTAAATCTGGCGTTCTGGAGGATTTTTGGTGGCCCCGACGGGGAAAAGAGCACGTCCGCCGACGGCCAAACCGCCAATGGCTGGTTTTGTTAGGCTAATTTCGCGCCGTGGAAATCCAGGCTAGTCAACTTATAAACTTGTCAACTTCCCCAGCCCGGTCAACTTATCAACTATCCTTTTTATGAAGGTAAAAATACCGAAGGGCAAGATCTTTATTATCACCGGCATGTCCGGCGCGGGCAAGAGCCAGGCGCTTAAATGCTTTGAGGATTTCGGGTTTTACTGCGTGGACAATCTGCCCGTGGCACTTATCCCCGGATTTTCGGAGCTGATAAAAAAGCACAGGCATTTCAGGCACGTCGCGTTCGGCATAGACATAAGGGAGGGCCGGTTTTTCAGGGGGTTCGTCCAGTCGCTGGACGCTTTAAGCAGACTCGGCCTTGATTACAAGGTCATCTTTCTTGATTCTTCCGACGCGGTGCTGCTCCAGCGCTTCTCCGAAACCCGCCATCGCCATCCGCTCGGCAAGAACATCGTCCAGGCGGTCAAAGACGAGCGGAGGATCCTGTCCGAGCTTAAAGAAAAGGCCAATAAGGTAATAGATACATCAAAGCTTACGCTTGGCGAGCTTAAGGAAATACTCTCCGGCGCTCTGGAGCTGAAGCGCTCCACCGAAATGAGGATTTCCGTCATTTCTTTCGGCTACAAATACGGCATACCGCTGGACGCGGACCTGGTGATGGATGTGAGATTCCTCCCGAACCCCAACTATATACCGTCGCTGAAGAATAAGACGGGACTTGACCGGCCTGTGGGCGACTATATCAGGAATAAACCCCATTTCAAGACCTTTTTGAAAAGCTACACGGACCAGATAAAAGACCTCCTGCCTCTTTATATCAAGGAGGGCAAGTCTTACCTTACCATCGCCATCGGCTGCACCGGCGGCAGGCATAGAAGCGTCTTTATCGCGCACAGCATAGCGGAAAACCTCTCAAAATTCGGTTTTTCGGTTTCTGAATATCACAGGGACATAAGAAAAAAGTAAGCCGAAAGGGAATGATTGCCATAGGCTGTAGGCCATAAGCCATATGCCAGAGGCTATAAGCTGGTAAGGAGTTCCTTTAAAAGCGTATGGCCTAAAGCTTACGGCCTATGGCAATAAATGTATCATAAATTCTGCATATGGCGTATGGCTTAAGGCTTAAGGCAGCCGTTAAACACATGATCAACATCATCGTTATCACCCACGGGGAATTCGGCGCGTATCTGATAGAGGCGGCCGAGGGTATAGTGGGCGTTCAGCACGAGGGGCTGAAAAACATCTCTATCTCACAGCGGATGTCGCTTGAGAAAATAAAGAGCGGCATAGAAAGCGCCGTGTCGGAGATGCGCTCCCCGGACGGCATCGTTTTTATGATAGATATGCCCGGCGGCACGCCCATGAACGTGGTCCTGCCGCTGGTCAAAGATCTCCCTGACACCGCCGTCGTTTGCGGGGTCAATATTAATATGCTGACTGGAAACAGCAAGTTGATAAGTTGATAAGTGGGGAACAGCAAGTTGATAAGTTGATAAGTGGGGAACGGCAAGTTGATAAGTAAGAAAGTTTCGGCACTTATCAACCAGTCAACTTATCAACTTCCTCAACTTTCCGTCCTTATCAACCAATCAACTTATAGACTTGCCAACTTCCCCAAGAGGTCCTTATGCCCGTTACTTTATACAGAATAGACGACAGGCTTGTCCACGGCCAGGTAGTGGAATCCTGGGTGCCGTATCTGAAAATTTCGGAGATCGTCGTGGTTTCGGACGAGATCGCTTCGGACGATATCAGGCGCACTATAATGCGCTTTGCCACGCCCGAGGGCGTGGAATTGAAGATCTTTAAGGTCCAGGAAGCTTTTGATTATTTGTGCGGCGCGCCGGCGCCGCACAATATACTGGTCCTTCTGCCGGGCCTTAAAGAGGCGGCGGACCTTCTGTCAAAGGGCCTGAAGATTCCTCGCTTGAATATCGGCGGCATGCATTACTGCGCCGGCAAGAATATGTCCATCGGGAAGGCGATATTTTTAAGCGATGAAGATTGCGGCCGCCTGAAATTCCTGGCCGGCGCGGGAGTCGGGCTTGAAGGCCGGGGCGTGCCGACCGATAAACCCATAAACCCCATCGACGCGCTGCTGTAGGGAAACAATGGTGAAATTTATTTTCGCGGTTCATAATCATCAACCCGTGGGCAATTTTGACAATGTCATGGAGGAGGCGTTTAATTTAAGCTATCTGCCTTTCACTGAAACCCTCCGGCGCCACCCGGGCGTGAAAGTGTCCATGCATTTCTCCGGCATACTTTACGACTGGTTTGAAAAAAACAGACCCTGGTACCTTGATATCCTGCGCGGGCTTTCGGCCTCCGGCCAGGTGGAACTGTTGGGCGGGGGATACTATGAGCCGATACTGGCGATCCTGCCCGCCGGGGATCAGGCCAGCCAACTGGCCAAAATGCGGGATTACATCGTGCATCGCTTCGGAGTATCGCCCAGGGGCGTGTGGCTGGCCGAGCGGGTCTGGGAGCCGCAAATGGCCGCGGTGCTGGCCAGGGCCGGGGCCGCCTACACGGTGCTGGACGACAGCCATTTTTTTTCGGCGGGCCTTGAGGCGAAAGAGCTTACCGGGTACTTCACCACCGAGTTTGAAGGCAGGCACCTCTCGGTTTTCCCGATAGATCACGAGTTGCGCTATCTTATGCCTTTCGCGGATCCGGAGCGCACCATAGACTACCTCAGGACTTTTGAGGGCCGGGACGCGGCGCTGGTCATGGCTGACGACGGGGAAAAGTTCGGCCTTTGGCCCAAAACCCACGACCTGGTGTATAAAAGGGGCTGGCTGGACCGCATGCTGACCCTGATCGAGGCTAATTGCGGGTGGCTTCAGACCGCCGGATTTTCCCAATGTCTTGAAAGCGCGGGTTCAAAGGGCCTGGTGTATCTGCCCACCGCCTCCTATCATGAACTTTCGCAATGGGCGCTGCCCGGCGGGTCTTCGCAGCTGCTGGCTGATCTCTGGAAAAACGCGCACCAGGAGGCGCGGCCATTCCTGCGCGGCGGCTACTTCAGGAATTTTTTCTCCAAATATCCCGAATCGAACAGCGTTTACAGAAAGATGCTTAAGGTGAGCGCCCAGGTCAGCGCCGCCGGCGGCGCCGGCAGCGAAAGCCTCTGGAAGGCGCAGTGCAACTGCGGCTACTGGCACGGAGTGTTCGGCGGCATCTACCTGCCGCATATCAGGAAGGCCATTTTTTCAAATCTTATAGAAGCGGCGCGCGCCGCCGCTGCCGGCGGCTCGGACGGCAATTTCGAGCTAAAGGAAGAGGATTGGGACGCCGACGGCCGCCCCGAACTTCTTATAGAGACGAAGAACGCCGGATTTTACCTGGCCCCGGCCAAAGGCGGGGGACTCTGGGAATGGGATTACGCGCCGCGCAGCGTTAATTTCAGCGCCGTGATCTCAAGGCGCCCCGAATCCTACCACGGTTCGGACGGCGCCGAGAGCATAGTGGGCCCGAATAAAGCCGGCCGCAGGGAAGGCGAGCTCAAGAAACATATTTTCTATGACTGGCACCGGCGCATGAACCTGCTGGACCATTTCCTGCACCCGGAGACCAGGCTGGAGGATTTTAAAAAAGCCGCCTACGGCGAGCAGGGCGATTTTGTGCTGACGGAGTATGACTGGAAAGCCGCCAGGGAAGCGGACGGCCTGAAGGTCTCGCTTTCCCGGAACGGGTCGCTCTGGGACGGGGACAGGAAGACCGCTGTCCGCGTGGAAAAAGACGTGAAACTGCGCGCCGACGGCTCCTGGGCGGCCGATTACCGCGTCACCAACCGGGGCGCGGGGCCCGCCCGGATCTGGTTTGCGCCGGAACTGGCGTTCTCATTTTCAAACGCTTCCGTCTGCCACGGCGGGGAAAGGAAGGAAGTCTCTTGCGTCAGGTTCGACGACCCGGTCTGGGGCGGCCTTGAACTTGAGTTCTCCCAGCCCGTCCTGCTTTGGGCCTTTGAGCTGGAAACCGTGTCAAGGTCCGAGGAAGGCATGGAAAAGACCTATCAGGGCAGCGTCATCCTGCCGGGCGTAAAAAAAGAGCTTAACCCCGGCGAGACCCTGGAATTTTCCATGGAGGTCCGGCCGGTATAGGGGAAAGGGTATAGGGTAGAGGGTTTAGGGTAGAGTAAGAATACAGCAGGGAAAATATATGAGCGATAGTAAAAAACAAAAATTCCTCCTCTACCCTCTACCCTGCTTTTATGTTGAACGCTTTGATCACAAGCATGTTCGCCGGGCTCCTTGAGCTGGATAATGTGCAGGCCGGGCAGTTCCTGCTGTCAAGGCCGGCTTTCGCGGGACCGCTGCTGGGCTGGCTTAGCGGCTGTCCTCTGGAAGGCGCCAGAATAGGCCTTTTGATTGAACTTGTATACATGGATTTCATCCCCGTCGGCGGGGTCGTGCCTCCGAACGGGCTGGTTGCCGCCGCGACGGCGCTCCTTGCCCTGACCTGGGCCGGCCTCCCGGAGTCCCTGGCTTTTTTTATCGGCGTTTTTGCGGGTTTCCTTTACGGCGGCGTGGAATACAGGCTGAGAACCGCCAGGTCGGGGTGGAACACGAAGATTGAAGCCGAAGTAAAAGACGGAACTATAAATATCGGGCGGTGGCTCGCCGGCTCGCTGCTGCTGGAGAGCGCCGTGACCGGGGCCTATATCTTTTTCTTTTCGGCGCTGGTCTTTATCCCGGCGGTCTTTGTAAAGCCGGCCGGGATTTATACGGCGACGAACTTCGCTTATTCGCTTATGCCCTGGCTGGGCCTGAGCGGGCTTTATTTCAGGTTCAGGACGCAGGTGGGTAAGAAAGGGTAGAGGGGCGAGGGTTTAGGGTAGAGTAAGAAAACAGCCGGGGAAATATTATGAGTGATGAAGTAGAAAATAAAAATTCCTCCTCTACCCTCTACTCTCTACCCTCTACCCTGCTGTCTATGTTTTTGCGGTCGTTCTTTATCCAGGCGGGCTGGAATTATGAACGGTCGCAGAACCTTGGCTTTGTCTTTTCGCTGCTGCCGGCGCTCAAGAATATATACGTCCACCCGGAGGCGCTTAAGAGGGCGGTCTTAAGGCATTTGGAGGTCTTTAACACCCAGCCCTATATGGCAGGGTTCGTGATCGGCAATGTCGCCAGGATGGAAGAGGGGCTTGCCCCGCCCTTTTTCCAAAAGGGCCAAAGTACGGGGGAAAATTCCGAAGCCCTGGAAAAAAACATGCAGGGGATCAAGCAGGCGCTGGCTTCAAGTTTCGCTTCAATCGGCGACCGCGTCTTCTGGGGGCGGCTTAAACCTCTGACCACGCAGCTCTGCATCGTCATCTGGCTGGGCGCCGGCTTTTACGGCTGGCTTTTCACGGGCGCGGGGTCGGAGGTTCCGGCCGCCGGCCTTTTCGCGGGGCCCGTGAGCGGCATGGCGGTTTACGGCGCGTTCGCCGTTTACCTGCGGTGGCAGGGCTTGAAAAAGGGCTATGCCTGCGGCGGGGGGGCCAACTGCGGCCTGGACGCGATGGATTGGAGAAAGCTTATAAGGCGCCTGAGCCTGGCCGGATTTGCTCTCTCTATCGTCATAACGCTGGCCGCTTTCGCGCTGCTTATAGAGTTTAACCGCGGCCTGGTCTCAAAGAGCGATCTCGCTCTTAAGATCGGGCTCGTGTTGAGCGTGCTGGTCGTGCATCGCCTGGCGAGAAAATTCGGACGTTCCATATTCTTCGCCATCGGCCTGATACTGGCGGCTTCAATAATTCTTTTCAGCGTGTTGAAACTGCCGGGATTCAATATCTTATGATAAGAAAGGATATCCGGATAATAAATGAGCTCGGCATCCATGCCCGGCCCGCCGGCATGATAGCCAACACGGCTTCGCGCTTCCTCTGCGATATAAAGATAATCAAGGATAAGCTGGAAATCAATGCGAAAAGCATCATGGGCATCATGACGCTGGCGGCGGGGAAGGGCTGTATTATCCGTGTCATAGCCAGCGGAGTCGATGAAGTCCAGGCCGTGGAGGCCATAAACACGCTGTTCGTCAGGAAATTCGACGAGGACTAAAGAAACAGGGTAGAGGGTAGAGGGTAGAGGGTAGAGGGTAGAGGGGAGAGGGTAGAGGGGAGAGGGTATAGGGTTTAGGGTAAGAGGTTTTACTGAATTGAAAACAGGCAAGCGGTAAATGGTATGAATATAGAAAGTATTTTCAGAAAATCTTCACCTTCTACCCTCTACCCTAAACCCTTTACCCTGCTGTTATGAGGAAATTATGCTGATAAAAAAAGGCATTCCGGCGAGTCTGGGCATAGCCATAGGCAAAGCCCACGTACTCAAAGAGGAAAACATCCTTATAGAGCAGAAGGATATTCCCAAAGAGAAGCTTAAGGCCGAGATAAAACGCTTTAAAGAAGCCCTGGACAAGACCAAGCTGGACCTGGACTCTATAAGGTCCAAAGTGCTCAATGTCCTGGGCAAACAGCACGCCAAGCTCATAGACGCGCACCATCTTATACTCGGGGACCCGCTCATTACCAGGGAGGTGCCCAAGCTTATAACCGCCAGGGGGGTGAACGCCGAGTTCGCCCTCTCCGAGATTCTGGACAAAGCCGCCGAAGACTTTGAAAAGATAGACGACGAATTTTTTCACGAGCGTAAGCACGACATTTTCGACGTGGGCAAAAAGCTGCTTTCCAACCTGATCAACCGCGAAAAAGTGGCGCTTAAAGAGCTTAGAGAGCCGGTCATAATCGTGGCGCACAACCTTTACCCGTCCGACACCCTGCATATCAGGGAGTCCAACAAGGTCCTGGGGTTTTGCATGGACCTAGGCTCCAAATCCAGCCACACCGCGATTTTCGCCCAGAGCATCGGTATTCCCGCCGTGGTGGGGCTTTCCGATATCAGCCGTCAGCTCTCCGGCGGGGATACTATAATAGTGGACGGCGAACAGGGCATGGTCATCATCTCCCCGACACCGGAGATAATAGAAAAATACAAGGTCCGCAAGGGGGAGCTCCATAGGGCTGAGCACTTTTTTCACCGGCTTAAGGGCCTGCCTGCGACCACCCGCGACGGTCACAAGATAAGTCTTATGTGCAACCTGGATTCCTCCGCGGACGCGCAGGAACTGGCCGAGATTAAATCGGAAGGGGTGGGGCTTTTCAGGACGGAATTTCTGTACCTGAACCGGGAGGCGGTGCCGTCGGAAGAGGAGCAGGTCCGGGCCTATTCGGCGGTGGCCAGGGCCATACCGAATCTGCCGCTGACCATCAGGACCGCGGACATAGGCGGCGACAGGGCGACGCAACTTGGCATCAAAGGCCTTAAGGACGAACGCAATCCTTTCATGGGTTTCAGGGGCATCAGGCTTTTCATCAAATACCCGGACCTGCTGAAGACCCAGCTCAAAGCCATCTATAAAGCCGACGCCGAAAGCAGCATGAGGATAATGATCCCGATGCTGTCTTCCCTGGACGAGCTGGCCACGGTCAAAAAAATAGCCCACGATGTAAGGACGGAGCTGACCGAAGAGGGGTACACGATAAAGAACGCCCCGGAGATCGGCGTAATGATAGAGATCCCGGCGGCTGCCATCATACTGGACTCGCTGCTCGGCGAAATAGATTTTGTCTCCATAGGCACGAACGACCTGGTGCAATATATCCTGGCCGTGGACCGCATAAACCAGTATGTCTCCGAGCTCTATGAGCCGTTCCACCCGGCGGTGCTGCGCATCATCAATCTTGTGGTGCAGACCGCGCATAAGAAGGGGAAGCCCGTGTCGGTCTGCGGCGAGATGGCCTCCGACCCCTACGCCATCCCCGTGCTGGTCGGCCTGGGCGTGGACATGCTTTCAGTCCCCATAAAAATGTATTTAAGGTCCAAATACGCGGTGCGCTCGATGAACTTCGAAAAATTTTCGGGGATTTCCCAGCATCTGCTGGGGCTTTCCACCTCGGCCGAGATCAGGAAAATAATAGAGGAGGAGATCAAGTAGCCGGAAGAGCGGAAGCGCCGAAGACCCTTGCCGCTGTTAATTTTGGTAGGTTTCTTAATGCGGGGTCATGCTTCTCGCAGCCGTCACCGAGGTGTCACCCGGCACCTGGAATTACTACCCCTACCACTGTCGAATGCCGTCCACTTTAGGGGACGGATGAGACGCAGTAAGGCGAGGAAGAAGGGAAAAAATGTACAGCATAGAGTATGGAGCAAAAATATGAACGGACCAGCCATACTTGAATCAGTGGATTTCATAAAACAGAGGTAGAAGATTTGCGGCGGGGTTTGCGCTTCTAGGGAGAAACCATGAAAAACAAAATATTGATTTGCTTTGTCTTTGCCGCTTTCGGGCTGGCTATGCAGGGCTGCGGGCCGGAAACAACAATAATGGGCCTGGTTTGGGAGGACCGGAACGGGACACCCGTGCCAGACACCGCTGTGTTGGCCATGATCTGGCTTGAGGACGCGGACAAGGCGTTGAAAAAGCCCGTGGTTGAACGCCTGGAAGACAGGGATATCATCCTGGAGCGGGACATGAAAGAGCGCGGCAGGCCGGCGGCCTATGCCAGGGGTGTTGCCGACGGCAAGGGCTGGTTCGATCTTGATAAGTTCCATTTCAACGCCGAAACCCGGAAGGCGGTCCGCCTGCTTAGAAACCCGAAGATAACCCGCATGACGATCATAGCGTTTGCAAAGGGCTACAAAAAAAGCGCCGTAACCATGTTTCCCAAAAAGGACGCCGACCTGGCCGAACCGGCCATGATATATCTGCGCACCCCCAGGGACTGGCGCGATCTTTACGGCGACAACACCGCGGAGGCGCTTACCCAGGACTACATGCGCGACGCTTATTCCCGGGAATTCGGCGCCACCAAGAAAGAGAAGGCCTGGATGATAGAATACACCAGGGCGAATCTCTGGAAGTCATATACCGACAGCGACATAAAAGGCAACAAGCGTTATGAAAGCGTCTGCGGGCACGATTACAGCGACGTGATAGTCTCCACGGCGGGGATGCAAAGGAACCCCGCCCGCGAGAAATGCGCTGACATCCTCCGGGAGATGGGTAATATACAAGATCTAAAGGATAACTGGATGGCGCACGCCCTCGTCAAAAAGACGTGGAGTGAAATAATAAAAGAACTGGCGAAAGCGGCCATTGTCGCCCTCCCTGCGGAATACAATGAGCCGAAACTGTTTGAGGCTGAAATATTATCGGGCATAGACCAGGCTGGCAAAGCCGGCAATGCCGTTGACGCTACAAAGACCGGATACCGGAACGGTTTAAGCGAGGTAAAACCGGAAAAGAAGGCAACGCTGACAGAAGCGCAGAGCCTGTATAACCGTGGCGACAGGGCAGGGGCCTATAAAACCGTAGGCGGAACAATCTACCGGGCACTATCTTCCGCAGTAACCGATGAGAACACAAGAATACGATTGGGCGAGGTGTCAGGGAAAATAAAAGCCGGAGCCGCAGTCAATCCGGAAAACACCGGCGCGACATTAACCGAAATAGAGAACTCGCTGGCAATGGCCGGTGATATTTCAACCGACAGGCTCTTAGCAGGTATAGGCCAAAGCCTGGGCGGGTTCCACCTGCTGATGAATCGCCCGCAGACGGCGGCCGCCACCGGCGGCGACGACGGCAACCACAAGGATAAGCCGGGATATAAAGTAGCTGAATCAACGGAAGCCGATAAATCTGAAAAAACGCCTACCACACAGCAGCGCAATTCAACCACAACCACCATAACTGAAGATGATCAATATCAGGCAATGGGAATAAGTGAAATAATCCGTGCAGCTAAAGCTGAAAAAGCGCGGGATACAAAAGAACGACTCGCTGCATCGCTTGCTAAAAAAACTCCTTCAAACACAATAGAAATCGGCGAAATGCTTGACCTGCTTGATACAAATAAGGATATGGAAGGAGATGTCGCGCTTCGCGGAGCCGTTAAGGGAGCCATGCGTAAAATAAAAGACCCTTCATTTGCTCCCGTGTTCGCAAAAAAGGTGAAGCGCGGCGGAGTTGAATCCCGGCGCGTGGCCATTCAAAAGGTCGCGGAATTTAAATATAAGGAAGCCGTTCCCGACTTGATTGATATGGTTAAAGGATTGGATGATGAATCCGCCATCCGTAAAATGCCGTTTGATGAGGCCTATTTAATGTTAGACGCATTTAATGCGCTTGGAGATATCGGCGATGAAAGAGCCATTCCTATTGTTTGGAAAAAACTCGGCAAGCTGAATGGAAGGGACCCTGAGGTGATAGGCAAATTTGGGCAAAAGGTATTACCCCAATTGATTGATGCGACAAAAGTATCAAAAGATGATGATGAAAAAGATGCGGCTTATGCTGCGATAAATAGCATCAAGGACAAAAATGCTATTCCAGTGTTATGGAAAACGGTGCAGACTGAAAAAGATTCAAGGTTAAGAGGAGTTTGTGCCGGGGCATTAATGGGAACGCTTACAAAAAATACAACACCTACTTATAATTCCTTTGTTGAATATCTAAATCAAGAAAGCCGGAAAGACGAGGAAATGGAGTATTATGCGCTTCTGGCGGCTTATCGTAGAAAAGATGTTGTATTTATCGTGAGTGTTTTAAAAATACCCGACGACTTGAACAAAATTAGCGCGATTAGATTTCTTACTGAACTCAAAGATTTATCATCAGTTCCCGGCCTGGAAGCAGCGTTAAAAGACCCTGATAAAGAAATCCGTTATAGAGCTGCCGCTGCATTAAAAAAGATTACCGGCAAGGATTATTCTGGGGGGATAAAATGAAGAAAACCATAAAACTCATTTTATTCCTTGCGCAATTTATCCTTCCCGGTGCCAATATTTATGCGTGGCAAACTTTTTTTACTGCTACCACACACAAAGAGATTTCAAATGACGCCCTTTTACTTATAGATACCACCGCATATCCTGATATAAACAGGTTTAGCAACCAGCTTAAAAAAGGGA
This sequence comes from Elusimicrobiota bacterium, assembly GCA_016208085.1. Classification (GTDB taxonomy): domain Bacteria; phylum Elusimicrobiota; class Elusimicrobia; order Elusimicrobiales; family UBA9959; genus JAHJSU01. Next base: position 55,036 of record JACQYT010000042.1, on the reverse strand, counting down.
GTCACGCAGAAAGTCATAATACCGACGATGACAAATTGGGCAATAATAACAACCTTAATGGCGGACTGCCCGATGAATGGTGGAAAAATGCAAAAAAATTATATAACGCACATGATTTTAAAAATTCCTATATCAATGTCGGTCGTGTTATCCATTTAGTTCAAGACCAAGCGGTTCCGGCACACGCGGCAAATATCGCACATATTTTAGATTCGCTTGAGCAGGCAGCCATTGACCATGCACCGGTTTTTAGCGCCGATGCCGTGACCGAGTATAAATATCCTGATGTATATTATCAGTATCTACATGACGATGTGGTCTACAAAATTACGACACATACATGGACTGACCCTAGCTCCGGCAAAGATTATTGGCTTACTGATGATATGGATACCGCTGCGGATGATGCCGTAAAGCCGGAGAATCAGCGTGAGGGTTGGGGGAGTTATGGCGGCGGAGATCCAGGTGGCAGGCAGCAATTATATAGTTGGAATAAAAGCCCGGGAATTTTAAATTCCCAGTACAGCGAAGCCGCAAATTATACTGTGGGCGCGCTTATGGAGGCTTCTAATAATCTCCCGTCCCTCATCACCACTTTCACAGTAACCAACCAGCCGGTCAACACGCCGCAGGGGGTACAAATAACCTTTGATGTCATGGAGAACCGCCTGGCCGGGGTTAAGGTTGGCATCTTCGTCCAGGAAACAAATCAACGGATCGTAACCCGGGATCTGACGACATCGATTGACGGGCCCCAAAGCACCGACGGCAAATCCTATTCCGATACTTCCTACGGAAGCCACGCCTGGGCGGAAAAAAACCTCACGCTGTATCCGACCAATATCTCAAGACTGGAATTTCTCCCGTACATGGCCCATTTCACGACCGAGTGGCACGGCGAGCTTGCCGGGGGCCGCCTTGCCGCCGACGTCACCTCTTATACCCTTGTCGCGCGCGTCGCCGACGGCGACGGGAACTCTTCGGAAGCTTCCTATAAATTCAACGTCCAGCCGGACACCACGCCGCCGACCATTTCCTGGGACGTGCTCAATCAATATACGGTTCCTTCAACAGGGAGCGTAACCGGGTCCAACGCGCTCGAAACCGCGCCGTGGTTTACGGGAAATTACATAAATTTCACCGTAAACGATTACGGCACGGGCATAGGCGCTTTCAGCGTTTTGTCCCCGGAAGGAACAGCTTTGTTCAGCGGGGAATTCCAAAACGGCCGGGAGCTTCTGGGCGGCCCGCTCGCGCTTCCCGAGGATGCGACCGGCTATATGGCGACGGCTGTTGACGTCCTGGGCAACGCCACCACGGTCTACTTCCATGTCGCCCGTTTCTTCCCGGAGGTAACCGTCAGCACTATTGTAATAACCAAAAGTACCGGCGGCTATACGCTCGGCGTAAGCGGCGTAGCGACCTCCTCCGCCGGGCTTGCCGGTCCCGTAACGCTCGGGGTCAGGGATCTGTACGTTATCGGAGCGCCCGCGGTGAGAGCAATCCCCGGCGCCTGGCCCCCCGGACCCTCTATCAGCGCCTTCAGTTTTGACTATCCGTATCCTGGCCCGGAGCCGGATACCTCCTTCTATCTTTATGACAGCGCCGGACTGCTGGGGTTCACCGATATGCCCACCTGGCGCGATCCGGCCACCGGCAGCGCCTATGAGGTGCGGCTTATACAGCTTTCCGACAGCGGGTGGAGTTCCGGATTTTACGGACTGCCGCTTCCAATATTTGACAAGTTACATTATAAAATCGAAAATCCCGTCCCGCCGGCTGGCTGCGTGTGGATCAATACACCCACGGGGATGCATGTTGAGGTGCGCCTGGGACAAGGCGCTCCGGACTATCTCAATTATAACAACTGGGTGAGCCAATTTTCCGGCATTACGCTTATTGAGAATTATACCCAGGCAATCCTGGGAGTGTTGGCCGATGTTTACGCGCCGACGGAAACGCTCGTTTATCCTGATTCCGTCCTGCCGCGTTTCTCCGGTTTCACATTTGTGCCCTACGCCAATACCAATACGGGACAGCTTAATTGTTCACGGGACACGAACGGCGATGGCGTGAATGAGAACTACATCGACAATTACTCGACCGGCACCTATTATTATATAGCCCACGTGGACGTGACCGTAAGGTCCTCGCTGATGGGAGCGCCGCTGAAGCCGGACAACACGCACTGGGTGCCGGCCGGCGTAAATGTGGCTTTAACCGCCGGCAATCTGCAACTGATATTCCCCGAAGTGCAGACCGGCCACCAGCTTATAATCGGACAGGCGGCCAGTTATCCGACGCTTACCGGTTGGCGCGCTGCCGGCAAAGACACCGCTTACGACTTTTCAGGCAACACGCAGACATCCGGAAACTTTACGGTAAAAATACAATTAGGCGGCGCCGGTCTCTCGGAAATGCAGCTTGCGAGCGCCGCGATATATCATCTCAATACAAATACGCAGACCTGGGAAGACATCACGACGGGCCGGGAAGCGGGCGCTGTTATCGGCGTGGCCGCCGCATTGTCGCCCTTCGTGGTGATGGCGCCCGTGGATGATCAAAGAGCGCCCACGACCATCCTGGACTTCCAGCAGGGCGGCCGGGCGCTGGTCCAGGACAATTTATATATTTCCAGCACGGCCTATGTGAATTTGTATGGGGATGATTTCGCGATCCAGGGCGATATAAGCGGCGTGGGGGCGGTTAATGTTCTTGATAACACCACGCCAAGCCCCGGCTGCCTGGCTGCGCCATACGACCCACAGGCGGCGCAGGGCGTCTGCGCCAATCATAATTACGCCGCGCCTTTCCGTCTGAACGAGGGAATACATAGCCTCTATTACTGGGCCGCCGACAAGGCGGGAAACAGCGAGGTCGTTAAATCCACGGTCGTTTACGTGGACGGCACGCCGCCCGAAACGGAATTCACGGTTATCGGCTCTTCGTGGCTGGTAAATGGCTCGCTTTTTATATCGGCCGACAGTTCGGTCGCGCTTTCGGCCTTTGACCCGCTTTCCAACGGCGTCGCCTCCGGCGTGAAAGAGCGGCTGTTCTATGTGAATATAACGCCTGATTCCTGCGCGGAGCCCCCGACGTTCACCGCTGTGCCCGGAACCTGCGATAACCCTGTCTATTCCGGCCCCTTCACCCTGCCCGTCGGCACGCACACGGTTTATTACACGGCTTTTGACAAAGTCGGCAACCAGTCCGCGGTGAAAACAGCGGCGATAATGGTCTTGCTCCAGGACACCGTCCCGCCGGCGACCACATTGGCCATAGACGGCGCGCATTACGCCGCGGAGGGGAAAACATATATAGCCCCGTCCGCGAAGGTGACCCTGGCCGCCGTCGATCCCGAAGTGGCGGGCATGTTCAGGTCCGGCGTGGACGTCACTCATTATCTGGTGGACGGGGATCCCGCCACCGGTACGCCCCAGGTCTATGACCAGCCCTTCAGCTTGTCTGAAGGAAGCCACGTTGTTTATTACCGGAGCGTAGACAAAGCCGGGAATGCCGAGGTTTATAGCTCCGCGACCCTCCACATGGACGCCGCCCCGCCTTCCGCCCCCGTGGCGGCGCCCCTGCCGCAATACAGCGGCCGGAACGATCAGACTATAACCTGGTCGGCCTCCCAGGACGCCGCGTCCGGTGTCGCGGGATACAGGGTGTACGGCTGCGTCGTGGCCGAGCCGGCCCAGACCTGCGTTCCCCAAACCCTGCTGGGCGGCACGGCCCTTACAAGTTATACCGACGCTTCGGTCAAGACCAACAACAGCCGGTACTTTTACAGTGTCAGGGCGTATGACAACGTTGGCCTGACAAGCGAAGCGTCCAATACCGTAAATATTACGATACAGTTCGCCGCCGCCGCGTTCGTCCCCACGGGTTCAATGAGCATGGGGAGGCATATCCATACCGCGACCTTGCTGACGAACGGCAAAGCGCTGGTGGCCGGCGGGAACAATGGCGGCTACATATATCTTTCCTCGGCTGAGCTATACGATCCTGGGACGGAAGCGTTTTCCACAACAGGCCCGATGAACTCGAGAAGGGGAAGGGGGCACACCGCCACCTTGCTGGGCGACGGCAGGGCGCTGATAACCGGCGGGGACAACGGCGCGACGGCGGTTTCCTCCGCCGAGCTCTATGATCCGGTTGCCGGGCTCTTTACCGTCACCGGCCAGATGAGCGCGCCGCGGAGCGCCCACACCGCCACCAGGCTGCAAAACGGCAAAGTGCTGATAACCGGCGGCTATAACGGCAGCGCCTCCCTTTCCCTGGCCGAGCTTTACGACCCAGCCACAGGCGCATTTTCCCCTGCGGGCACGATGAACGCCGCGAGGCGCATTCATACCGCGACCTTGCTGGCCGACGGCAGGGTGTTGGTGGCCGGCGGCTATCATAACGGATATCTATCTTCCGCCGAGCTGTACGACCCCGCCACCAACACATTTTCCCTCGCTGCGGGGCCGATGGGTACGGCAAGGGCGTACCACAATGTGATCTTGCTGAATAACAACAAAGTGCTGATCGTCGGCGGCTCTTCCCCTGCCGGCCCGCTTTCCTCGGCCGAATTATTTGATCCCGCAACCGGCGCGTTTTCGCCTACGGGCGCCATGAGCACGCTTCGCTCGTCCGGGCACGTCATCGCGCTGGCGAACGGCAAGATCCTGGTGGTCGGCGGGGACATGTACGGGTCCAACAACGCCACTTCCTCGGCCGAGTTATATGACCCCGCAACCGGCATATTTTCCATGACCGCCATAATGGCCGTCAAAAGGAATTACCCCACCGCGACCTTGCTGGGCAACGGCAAGGTATTGGTGGCCGGGGGATACAATGGAAGCGTCTCGGTGGCCTCCGCCGAATTGTACGATACCGGTGCCGGCGTTCCCGTTGTCCTGGCGTACATAACGGTAAGCCCGGCCGCCGCGGGCATCGCGGCCGGCGGCACGCGGCAGTTCACCGCTACCGCTCGCTTCAGCGACGGCTCAAGCCGGGCGCTGGACGCGTCGGACGGATTGTCCTGGTCGAGCGACAATACGGCGGTGGCGACAGTCAATAGTATCAGCGGCCTGGCCGCCGGCGTGGCGGACGGCACGGCGCATATCACGGCCCTGTCCGGCGGCAAGAGCGACACCGCCACACTGGTCGTCGACAGCGTCCCGCCGCAACTGCTGGCCATCAGCGCAAAGCCCGCCGAGTTCAACCCTTCGGCGGGCGAACAGACCAGGTTCGTCTTCAATATCAGCGAGCCCGCGACGCTGAATGTGTCGGTGAAGGATGCCGGCGGCGCTCTGGTCAAAGCGCTGGCCGTCAATTATCCGGCGCCTGGCGGCACACTGAGCTTCTACTGGGACGGACGGAACGGTTCCGCGCAACTGGTCCCCGGCGGCGTTTATCATGTCGTCGTTACCGCCGCGGATGCGGCCAACAACCAGGCCGCAGCTTCCGGCGGGGACTGTTTTGTCAGGGCGGCCGATTATCCCTCCGTCACCGCCCTGGCGGAAACGCCCGCCCCGTTCTTTCCCGGCGGCTCGAATATGGTCAGGTTCTCTTATCATTTGAGCGCCGCCCCGGCCGCCACCACGCTCCCGGTAACGGTAACCATAAGCCATCCGGTCCAGGGCGTTATAAAAACCATAAACCTCGAACAGGGCCAGGGCGATCAGTACGTGGAGTGGGACGGGCTGTCCGCCCTAGGCGAGCCCGCGCCGGACGGGGTGTACAGCGAGAAGGTGGCCATTACCGTGGATGGGAATACCGCTTATGCACAGGGGGCTTTTTCGCTGCTGCGCAACAACGTCGTGACGGCGCAGTCCGGCGGGCAGGACCCCGTGGTGACGGTGCAGTACGACAACCCCGCCGCCTCGGTGGTCATCATAAGCGATCCGACCATCACTACGGCCGCCAGCCTGGCACTGCAAAGCCTGGCGGGCGAAGGCACCGTCCTTGCCAGCTGGATATACGACATTGTGGCCGGCCAGGCGTTCACTACACAGCCCGTCTTAAGGTTCAAGTACGATCCTGTTTATGACGGGGAAGCCCTGGCGCTTTACAAATACGACGTTTTAGCCGGGGCCTGGCTCCTGGTGGCGTCCTCCGGCTACGTGGACCTCGCCAGCAATGAGATCATCGTTACCCTGAACGAGAACGTTTTCATGGCGTCGCTGTTCGCGCTTATGCGGCCCAGGGATTCCACCGCCCCGGTTTCAACTATCGCCGCAGGAAAGCCGTCGTTCGACGCTTTCGGGCTTAAGGTTATAACCCCGGGCACGCTTATAAGCGTTTCCGCCCAGGATGACGGGATCGGCGCTTCCGGCGTTGAGAAGAGATACTGCGCTGTAGATTCCGGCGACTTTGAGGAATACACGGCCCCGTTCGCGATAACCGCCCAGGGCGAACACACCGTAAGATGCCGGGCAAAAGACAAAATGGGCAATGTGGAGATCGCGAAGGAACTGCGTGTCGCGGTGATGCTGCTGGAGAATGAGGCTGTTGAGTCGGCCACAAGCCTGACTGTCTCTGGGACGGCTAATATTACCGGCGTGGCGCGTGCAAATGCGGCCATAACGCTGAACGGCAACGCGAAAATAACCGGCGCCGCCACCGGCTCCGATGTGATATTGAAAGGAAAAGCGGTAGTAACAGGCGAGGTGACAAAAGCCGCCAATACCCTTATGGCCGAGCCGGTAGCGCTTGGTCCGATAGCGCAGGCAGCGGCGGCTTTGAACAATAACAGCCTTATTCCGGCGCAATATCTAATAAACGGGGTACTTAAAGTATCGTCAAAAGCGAGGCTGGAACTCCCGGCCGGGACGTATTATTTTAAGGGAATTGAACTTACGGAAGGGGCTTTGGTCGCGTTAAAGGGGAACACCGATATTATAGTGGAAGGCCCGGTGAACATCTCCGGCGGCTCCGCATTCAACGCTGAATGTCCGGCATCGCGGCTGAAGCTGTTCGTAAATTCCGAACTGCCCATGGCGCTGTTGGGCGGGGGAAAGATTGCGGGATATGTTTACGCCCCTGGGTCGGCCTTAAAGTTGTCAGGCAACGGCCTGGCGAGCGGGCACTGGTTCGCGAAGTCGGTAGAACTAAGCGGAAACGGAAGCGCCATCCAGTCCGGTGATAGCCTGCCTATCGCGCTCCCCGCGGTCGGAGTATCAGGCTTCCTTGCTTCCGCCGACGAGACCTTCCGGCTGGGCGAGGTTTACGTATTCCCTAATCCCGCAAAAGCCGGGGCCAGGCCGGTATTCCATGTAGAGACGGGGATAGCCGACAGTGTGAGGCTGCTGGTCTATACTGTGGCCGGCAGCATAGTTCATGAACGCACGCTGACCGGCCCGCCATCGGCTTTGGACGACGGCAACGGGCTGAGTTACGCATATGAATACGCCTGGGACGGCCATATCCCGAGCGGCGTTTACTATTACCTGGTCGAAACCGCGAAAGCCGGCCAAAAACTAAAGCGAACCGGCAAATTCGCGGTGGTACGCTGAGGAATTTATGAAAAATATCTTAATCCTTTCACTTCTGATCAGCTTCACCAGCGCGGCCAACGCCCTTGGATCCGGCGCGCAGTTTTTAAAGATAGACACGGACGCGAGGGCTGTTTCAATGGGCGCGGCTTACACAGCCCTGTCTTCGGGCGTGGATTCACTGGCGTATAATCCCGCCGGGCTTTCCACCGTCAAGGGCGTGGAGCTGGGCTTCAGCCACACCAACTGGCTTATGGACTCCATGCACGACTTCATAGGCGTGGCGCTGTCGGTAAAAGGAAAGCCGCTGGCAATAGGCCTTGGCCTGACCCGGCTTTCCAACGGCTCTATGGACGCGCGTAACGCCGACCGGAGCGCGGGGGGGAGCTTCAACTCTTATGATCAGGCGGTGACCGTGGGTCTGGCCGATATTATCGGAAAAATACGGCTGGGATTAAATGTAAAATATATTGAAAGCGCCATAGCGGGCACGAAAGCCCGGGCCGGCGCAGTCGACATAGGCTTTAACAGAACGATGAACAACTTACCCGTCGGCATAGGCCTTTCCGTGCAGAACCTGGGAACGAAGATGAAATACATAAGCCAGAAGGACCCGCTGCCGCTGACCGTCGCGGCGGGCCTGATGTTCAGCGTGATTCCCGGAGTCAACCTGGCGCTGGACGTTAAGCGCCAGGTTTACGACAAACAAACCGGAGTAAGCTTTGGCACCGAGTACGCGCTATTGTCGGGCGTGGCATTGCGGGCGGGATATCTGACAAGCAACCGCGCCGCGAGCATGAACAACACCGGCTTCAGCGCCGGAGCGGGCCTTAATTTCTGGAACACCCAACTGGATTATGCCGTCACACCATACGGAGATTTGGGAAATACGCAGAAGATAACTTTGAAGAAAAAGTTTTAAAGGAAAAAGCATCTGGGACAAACCTTGATTATTGACCTTAAGGTCCCAAAAGGTATGCCGGTTACATTTACACCAGCAGAGCCTTATAGCACAAGAGTCAAGGTCTGTCCCCGACCTCTCAGCAGCTTATGAACATACGCAACTTCTCCATTATCGCGCACATTGACCACGGCAAATCCACGCTGGCCGACCGCTTCATCGAGATAACCCATACAATCCCCGAGAGGATGATGAAGGAACAGTACATGGACGGCATGGAGCTTGAGCGCGAGCGCGGCATCACCATCAAGGCCAAGGCCGTCAGGATGCATTACAAATCCGAGGCCGACGGAAAAGACTATATCCTGAACCTGATAGATACGCCCGGGCATGTGGATTTTTCCTACGAGGTCTCCCGCGCGCTCGCCGCCTGCGAGGGCGCCATCCTGCTGGTGGACGCTTCCCAGGGGGTGGAAGCCCAGACGCTGGCGCACGCGCACCTGGCTGCTGCGCTGGGGCTCGTGATCATCCCGGTCATAAACAAGATAGACCTGGAGCACGCCGACCCCGACGCCGCCGAGGAACAGCTCTGGGAGGTGCTTAAAAACCCGGTTGAAGCCTCGCGCATCAGCGCCAAGGACGGCCGGGGCGTAAGGGCGGTGTTCGAGCGGGTTATTAACGAAATCCCCGCCCCGGGAGGCGACGCTGGAAAGCCGCTCAAAGCGCTTGTTTTCGATTCTTTCTACGACGTTTATAAGGGCGTGGTCATCTTCACTAAAGTGGTGGACGGAAGCTTGAGCGCCGGCAAACAAATATCATTCTACTCCAACAACGCCGTATATAAAGTGGAGGAGGTGGGCTACCTGACGCCCAAACTCGTAAAGGCACAGGCCATCGGGAGCGGAGAGGTCGGCTATATCATGGCCGGCATCCGAGATATACACGAGATAAAAATGGGCGACACGATCTTTGAAAAAGAAAAGCCGATCGCCGAAGCGCTCCCCGGCTATAAGGACGTCAATCCCGTGGTGTTCGCCGGTTTTTATCCCTTAGCCACGTCGGACTATACCCCGCTTAAGGCCGCCATTGAGAAGCTCAGCCTTACCGACTCCTCCTTCGATTATCAGGGCGAGACTTCAAAAGCCCTGGGCTTCGGCTTCAGGCTCGGTTTCATGGGGCTGCTGCATCTTGATATCGTCAGGGAGCGGCTGGAAAGAGAGTTCAATATCCCGCTGATAGCCACTAACCCCAACGTCATCTATAAAGTGCAGCAGAAAAAGGGGACGGTCCCCGTCACCAACCCTGCCGATTTCCCGCATTACGGGGATGTCGTTGATATCATGGAACCGTATGTGCGCGCCGATATAATAACGCCGCTGGTCTATATGGAGGGGATACTGAACCTGCTGAAGGAAAAGCGCGGCGAGCACGTAAAGATAGAATATATCTCGACCACCAGGGTCCTGATAAAATACCGCCTGCCGCTGAGCGAGATAATAATAGATTTTTACGACAAGCTCAAATCCGTCTCCAAGGGGTACGCCTCGTTTGATTATGAACCGCACGCTTACAAGTCTTCGGACATGGTCAAGGTGGAAATACTGCTGCACGGCGAGGCTGTGGACGCGCTGTCCTTCATCGTCCACCGCTCCAAGGCGCTGCACAGCTCGCGCACGCTCTGCGAGCGGCTTAAAAAGCTTATTCCCAAGCATATGTTCGAGATAGCGGTGCAGGCCCAGGCAGGCGGCCGCATAATTGCCCGCCAAACCATCGGCGCCATGAGAAAGGACGTTATCGCCAAATGCTACGGCGGAGATATCACCCGCAAACGGAAACTGCTGGAGAAGCAGAAAGAGGGTAAAAAGAAAATGAAGACCCTGGGTTCGGTGGATATCCCGCAGGAAGCTTTTATGTCGCTGCTGAAAATAAACCAGGACGAGTGAGCCTTGAGGCTCACTCGTCGCCATAAGCCATAGGCCGTATGCCATAAGCCTAATGAAACCGGGGAGCGCTTCGGCGCGTATTTGGGATGATAGGGGCCATGGATTGATTGAGGAACTCAGGATCAGGCATAAAGCATATGGCATAAAGCTTATGGCAAACGATTTAAATGTGCCGTGTCATCAAATGGAGATCAACTAATGGAAGAAAAACTTTTCTGGATAGGCATACTGGTGGGGGTGCACCTTTTCTTTACCCACCATTTCAGCGAAAAAGGGAAATTCAGGTCCGGCAAATTTACGCATATCTGGCACGCGGTATTCGTCGCCATCATGGCTTTTGTGGGTGTGCTGCTTCTGACCATCAGCCTTGATAACCGGAGCGGGGATGTGGTAACGGCGGCGCTGTTCTCCAGGAAACAGGTGCTTTACGCCCTGGCGGCCGCCTTAGGCGGCTGGGCGTGGGCATATTTCAAGATACGCGGCAAACCCGCCTCAAAAGACGGCAAGCCGGTCCCCCCCGCGGCGGGGGGCGCGCCTGCGGTCATCAAAGAGGATATGGAATGGTCCGAGACCATCTTCTCTGCCGTGGTGCTGGCGTCGGTGGTGATGTATCTGTTCATACAGGCTTTCAAAATTCCCTCCGGTTCCATGAAGATGACTTTTCTTGAGGGGGATCATCTCTTCGTCAATAAGTTCATCTACGGTTTCAGGATTCCGTACACTAAAAAGAAAGTGCTCTCTTTCGGCAGGATCGGCAGGGGCGATATAGTGGTGTTTGCGTTCCCGTCCTCCGACCCCAAAGAGACGCAGTGCGGCGGCAGGCAGTACGGCAAGGATTTTATCAAGCGCGTGATCGGCCTGCCGGGAGAAAGAGTGGAGCTTAAGAACGGCGTTATCTTTATAAACGGGAAAAATATCGGGGAGGAGCCGTACGCACAGTATCTGGACCCGCGGCGCTACCCGGGCTCCAATGATAAAATGCCGCCGGCGGTTTATCAGAGGTTCTGGGAAACCAGGGGCCTGGCCAAAATGGTTTCCGAGCTTGTCAGGGATAATTTCGGTCCTGTCACGGTGCCCGCGGGCAATTATATGGTCATGGGCGACAACCGCGACCGCTCCTGCGATTCCCGCTACTGGGGGGCGGTGCCGGAATATCTTATAAAAGGAAGGGCCTGGTTCATTTACTGGCCGCCGTCCAGAATGGGTTCGCCGCAGTAACAGTAGGGTAGAGGGTAGAGGGTAGAGGGTAGAGGGTAGAGGGTAGAGGGTAGAGGGTGGAGGGTAGAGGGTAGAGGGTGTAGGGTTTGGTTTGTAGTCGCAGAGCCTGCTCTGCTTGTAGCGGCGGATGTAAATCCGCTTCCGCCAAACAGTCCGGCGGATGCGCCAGGAGGTTTGGCGCCAAACAGCCGGCGTCTCCGTCTCCGGCGAAAAAGGGCGATTAACATCGCCCGCTACATGCTGCGCTGACTTATGAAAATAACAGAAAGATTAAAAAAGCCGGGAAAGCTTTTCTCCTTTGAATTCTATCCGCCCAAAACTGAAGGCGACGGCCGGAAGCTCTGCGAAACGATAAAAGACCTTAAAGTCCTCGGGCCCGATTTCGTTTCCATTACCAATTCCTCCACCGGCGTTTCGCCGTATAATACGGTGGCCCTGTCCGGCGTGATAAAAGAGAAGCTCGGCCTTGAGGTCATGGCCCATCTGACCTGCATAGGGCACACAAAAGCCGAAATAGCCGACATCTCCGGGCGCCTTAAAGCCATGAAAATAGAGAATGTGCTGGCCCTGCGCGGCGACCTGCACAATATAGAAGGCTTCGCCCCAAAAAGGGATTATAAATACGCCTCAGAGCTGGCCGAAGAGCTCGCGGCGACGGGCGCGTTCTCCATCGGCGTCGCCGGCTACCCGGAAAAGCATCCCGAAGCCCCCGATTTTGAAACGGACATAAGGAACCTGAAGGCCAAAATAGATTCCGGCGCCGGCTTTGTCATCACGCAGCTTTTTTTTGAGAACAGGTTTTATTTTGAATTCGTCAATAAGGCGCTTAAAGCCGGCGTGACCGTGCCGGTGCTCCCCGGCCTGATGCCGCTGACCAGCTACAACCAGCTGCGGAATTTCACTAAAATGTTCAACATTGCCCTGCCGCGCGCGGTTACGGCGAATATAGAAAAATACGCCGGGGACAAGGCTTCGCTCCTGAAGTTCAGCGTGAATTACGCCACGGCGCAGGCCGCGGATCTTATTAAAAACGGGGCGCCCGGCATACATTTTTACACGCTGAACAGGTCCAAGGCCACTAAAGAGATACTTAAAAATCTGAGATACCGGTATGCCTGAAAAGAAAAAGAAAATCTTCATAAGCGACTGGGAGCTGAAGCGGATGGCGCCTCCCGGCCAAAAGCCCGTTATCCCGGAAAACGCGATCATCAGCCCGCTTTCCAGCGACTGGCTGGAATACGGCAGGGTAGAGGGTATAGGGTATAGGGTAGAGGGGGGAAGGGAGACGGAGTTAAGGGAACAGATAGCGGATGTCGGGCGGCGGCTTCACGCCCTCGGCTTTGTGCCGGCCGCGGACGGCAATATAAGCGTCCGACTTTGCGGCGGAATCCTGCTGATAACCCCCTCCGGCGCGTCCAAGGGCCGGCTTGCGCCGGCCGATATCTCAAAGATCGCCATAACGGGGGAACTTATAAGCGGCAGAAAACCCTCTTCCGAGTACCTGCTGCACCTGTGCGTATACCGGGCAAGGCCCGACGCGGCGGCCGTGGTGCATGCCCACCCGCCGGTGGCCACCGGCCTGGCTTCGGCCGGCATAGCCCTGGATAAGCCGCTTACCTCCGAGCTGGTCATTGCGCTAGGCATTGTGCCGCTGGCCGGCTACGCCACGCCTGGCACCGAAGAGGTCGCAGAGTCCATAGCTGGTTTCGTCAAAGACCATAACGCCATAATGCTGGCCAACCACGGCGTGGTGACTTACGGCGCCGACCTTGAAACCGCTTTTCAGCGCATGGAAACGGTTGAGCAGGCGGCGAAAATAACCCTGGTGGCGGAACACCTGGGCGGCGGCAGGTCTATCCCGCCGGAGAAAGTAAAAAAACTTGAGGAAATACGCCGGCGCTTGGGGAAGTTGACAAGTTTATAAGTTGACTAGTTGATAAGTGCCGAAACTTTCCTACTTATCAACTTATCAACTAGTGTTTCTTACTTATCAACTACTCTTCGGCTTGGCTTTTGGTATAATTTCATTGCCGGGCCGTCCGCCTCATGCGGACGGAATAGCGTAAAAATTTTTTCGGAAAAAATTTTTTATGACTTTAATGCACAGCACGGAAATACGGTCCTTAATAGACTTGCAGGCTAAAGATAAACTCATAGCCGATATGGCCGGAAAGATCTTGTCCATTCCGGACGAGATAGAAACTCTTAACGCTCTTTTTGACGAAAAAAAGAATTCCATGAACACGGCCAGGGAGACACTTTTAAAACTGCAGGTGGAAAAGAAAAACAAGGAATTGTCCATCGCTGAAAAGGACGAAGAAATAAGGAAGCACCAGCGCGAGCTCAATATGATCAGGGAGAATAAAGCTTTCAAGATCCTTTTAAGCGAAATAGAGCGCGCCAAAAAAGAGCAGGACGACATCGAGACCGAACTGCTGGTGCTGCTTGAAGCGGTAGATAAGGCCGCCATTGAGGATAAAAAGCTCCAGCAGGAAGTTAAAAAACTGGAAGAAGAGAAAAACCGGAAGATCGCGGAGCTTGAGGCGGCGAAAAAAGACCTTGCAGCGTCGCTGTCGGCCGTTAAAACCGAGCGGTCGCAATTCTGCGCCAAAATAGCGCCGGAGATCATGGAAAAGTACGAGTTCATAAAGGAGCAGCGCCAGGGCCTGGCCATAGTGGAGATCAAGGAAGACAAAACGGGGAAAATATCCTGCGGCGGCTGCAATATCGGCCTTATCCCGCAGAAAGCGGTGGACCTCAAAAAGCCGGACATCCTGGTCTTCTGCGACAACTGCCAGCGCATCATCTATCTTAAAAAGACGGTTTACGGATAAATAAGGCCGGTCACTTAAGTCGCCGGGGACGTTATCCTTAAGTGACCGGCATTATGCCTGAACCTTTACCTGCTGTTATATGAAAAGCAAGAAACTTAAGATCTTCATAGACGGCGGTTCGCGCGGCAATCCGGGCCGCGGCGCCTGCGCGGCGACCTTCTTTGACGAGAAAGGTTCGCTTATAGAAGAAGAGAGCGGCTATCTCGGGCATTGCACCAATAATTTCGCCGAGTATAACGGGCTTGTGCTGGCGCTTTCCGCCGCCGAGCGCCTTGGCGCCGCCGAACTCAAGATATTTTCCGATTCGGAGCTGCTGGTCAAACAGTTCAACGGCAAATATAAGATAAAGGACGCCGCCTTAAAAACTTTGATGGTGGAGATAAAAGAACTGGCGGCCGGCTTTAAAAGCGTGACGCTTTCCCATGTGCCCAGGAGCCGCAACGCTCACGCCGACAAGCTCGTCAACGATATTCTGGATAACGCCAAAAACAGCCCGTCACCGGCCAAAACCCCGGCCAAAGAACTCCGGCGGGGATTTTATCAGCCGAAATTGTTTTAATTTTTCTGATCGCGGACGGAGGGTCGCCTTCATCCGCCTAAGGCGGACGGGGGAGGAACTTCCGAACTCCACAGGGCAAGGCGCCGGTTCAAATCCGCCTCAGGCGGACATAGGCCGGGGGTTTGGGGCTATATACCCAAATCACGGAAAGTGCCACAGAAAACACACAGCCCAAGCCCGCGAGGGCCGGCAATGGTGAAAAGGTGCGGTAAGAGCGCACCGTCCGCCAGGGAAACCGGCGGAGCAGGGTAAACCCCGCCCGGAGCAAGGCCGAATATGCGCATGGATAGCCCGTCCGCGCCCGCAAGGGTAAAGCGCAGAGTGGGCCGCACAAGATAAATGATCCTCTCTATGCCGCGAGGCATAAAGACAGAATTCGGGGTACAGTCCGCGATCAAAGTTTTTACAGCAATGTCAGTGTAGAGTTGAGAGTCTGAACTATTTGTCTTGGAGAACCTATGGATTCACTAGCCCAAAAGATGCCCGAAATAAAATTTTCGTCGGACGCAGCCGAGGTGCCCTGGGATTCCGCCGTGGTCTGGACCATAATGCCGAGGGTCGGCCCCAGGATCTATGAGTGGCTGGACGGCGAGCATATCCGGTATATCAGCTGGACCAATGGAATAGTTTCCATCATGCCCGAGCCCAAGTCTATCATAAGCAACCACTGCCAGTGCATAATTCTGCCTTCCGCTTTCATCTGGATAGGCAAAACCATCAAAACAGCGTAGCCGAAAATTGCCATAGCAATTTTCGGGTCAGCGTTGGCTTGTCTGCCAACTTTGGGCCAATAGGTTTTACTAAAAATTTTTGCCGCAAAAATTTTTACAATGCCCCGACCTTTGGTCGGGGAAACCTTGGGGCAAAAATGTAGCGGCGGATGTAAATCCGCTTGAAGGGCGATTCACATCGCCCGCTACAATTACCGGCATAGCCTTGAGGGGGAAAGTAATTTCCCCCTCATCCTGTTGGATACAGTTGAATTGTGTCGCTTCGCTCCACCCCGGCAAGGTGTTGAAGAAAACCCCGTGCCGGGTACGATAAAATGTTGTCGGACAACATTTTATCAATGAACGCCTGTAAAATTTCACATCGCTCCCGACTTGTAAATATTCAATAAACCCGTCTCTGCCCGGCTGAAAATCTCCCGCCCGGCAGTCAGCGCTGTTACAGTATTATTTGTATAATAGTTCTACATTTATATGAAGGAACTTACCTGCGCCGACCGCGAGGCCTGATTTTATGTCCACAAAAGGCGTTTTTAAAGTGAAATGTCCGGCCTGCCAGGAGCAGTTCAACGCCGATTTCTGGACCGTGGTGCGCGGGGACCGGGACCAGGAACTGAAGGAGATGCTGATCAGCGGGGAGTTCGACCTGCTAATGTGCCCCAATTGCTCCGCACTGGTCGCTTACGAAGAGACTTTTATATACCTGGATCCTGGAAAAGAACTTCTTGTCTTCGTCATGCCCGAAGCCTACCTGACGGAAAAAGACAAATGGCTTGAAAAGACGCGCGCGGACTGTGACCTGGTGAAGAGCTCCATGCTGAACCTGCAAAGCCTCTGTTTTGAGCCGGTCTATTTTTTCGGGGCCGCTGAGCTGGCGGCTTTGCTTTTACGGGACCGGGACATCGAAGAGGAGACCGAAGTGTTGGAATTCATCGCGGCCGAGAAGAAATTCAGGACCGCCGGGATACACCCTTCTTTCGCCAGGGCGCACGACCTGCCGTTCTCGCTGCCTTACTCCGGCCCTTCGCTGTCCAAAGATACAGCCCTTGCAGCCGTGCACGACATCATAGCTTCGAACGACGCCCTGCTCCGCGCCCAAAACCTGCTTAAAATACTTTCGGCGCTTGAGACCGCCGAGATAGGATTCGTCAAACGCAGGGAAAAATGCAACTTGAACCTTTAAATGACCTCGCCCTTATCAGGGAGCTGGGCGCCGCTGCGTCCGACGGCAAGGCGGAAATATACGCGGTCGGCGGGTGCGTGCGGGACTGGGCGCTCGGCCGGCCGGCGGCCGACCTTGATTTCCTTCTAAGTTCGGCCCCAACCCCGGTAGCCCAAGCCCTGGTCGGCAAATACGGCGGCGTTTTCACGCGCTTTGATAAATTCCTGACCGTCAGGGTTTTCCTTGAAAACGGTCGGCGGGTGGATTTCGCCCGCTTCAGGAAGGAAAGCTATCCCGGGCCGGCCGTCCTGCCGGTCGTGGAGCCGGCTTTGTCCGTGGCTGAGGACCTCGGTCGCCGGGATTTCTCCGTCAACGCGCTGGCCCTGGCGGTCCTGCCCGCTCGGTTCGGCGAGGTTATAGACCCGTTCGGCGGACTTGATGATATACGGCGTGGGTGCGTGCGGGCGCTTCATCACTTAAGTTTTCACGACGACCCTACCAGGATATTCCGGGCGGCGCGTTTCGCCGGGCGGTTCGGTTGGGAGATAGACAAGGAGACGCGGGTATGGATAAAAGAGTCCGTTAAGGAAGACCTCCCCGCCCTGCTTTCGCGGGAGCGCCTACGCAACGAGCTGCTACATCTGCTGGAGGAGAAAAACCCCGACCCCGCTTTCGCCGTCCTGGCGAAGCTAGACGCCCTGAGGTTTTTTCACAGGGATTTTATCTGGCCGGCAACCGCTTCCCCGGTCGCGGGGGCCATGCCCAGACTCGCCGCCATAGCGGCCGCCATGGGGCGTGACGGCGTCTCTTTCCTTGAAAGCCTTAAACTTCCCAACAAAACCGTGGCCGGGATAAAAAGCGCAGCCGCGAGCCGGTTCAAGAAGCACATTTGAAGAAGTTGATAAGTTGACTGGTTGACAAGTGCCGAGATTTTTTTACTTGTCAACTTGTTGTTTCCTACTTATCAACTATTTTTTTGGTTTTTTTGTCCGGCCCGCTGCCGAAGGTCTGGAGCTTTTCGGTTACGGCGGAGGCCCGCCTGACCGCCTTCAGTATCTGCAGTATTTCAGGCTTCGCCCGGTTCTTATCGTCGATCGTGTCAAGTATCAGGGCCGCGTAGCCGTTGATGGCGGCCAATATGTTGTTGAAGTCATGCGCCGCCGGACGCGTTATGCGGCTCGCGGCCTCTATCGCTTTGGCATGGATAAGTTCCGCCTCCAGCCGCCTGTTTTCGGTTATGTCGCGGAAGAACCATACCCGGCCTAGATAAGAGCCGTCGGTTGCGCGCATGGATTCGGAATAGCGGTCGAACGTTCGCCCGTCTCTCAGCGCGATCTCGTCCCGGCTTTTCTGCTCCGGGTGTTCGTATAGATAGTTCACTTTCTGGAGGAAGGCGGCGGGGTCGCGCAGCTTATCCATGACCGAGTCCAGCGCGCGCCTGTCGGAACGGGAAGCCGCAACGTCGGGCGGTATGCCCCACATGGCAATAAAGCGCTTGTTAAAAGATAGTATCACGCCCTTCTCATCCACCACAAGTATGCCGTCCAGGGAGGATTCCTGCTGGGTGGACAGAATGATGTTTTTGAAAGTCAGTTCCTCCTGCGCTTTTTTGAGTTCGGTGACGTCCTCAAATATCCCTTGCATGACTTTTTCCCCGCCGATTTCAAGGACGGCGGCGTTTATGTGGACGGGTATCCTGTCGCCGTTCTTTTTAAGGACTACAGCGGCTTCAAGTTTCGCAGTTCGCCGCGCTACATGGTCCCTGAACTGTTTTTGATAATATTCCTCCTCCTCCGGCGGATGGAGCAGCAGCCTGTTCATGCCTGTCAGTTCTTTCCTCGTCCGGCCGGTTAGAAGTTCAGCTTGTCTGTTCGCGTCCAGTATTTTTCCGGTGGCCGTATCCGCGAGGAAAATGGCGGCGTTGGCGTTCTCAAAAAGCGTTCTGTATTTGCTTTCGCTTTCCAGGATCCGCGCTTCCAGCTGTCTGCGCTCGGTAACGTCGCGGATGACGCAGGAGATCATATGCGGCCTGCCGTTCTTCATTATGATGCCGCTTTTCTGTTCCGCGTAAAAATAGGAGCCGTCTTTTTTTCGTATTCTGTAGGAGAGCAGCGCCGCGGTTGTGCCGGTTTTCAGGGCGTCGGCAAGGGCCCGCGCAAGCATATCCCTGTCTTCAGGATGCGCGAATTCCAGCACATGGCGGCCCACTATCTCATCCGGGGAATAACCGTAGTTTTCGGCCTGCCGGCTCATATAGGCGATTATCCCTCCGGCGTTTACGGTGTAGATTATATCCCGCGAGGCGTTTATGATCGCGCGGTAATTTTCCTCGCTTTCCTTGAGCCTGTCTTCGGCGAATTTGCGCTGCACTATTATGGCGTAGATGCGGGCGAGCTTTTCTACCGCGGCGAGGTCGCGCGCGGTGTAGCTTCGGCGGGGGTTGGCCAGCGCCAGCAGCCCGGTCAGCTTCCGGTTGAAAACAGCCGGCGCGGCCAGTAATTTTTCTATTTTTATGTGCCCGTCCGGCGTGCCTCCGGAGCGCCTGTCCGCCGGGGCGTTATTTGTCAGCAGGGGCTTTTTGTTCTTCAGCACCCAGCCCCACAACCCGGTGAAGTTTTTAAAGACCGTTGATTTATCCGGAACGCGGCACCTGTCCCATATATCGCGGGTCCGCGTGGCCGCGATGAGCCAGCCGGTGGCGGGGTCTATATAGCTGGCGAAGCCGCAGTCGCTGCCGGTAAGGCGCTCGGCTTCTTTGATCACTTTGTCCGAGATGTCGTCCATGGAAAGCGTGGCGGAGGCCAGGTAGTCGTTCTCTATGGCTGTAACGGCCTTGTCCAGCTTGTTTCTAAAGATAGACTCAGTCCGCTGTTTGAGCGGTTTTTTTGCTCCAGCGGGAGAAACAATAACGGGCATATTAACTCCGCCTTTTTTGCGGTTTGTTTTCATGTTCCCAAACCTTACCCCGAAATCTATTATATAAAATTAGGTAACCGTGCGGGCAGGCAAAATTATTCGAATTTGTAGCCGTGGCCGGCTACCGCCTTGATGCGGGCGGACAGCCTGGAGCCCAGTTTTTTGCGGAGGTTGTAGATGTGGACTTCCACGGTGTGGGGGTCGTTGTAGTTCGCGGGGTCAAGACCCCAGACGTTTTCAAGCATATGGTTGACGCTGATCACCCGCCCCGGTTTTGAGGCCAGAAGCGAGAACAGGTCGAATTCTTTGGAAGTCACCCTGACCGGTTTGCCGGAGACCTTAAGCGCGCGGCCTTCAGGGTCTATCTCAAAGCCGGATCTTTTTGTCTTCCCGGCTTTTAACGCCGGGGCGTATTTAACCCTTTTCAGCAACGCCTGTATCTTGGCCAGCAGCACAGGATAGGAAAACGGTTTTATCACATAATCATCGGCGCCCCTGGCATAGCCTGAAACCATGTCTGTTTCGGTTATCTTCTTTCCGGACATGATTATGACGGGGACGGAGGCCGAGGACCTGGTTTCCCTGAGCTTTCTGCAGAAGGTCAACCCGTCCATGCCCGGCATCTCCACGTCGGTTATTACGATATCGGGTTTTGCGTCCTCAAGCGCCGCCAGGCCTTGGGCTCCGTCAGAGGCGCTCAGCGCCGAGAAATCGTGCGTGGACAGGTACTTGCTGAGGATATTTACCATCTCCCTGTCGTCGTCCACTATAAGAGCTTTTTTCCGCATAGTTTTAGATAAAAACGATCCGCCGGCTGGAGAAAAACCAGCGGGGACCGAGAAGCGGGTATCTGCCGATTATATAATATTGCGGGAGGGGGAGGCAAAAAAAGCCCCGGCGGATTTTAGTGTTTGACCGATGCCTTACGAGGTTGAACCTCTGTTCCGGTAAATCCGCCGGGGCTTAAAAAGGCCAGCGCTGCAGATGCTAAGCATACAGGCGTTAAGCCTTTTTGCTTTGGGGGGTTTGGGTTAGGGGGCGCACCGTACAGCGCTGGACAATCCTTCAAATTTTAAAGAGCATTATTTCCCTGCATTTAAAGTGTAACATATTCCGCTCAAGAATTGCTCAAATTTCCGCTCAAATCTTGCTCAAGAAAAATAACGGGGGGATATCCCGCTTTAAATTTCTTAAAATATAGTGGCAAAGTTTTGCAATTGCGCCGGTACGGATTCCGGTACTCGCCGGCCTGTGACCCGTGTCTTGTGACTTGCCTATGGCTTCCATCCAATACTTAAAAGGCGTCGGCCCCGCGCGGGCGGAACTTTTTGCCAGGCTCGGCATCCATACCGTGGATGACCTGCTTTTTTATTTCCCCAAAAAATACGAAGACCGGCGCATGAACGCAAAAAAAGAACGGTCTGATCATATTGAAGATGTCACCGTTATCTTCGGCAAGGTGCTCTCCGTTAAAGACCTCTATACTTCCGGCAGCCTGCGGATCTTTAAGGCCGTCGTGGACGCCGGCGGCCGGCAGGTCGAGGCCTGCTGGTTTAAAAGGCACAGCCACCGGTATGACGTGTTCGCCGCTTTAAGGAAGGACGTCGCGCCCGGCGCGAAGATCTGGCTGGTGGGCCGGCCCGAAGATCCGCTTTTTAAGACCCGGCTCAGGGCGGAGGAATATTACTGCGCGCACGACCTCGCGGCCCAGCGCAGGCACGTGAACAGGCTGGTCCCGGTCTACGGCCTGACCGAAGGCCTGACCCCCAAAGTTATGCGCGAAGCGGCGTTTCGGGCGGTCATTGAAAAAGCCGGCGATACAGGGGAATTCATTCCCGGCCGGCTGATGGCGAAGAGGGGGCTTATCGCGCGCGACCTGGCCGTTAAAGCCGTGCATTTCCCGGAGAATTATTTCGAGCTTAACGAAGCGCGCAAAAGGTTCATCTACGAGGAATTTTTTCTTATGGCCCTGGCCTGGGCCATCAAACGCGCCCAGACCCGCGCCCTGAACAAGGGCTTCACCTATGAAATTAAAAAACGCCTTTTGACGCCGTTCAGGGAAAAACTCGGCTTTGAGTTCACCGCGTCGCAGAAAAAAGCCATAAACGAGATTTTCGCCGATATGAAAGCCCGCGCCCCAATGTCCCGGCTGCTTGAAGGCGACGTAGGCTCAGGCAAGACGGTCGTGGCTTTAAGCGCGCTGCTGCTGGCTGTGGAGAACGGCTGCCAGGGTGTCTTTATGGCCCCGACCGAGATCCTGGCCGAGCAGCATTTCATCACTTTCGAAAGATACCTCGCCGGCCTGGGCGCCAGGTTCGCGCTGCTCACTTCAGGCGTAAAGCCGAAAGAGAAAAAGGAAATAATTGAAAAGCTTGCCGCCGGGGAGCTGGATATAATTATCGGCACCCACGCCGTGCTTGAAGAAAATATACGGTTTAAAAACCTGAGGCTGATAGTGATAGACGAGTCTCACCGCTTCGGCGTAAGGCAGCGGGCGTGCTTGAGGCAAAAAGGCGAAAAGGCCGATATGCTGATAATGACCGCCACGCCGATACCTCGGACGCTTTTCCTTGCTTTATACGGCGACCTGGACCTGTCGTGCTTAAGCGAGATGCCGCCCGGCAGAAAGCCGGTAAAGACTGAAAGCGTCACGGAGGAAGCCGCGTTCAAGGCCGTCCGGGCCGAAACTTCAAAGCGCAGGCAGGCCTATATCGTCTATCCCGTCATAGAAGAATCCGAGGCGAAGACCCTGAAATCCGTGAAGGCCGAATTTGAGCGGTTAAAAGGGCTCTTCAGCGATCGGCGGCTGGCCATGCTGCACGGGGCCATGCCCGGGCGGGAGAAAGAGCGCGTGATGGGAGAGTTCGCCGGCGGCAAGATTGATATCCTGGTGGCGACGCCCGTCGTGGAAGTGGGCATAGACGTGGCCAATGCGACAATCATGGTCATAAACAACGCCGAGAATTTCGGCCTGGCCAGCCTCCACCAGTTGCGGGGTCGGGTGGGCCGGGGGCGCTGGGAGTCAAGGTGTCTGCTGGTTGCGGATTCGGCCACCGCCGACGGTGCCGGGCGCATTGAGGCGATGTGCTCCACCACTTCCGGCTTTGAGATAAGCGAGAAGGATATTTATCTGCGCGGGGCGGGCGAGGTCCTGGGCGTGAGGCAGCACGGCGATATGGAGTTTAAGATAGCCGACCTGGCCCGTGACGGCGAGATTTTAAGGTCCGCCATCGAGGACCGCGAGGCGCTGCTTGCCGCCGACCCCGCCCTGAGAAAGCCCGAGCACGCCGGCCTGCGCCGCAAGCTGCTGGAGCTCTACCAGCAGAAATGGAACATAATCGACCTATCCTAATACACCCTATATTAAGCGCGCACCATGCCCGCGGGGTCGCCGGCAGGTTTCCCGCGCGCTCCAAGACCGGGTTTCCGGGGAAGAAGCCCGGGGTCTTCCGCTGGCTGCGGAACGCGCCGGCCCGCACAGCGGTCCGGCTTGAACATACGGTCCTCGCCGCCGCGTAATGATAGCGGTTCGCTCCAGACCCCGGGCTTAAACCCGGAAGGGAGCGCGCAGAAAACCCGCCGTCGTCCCCGTGCCTACACTCTTCCCGGCGCCTCTATAAAAATAGTAATAATGTTCCCGCCCTTTTTACGATAAGTCCCATTTCCCGGCGGCCTTGCTATTGACATTTGTTTTTTTTTTGAGATAATTTTTGCTACTGACAACATAGCAATTGGATGCAGCAGGAGGAAAAGCAAAATGAAAAAGAAAACAGCGTTATTATGTACTGTGCTGACACTGTTGGTTAATATGCCATATACGGCGGCAGCAATGGAAACGGATAACAATAAAATGGTTGTGCTCCCTGTCACCATCAAAGATCCAGAACGGGCTTATTCTTTATCCCTGATCCCTATAAGCGGGCCATTCGCGGCGCATCGTTACCTGTCTTCTTCTCCAATAAGGTGGGGGGAGACAATTAGTGAAGTACATAATTATGCCATATTAACGAGCGTTTTGAATGTTGTCACGATTGGAGCGGGGATATACTTAATGGCTACAGCTTATGAGGAGACGACTGAAACGTACAACTATGGCTATGGGTCATATAGTTATCCGGTTGAAAAGCTTAACCCCGGAAAATTTTTCGGCGGTTTTGCTCTTATATTATTTGGGCCAATAATTGAAAACGTGATCTTTGGCAACTATGCCGCCAAGCAGGCCGTGGAGTATAACAAGCGGCTATACAAACAGTTCAACTACCAAGGCGAGCCTTTTTCGTTTCAATTCAAGGTGTACCCGGGGAAAACGATGCTTGTAATGACGAAAAGATTTTAACCAAAAAACCGTTTAAACTCTTTCTCACGGTCAGGTACTGGTATTGTTGAACCCGCGTTAACCCCTGCATCAACAAAATGGTGTTTAATTTTTTGTATTTCCCGTGCGCCCGGCTCTGCTTGTTTAGGAATTGATGATAAATATGTGTTGTCTTTGATTATTTTTGATTCAACCGCTAATACCCCCCAAATAATGTATAACAGCATTAAAAGCAAAATTTTCTTATGTATGACCATAACGGTTTCTCCTACTTGACTATCCGGCCGAAGCCGACCAGGTACTTGGTGTTGCGCCAGCCTTTGTTTACCGGGCTGCCCGCCTCGATGGTATAGATCGCGCGCCCCTTGGTGGGGCCGATATAAAGGCCGACGTGGCCGATCCCGTAGGGCCTGGCGCGGCTGAACGCGTTCTGCCAGTTGAAAAACACAAAATCCCCGGGCTGCAGGCTTTGCAGGGAAGAGCCGGCGCTTATAAGCCGCATGTCGAATTTTTTGTTCAAAGAATATCCATACTGAATGCCGGCGCCGCGCCGGAAAGGCGGCGGTTCAAGGCCCGCCCTGATCGCCGACATCCGCGTAAACATGGAGCAGTCCGTCGTGCGGACTCCGTCCCCACCCAGTTTATAGGGCACGCCAAGATAGTGATAAGATGCCGCCAGCAGCCTCAGTCCCACCGATTTGCCGCTGGTATCGGCCTGTATCGCCTGGTTGATATTGTCGGATATCTCTTTTAGGGTCGGGGCCGGCAGGGCTAGATTGTAATCTTTCGGCACCTCCTTAATGTAGTCCGAGTCCATGCTCGGCGGTTTGGGAACGGGTTTCTTGCCGGCTCGGCCGTCGTCAGAGGCGTTTTGCGGGGATCCCGCGGCCGTATCATCAGGCGCAGGTTCAGCGGGCGCCTGCGGATCAGTTTCCCCGGTGGTGCGTTCGTCGGATTTTACGTAAGTGGTCTTTTTTTTCTGCAGGTCCGCGGCATGGTCGTCGGCGCTGCCGCCGGTATTCTGGCCGCGCGCCATCATTCCGAAAGAAAGAATGAATATCGCCAGCGCAAAAAAAGTTGAAATATATGCAAGCTTCCTATACATAAATGCCTCCGGTTACCGGGTGATTCGGGCAATAGATAATAAAATGTTGCCGGGCAACATTTTATGTACCCGGCGCGGGGTTTTCTTCAACACCTTGCCGGGGTGGAGCGAAGCGACACAATTCAACTGTATCCAGGCTATGCCGGTAATTGTAGCGGGCGATGTGAATCGCCCTTCAAGCGGATTTACATCCGCCGCTACATTTTTGCCCCAAGGTTACCCCGACCAAAGGTCGGGGCATAGTAAAAATTTTTGCCGCAAAAATTTTTAATAAATTCAAAAGCCGCAGCCGTCGCGGCAATTGCGGCCGCCGGGGTTCATTGGGCAGGCGTCCGGCCCGGAGGAGGAACTCTTCTTAATGCCTACTATTTCGTTGGAAATTTTCACCACTTTGCCGAGCTTCTTATCGTAGACATAGCGCCCGGTCTTTGTTTCAAGTTTTTTTTCTTTTTTATCGCTAGAAGAAAGGTTATCCATAAATTATTCAACACTTATAGGGTAGAGGGTATAGGGTATAGGGTAAGGAGTTCCTTATTTTTGCAACTCTAACCTCTCCCCTCTACCCTGGAATTTCTTGCGCCCACCAGGAATCGAACCTGGATCCTCAGCTTCGCAGGCTGGTACTCTATCCTTTGAGCTATGGGCGCTTTGTTCTTATTCTACAAAGGTTTTTTGAGCTTCACAAGAAACACTATTTTCGCCTGGTGTCCATAATGGTAGATATTATGCCATAAAAAGACGACCCGGGCTAAGACTGGGGTAGGCAGATTATAAAATCCCCCTCAATCCCCCTTTCTAAAAAGGGGAAGCACAAATCACGGATTCGCCGGGAAAAGACACAGCCGAAGACGGCCGTTGGAAAGCCTTGTCAGGCTGAAACTGGCTGACAGTCGGTTTCAGGGGGCGTTTTTGGAGTCAGAAAAAGAGGCCGAATCGTGCCCTATTATTGGGCATGATTTGGAGCTTCCGGGATACTGCTCCCTTTAATTTTTGCCGCGAGCGGGGTTATTAGGGCGTTTTTCGGGCTTATCTTATCAGCCACGTGGTTTTATTTTAGCGCGGAATGTTCTTACAATAAAATAGGAAATCAACAGGCCGGCGATGAATAAAGGCAGTAGATACCAGTAGGAACTGGCAGCAGGGCTGGCGGTTTCGCCGGCCATGGGTTGAACGGGCTGCTGCTGGGCAGCTTCCATTATTATCTTTAATGTCTCAGTATCTTTTACTTCAATCAACGTGCGTCCCGGGCGCCAGCAGTGAATGTCAATGATAGGCTGTTTATCTTTTCCGTAATATTCCAATTTCCACGAGGCCATCCCATCGGCCTTGATTGTTTTATTAAGCGCCTCGCGCAGAGTAACATTGTTGAGTCGCAGGGAAATCTTGTTACAAAGTTCTCGAATGCCGGCTATGCTACGATAGGCGCAATTTAAACCGGCAGCTTCGCAAAACGATGGTGCCGCCGCCCAAACCTCGCCGGTTATTGTTAAGTCCTTAATCAGTGTATCAAGCTGATCTTTTCCGTTTACAAGATGCCGGAATTCCTTTTTCGGAAGGATATTGATTACGCCATCCTCGATTATCCATTGGTACCGCGGATTTTTCCGTATTATTTCTTTTAAAACGTTTTCTACTGTTGTTTTTTTATCAATTTTGACTTCGTTAAAATGATTGTTCGAATCCCCTTCCGCAAATACACAGCCGCACAACGCCTTCATGTTCCCGCACAAGCCAAAAGCGTTCATATTGCTACGAGCTTCAAAGTCTTGTACGCCTGTTTTGAGGAGATATTGGGCATTGGCCGAGGTTATTACCAAAAGCCATAAAAGCGTTGAAATTGCGCCTAGATGTACAAACCTGTTCATAAATTCTCCGGATTCTATTGTTTTGGTTTCAGCGTCGGCTCATCGGACCGAAAAATTCTTCTGGCGCCGGAAGGATCGGCCTCAAAAGTTAAAATGTTTGTCTGTATCATGCAGCTACCGACCATGACAACTTGGTCAAACTGATGCGCGCAAGGCGTGGAAATAGTCACTTTAAGCATGCCAAGCCTATCTGTAATTCCAAACAGTCCGTTGGGGTGTTGTTCAAGCGGTTTGCTTGTTGGGTCCGGCAGACCTGGATAGCATATTGGCCGGGAGTCAACTTGTCTATTATTTTTGAAACTTTCACCCACATAAACTCCAGCTAAATCCAGATATTGCGATTCGCGGAAATAGATATTGTAGTCCTTGTAATAATATCCTTCCTCGTCCTCGTATCCCCCACGCATAAAAACAGCAAATTCAGAAGGCGGCATGCAACGCCCGCCGCATTTATTAAACACCTTCTCTTTCACGCAGCATTGTTTGTCCGGATTGTACCAGGTCTTTCCGCACCTTATTTCGTCCTTAACCATCTCGTGGTACTTATCTATCAACCAGTCCTTGATGGTTTTTAAGTCTTCTAGAAATTTATTCCACGAGGCTTTGAGTTTATTCAGAAGATCTTTTAATGTGACCCCGGTTCCACCTCCCCCGCCGTTTGAGGGACAGTCGGTGCCCCAAGGGTACATCTTGCAGCATTTATTAACGCAATCACTGTAGTCAGTTGTCTCAAACAACGTCCCAGTATCATCTTGCGGGCAACTGCACCAATATATGTAGGAAGCGGCTTGCGCGCTTGCTTTTGGGGTTGCGGAGAGGTGATTTTTTTGATGTCCGGTTCGCTTGATTTCAAGTCGCTTACCTGACCGCCCTTCCCGGTTGACGCGGGCGATTGGTTGGATTTTACATCGGAGTCTTTGGCGGCGAGCTTGGCGGATCCATCGAACATCCGGTTGTTCCGGTCATACAGATTCTTAAGCCTTGTCTTGGCGTCCGTATCAAGCCCTTTGTTTAATTCATTGATGTCCGGGGCTTCGCCTTTAGAGCAGGACTCCCTGGCTTTTTTCCGCGCGGCGTCTATCAGGTCGTCTTTCCGTTTTTTCCAGCCGCAGTTTTTAGTGCAATTTTTTAACGCGGTATCGGCCCTGGCGGCCTCGTCGTCGAGGAAATTGGTAACCGAGGAACAAAGCTGCTCCATGACGCCGGCCTCGCAGTTCCGGGACATGGAGATGGCGGCAATCCGCACTATGCGCGCGGGCATAATGGCCGCCACTGATTTTGACGGGATGGATAAAGTTGCCGCAACGGCCGTGGCGGCTATGAAAGAATTTCCTTCCGGAATTATTTTAGGAGCGTGCGGCAGGATACCGCTGATCGCGGTGATAACCGCCAGTATTATGGAGTCGGTTTTCTTCCTCATATCCCCCGCCGGTAAAGCCCTTAAGCGCCGGGCGCTGTATATAGGATAGCACATAAACCCGGAATTTCAAGGGAGTAGGCAGATTCCGGCGGGACACTCCCCCCGTCGCTTATTTTTTTGTATTATAGCCAGGTAGCGGCCGCATTACCATGCGGCGCTTTCCCGGATTTTTGTTGCATGGAGGCGCGCGATGAACGGATGGACAGGCAATATCCTCAGGGTCAACCTGACAGCTAAAACCTATAAAAAAGAAACCTTCAGCGAAGAATTCGCCAGGACCTGGATCGGCGGACGAGGCTTCGCCGTAAAGATTTTGTACGACGAACTTCAGCCCGGCATAGACCCGCTCGGCCCGGAGAACAAACTCATCGTCGCGCTGGGGCCGATAGCCGGCATCCCCGCCCCCAACACCGGAAAAGCGGTGGTCGCCGCCAAGTCGCCGCTGACGGGCTTTTACGGCGACGGGAACCTGGGCACCCGCGTTTCCGAACAGCTCCGGAAAGCCGGCTATGACGCCATGATAGTCGAAGGGAAGGCCGAGGGGCCGACAATGTTATATATCGAAGACGATAAGGTAGAGTTCCTCCCGGCCGGAGAGGTCTGGGGAAAAGGCACCTACGCGACCAACGACTGGATCTACGCCAAATACGGCAAAGGCGTAGGCGTGCTGAACATCGGGCAGGGCGGCGAGAACATGGTTCGCTATGCCGTAGTTCGCAGCCTGGAGGGCCGGTCCGGCGGGCGGCCGGGCATGGGCGCGGTCATGGGGTCCAAGCTTCTGAAGGCCCTCGTGGTCAAAGGCACGCGCCCCATCCCACAGGCCGATCCCCAGGCCATGAAGGCTCTGGGCTTCGGCGATCTGAAGACGGTCGGCCAGATAGACAAGGAGACAGGCTGGTCCATCCAGGGCACGGACGCCATCCTGGCCTGGTGCAACGAAGTAGCGGGCCTTCCCGTGCGCAACTTCCGCAAGACCCGCCACGCCGACGCCTGGAAGATAGACGGCGAACGGGTCAACGCCGCCAGGGTCGCCACGTACGGTTGTCCGAACTGCACTATGCGGTGCGGAATCACCATCCACGACAGGGAAGGCCGCGAGTCTGAGCTGGATTACGAAAATGTCGGCCTGCTGGGTTCTAACCTTGAGATCTTTGATCTTGACCAGGTCGGCTCCCTGAACTATCTTTGCGACGAATATGGCATAGATACGATGTCGGCCGGCTGCGCGCTTAGTTTCTACGCCGATGCCATTGACCACGGCGCGACTAAGGGCGATTTCAAGTTCGGCGACGCGGAGAGAGCAAAAGAGCTGCTGGGGCTTGCCGCGCGCCGCGAGGGAAAACTGGGCAACCTGCTGGCCGACGGCTCGCTGCGCATGGCCAGGGAATTCGGGCATGGCTCCGAGGCCTACGCCATGCAGGTCAAGGGCCTGGACGTGGCCGCCTACAACTGCAAGTTCATCCCCGGCCAGGCGCTGGCGTTCGGCGTCGCGGCCATCGGGGCGCACCACCGCGAGGCCTGGATCATCACCTTTGAGCTTAAGAACACCACCCGTGATTCATACGGTCCGGAGAAGGCGGCCAAGGTCATAGAGCTCCAGCGCATCCGGGGCGGTATGTTTGAGTTCCTCGTCGCCTGCCGGTTCCCCTGGATAGAACTGGGCTGGCCGCTGGACAACTATCCCAAATATTTCAACGCCGCCACCGGCCTGAACTGGACGCTGGAGGACATGTGGAAAGTGGCCGACCGGATCTACGCGCTGATAAAGCTCCATTACCTCAGGGAGTTCCCGCAAGCCTCGCGCAAGGACGACTATCCCCCAGCCGTCTGGTTTGATAAGTCCAACGTAGATACTGAGGGTCCCATCGCCGGCAAGTGCCTGGATCTCGGCAAATACGACAGGCTTCTGCAACATTATTACGACCAGCGCGGCTACGACGAACGCGGCATCCCGACAAAGGAGCTGCTGAACAAGCTGGGCCTTTCAAAAGAAGCCGCCGCGGCCGAAAAATGCGCGAAGCTTAGCGAGAGGACAAGCCAGCCGCAGGCGGCGAGATGAAGATCACGGTCAAGCTGATAGGCCCGCTTATCTACGAAGCGGGCTTCAGCGAAAAGGCGATAACGCTCCCCGGTTCCGTGACCGCCGGAGCTCTTGTCGCCCGTATCAAGATAGATAAAAAACGGCCCACGATCATCACGCGCAACGGCGCATCAGTGGAGTTGTCCGATATACTTGAGGATGGAGACCGGGTGGTGATCTCGCACATTTATTCCGGCGGCTGACCGCTGTAGACGGCCGGGGGAGCGAAGGATTGCGCCTGCCGCGCTCTATATCCCCGAGATAATGGGGATGAATCTGCGCCCTGAAAGCCGGCTCCTCAATGGTCAGGTGCCGCCGGGTCAGGCGAAAAAGCGGGAGGCGGAGACGGTGAAAAACCTGCCGTTCTCCGCTTTAAGGACGCCGTCTTGCCGTACTATCTGTGCGAAAGGTATTCCTCCGAGCGCGGCCGAGTGCCTGCGATGGTGGCCCGGAACGGGGACCGCTGAAAGCTTGGCCTCGCACAAAAGCCACGGGTCGCCGTTTTTCGTTATCAGAAAATCCGTTTCCAGGCCGTCCCGGCTCCTGACGAAATTCAAACCGTAGCCGTCCTCCTGGGAATCGTTCCACAGGTCCACACGGGCTTTCAGCTTATATTCGACGAAAGCCATTTAACGCACTTCGGCGGGATGTGGCTAATTCAGCGTTTTTGCAACAAACTACGAATTCGCTGGCTAATTCAAAAGCATGTAAACGTAACAGAACGGAACAGAAGCTATCAACAAGCCGAATTATTTTTAGCGCTGATGTATGCCATCATCATGGGCCTTCGGCGCATCAACAAGACGGAGATAC
>JACQYT010000042.1:0-23680 GCA_016208085.1 Elusimicrobiota bacterium | reverse complement strand
CGGCCCGGCGATGCGGGAGCCTCCACCGGCGCTATTCCTTTTATAAAGCGCTGTCTTGCAAAAGCGCCGAAGGATATCGCGAGAAGCAGAATACGGTTTCGGATGGATTCGGGATTTTACGGCAGGAGCATAATCCGGTTTTCTGGTTTTGCCGTCAAAGCTGGTGCGGGAGCATAAGAGAAATATTGTCAAGTTGCCGCATGATTATCATTACCAGAAAGAGTTTTTGGAGGCAGGGAGGCGGACTGAGAAGCTGAAGCTGCGTGAAAAATTCCGTTTTTGTAAGTAAGCGTTTAAGCCGTTACGACGGGAACTGTGTTGATTTTATGCATTTCCACGCTTTTTTGAGGTTGAAAAATATCGCCAATGGGCCGCAAAATAATTGTTATAATCAAGGCGGATGAACACAAGTCCCCGAATGATCGAAATTATCGCATACCGGAGCGAATATCAGCGGGATTTTAAACGGCTGAACCTTGAATGGCTGGATAAATACCGCCTAACCGAATCGCACGGCCTCCAAATGCTGGATGAGCCGCAGGCGGCGGTGATCGAAAAAGGCGGTTGTATTTTTCTGGCGATGGACGGGGAGCGGGTTATCGGCACAGCCGGTTTGTTGAAGGGTCCCGGCGAGGCGTACGAACTCTCTAAAATGGCGGTAGCTCCGAGTCACCATGGGCGCGGCCTCGGCAGGATGCTGCTTGAACGATGCCTTGAAGAGGCGAAAAGACTGAAAAGCAAAAAAATATTTCTTTTTTCTAACCTCCGGCTGGCGGCGGCGCTGAAGCTTTACGAGAAATACGGCTTCCGGTATGTTCCCGTAACGGGCGCCCCTTTTGCGACGGCGGATGTGAAAATGGAACTGTCTTTACCCGAAAATTGTAAGTAATTTTCGGGCCGACCGTCACCACTCGGCGCACGGGCATGGATCTTTGGCTCCGTTGCCGGGCCAGGCTCAGGATGGGAGGCAGCCAGGGGGATTCCTGCCGGACGAACAGCCCGCTATCGGCATCCTCGTAAGCGCGGACCCACCCGGGTTTCACGCTCATCAGATTAAAGACGGGAAATTCTTTGCTGACCAGCGCCAGTTCCGGCTTGCCCCTGTCGAGGGCGGCGTCCCAATTGTTAATGCCCGCGATGAAATTCAACTGTTCCCGGTACACACTTTCGGAGTAGAGCGTTTCCCGGCGGCCGTCCATGGAAACCCGGACATCGGGGCCCAGATGGTATAACACATATTCTCCCCAATCGAAATGGACCGCCATGTCGCCGTGGACTTCCGCCTCCTTCAGCAGCGAGACGGCGCTTACGGGATAGTGCGGCGGCGGCACTATCGCGATACAGCGGAAATTCTGCGAAGCCAGGACCAGCAGTACCGCTGTTCCGGCAAAATGAAGGCCGCACAGCCAGCATTTGAGCCTGGCGACAAGAGACTTCGCGGACCCGCCCTGCGGAAGGTACCGCTCCCAGACATCGCCGATATGTTCGCCCGCGAAGATCCAAAGCCCCATAATAAAGAACAGGCTGTGACGAACCGCAAGCAGGGGCAGCAATGCCGTGCCGGCCCACAGGAGGATCTCCATCCGGCTGCGTTCCCGCCTGCTGTATATGAACCCCGCCACGGACAGCGCCAGCAGCGCGAGATATCCGGCGCCCGGGAAGGTCTGAAGCATGAGCGGCTGCCATTCCCCTATCTCCCATCGCGGCCAAAGCGCCGTGCGCAGCAGAAACCGCCACAGCCCGATTCCGTACGGATTTGCCAGGGTCGCCAGGACGCAGGCCAGCAGGAGCCATATCATCTTCGGGCGCAATAAAAACCACAGGAACAGCATCCCTATGCCGGCCAGGAAAGCGCCGTGCAGATTAGCCCACAGGGCGAACATGAGCGGCGCAAACCAAAGCTGGCGCCGGTCCCCGTGTTCGGCCGCGTGAATGATGAACAGTGTGAGCAGGAACAGCAGCCAGGAAAATATCAGGGGACGGATGACGTGGAGATGGGCGGCGAACGGAAGCAGGCTTAAAGAAACCAGCAGGCCGGCCCGCATGACGCTCAGGCCCCGGCGGCGCAGGAAGCGGTAGCCGGCCCAGGGGATCATCAAGGCCAGCGCGGCCTTAAATGCTATTAAAACCACGGGGCCGAGCCGGGAAAAGACGAACGCGAACACAGCTTCGGAAAGCCATTCATGGTTTATCCACTTCTGGCCGGCGGTGAGATAGGAATAGCAATCGCTCCGGAACATGTGCCCCGTCCGCAATAAGTCTTGCCCGAATTTGAGATGTCCCCAGAGGTCCGGGTCGGCTTCCGTCTTAGAGCATGCATACGCGGCCAGGCCCAGGAACAGGCAGATCAGGCTGAAGTTCAACCGATCCGGCGGCCGGTCCGGACCGTTCTTCGCGGCGCCGCTTCTAAAGAAAGGCATGAGGTATAATATACAAAAAAGGACAAGAAATAAATTAATAGTGTTTGCTATAATAGTTATATTCCTCAAGCAAAGGAGGCGCAATTATGAAAGAAATAACCACCAGTAAAACGACCGCGGAAGCCGCCTCCTTTTCACGCCTTAATTAACCGAATTAATTCCTGAAAACCTACGGCTCCGCCGCGGAGGCCGCCGCGCTTTGTGCGCGGCTGTCCCGCCTAACCGAACATTAGGGAGCCTGAATGAATTATTACGAAGAGTCGTACCCCGGCGGCGTGAGCGCCTGCCTGGAAACGTTGAGGCAGTATTTTGACGACGGCACCATAGACGGTTATGAGCGCATCCTGAGCGAGGGCAAGGAAGCGGTGGTCCATGTCGTCTCAAAAAGCGGGAGCGGCGTTAAGCGGTATTATGCCGCCAAGGTCTATAAAAAAAGTGAGGAGCGCGCCTTTAAGAACAGGGCGGATTATCTTGTGACGCAGAACCTCTTCAAGAGGAGGGAACTGCTGGCCGTTCAGAAAAAAAGCCGTTTCGGTAAAACGGTGGAGGAGACGCTATGGCAAAACCGCGAAACAGTCTACCTTAAAGATCTCTTTGCCGCCGGGGCGGATGTGCCCGCTATTGTGAAAGCGGGGCGGAACTCATTCATAATGGAATATCTGGGCGAGGGAGAAGAGCGCGCTCTTAGGCTGGTGGAAGCGAAAAACGAAATAAGGGACCCGCGCGGGATTTTCGCGCGCGTGATGCGCAATGTGGAGCTGTTCCTGCGCTGCAATATAGTCCACGGAGATTTGTCTCCGTACAATGTGCTGTATTACAGGGGCAGGGTTGTGGTAATAGACTTCCCTCAGGCTTCGGACCCCAGGCGGAATCCCAATGCCCAATTGTTGCTGCTGCGAGATATCCGCAATGTCTGCGCTTTCTTCGCCAAATGGAATATTTCCGCCGACCCCGAAGCCCTCTTTAACGACCTATGGAACAAATACCAGTTGAACGAAATCTAACCTCAAAAGGATCCAATCTCCTTTCGGAGGTGTGGGTTTTGCCAATGAAAATTTGAATCACCTGCCCCTATTTTGCATAATATCTCTGAATCCGGGTTGGGAAATAAATTGGTCATTTAATCATCAATGATGAAAAAAACAAAGAATAAAAAAAGTACCGATGGGAAAGCGCTTGTCCGGGCCCTCTGGAAGTCTTTTAATCTCCTCCGCTGGGATGACGCGAAAAAACTGCTCGGCAAAGGGTTTACCGCGTTTTGGCCCCAATCCGGAGAGAAGATGACAGGCCCGGATAATTTCATAGAGGTGAACCGCAACTATCCCGGCAAACACAGGATAGAGCTGAAGAGCCTCTCATCGGCCGGGGACAGGGTCGTATCAGAGGTTTTTATCAGGTCCGGTATGCCGGACGGAAAGCGTTTCAGCTTGTTCGCCGTTTCCTTCTTTAAAATTAAAGGCGGAAAGATAGCCGAAGCAAAGGAATACTGGGCGGACACCTATCCTGCCCCCAAATGGCGCAAAAAATGGGTAAAAAAGATCTGAACAAGATCGTATTTCTCCATGACAAGGCCAAAATAGAGTCTTTTCTGCGGAAAAATACGCGCCTCAATATTTACGGCCTGGGCGATCTGGACGATTTTTTCTGGGAGCACACGGCCGTAAACTTTCAGTGAATGCTCCGCCTGTAGCGGGCGGATTTATCCGCCAGGAAAGAGTCGCATAAATGCGACCGCTACAGGGAGCATAGGCAAAGCAAGCTTTGCCACTACAAGGCTATGCCAGTATCAGGGCCTATGGCCATCAAACGGCCAGGAGTAAATGATGGGTTCACTGAATATTGATTCTCCCGTAAAAAGTCGTTTTTTGGTCCAAAACTGTAGCGGCGGACGTAAGTCCGCTCAATAGGCGACTCACGTCGCCCGCTACAATTTCTAAACAAAATGAACTTTTTACGAATGAATCAATATTTACACACGGCCTGGCCGGCGCCCTGAAAAAAACCCAGGTAAAACCATATGATTTCTGACCATACAAGGTACATAACAAAAGAGAGCCGTCCAGAACTCCGAAGGCATAGACCATCGCCGGACCAGTAGGCAGTTCATAAACGGCCGACATAATTGTGTGTTTTTTTATCCCCACGCAACCATTGCATTTTTCCCTATATAGATATTGCAAATATCCCCATGGTTTGATAACATGTATCCTGATATGGCTTACAGAAAACGTATCGTTGAATCCGAACTGGCCAGGAAACTTGCTTCCACGGGAGCGGTGGTCATCGAGGGACCCAAGGCCTGCGGCAAGACCGCTACGGCCAGACAAGTCGCAGCCAGCGAAGTGCTTCTCGATGTGGACGCGGCGGCGCGCCAGGTGATTTCCGTGGATCCAGCGCTTGTGCTTGGTGGAAAAACGCCGCGGCTCATTGATGAATGGCAGGTGGAGCCTGCAATATGGAATCATATCCGCCGAACGGTGGACGACCGGGCCAAACCGGGCCAGTTCATTCTCACCGGATCGGCCGTGCCCGCTAATGAAATTACGCGGCATGGTGGAGCGGGACGGCTTACACGCCTTCGTATGCGGCCTATGACTTTGGCCGAGACCGGCCACTCCACGGGCGCGGTTTCGCTGAAAGACCTGCTTCATGGGAAGGCCCCTCGGAGTCCGGATCCCGGCCTTACGATTGTGGGAGTTGCGGAGCGCATCGCGGCGGGAGGATGGCCCGGACTGCTTGATCGGAGCTTGGGCGAGTCCCTGCAGGCTGTACGGGACTATCTTGAAGAGATTTGCCGCGTAGACGTCGGGCGCGTAGGTGAACGGCGCCATGATCCTGAAAGGGTGGGCCGCTTGCTGCGTTCGCTGGCCCGAAACCAGGCGACCTATGCATCGGTGTCAACGCTTGCAGCCGATACGGGTGGGGGGGAAGGGCCCATCAAGGAGGAGACGGCGCAAGAATATCTCGCCACGCTTGGCCGGCTGATGATTATCGAGGACCTTCTTCCCTGGGCCCCTCATCTACGTTCAAAATCCAGAGTAAGAAGCGCTCCAAAACGCCTCTTTGTTGACCCGTCCCTGGCTGTAGCCGCTCTCCGAGCGACCCCTGAGCGCCTCTTGCAGGACCTCAATCTTCTGGGCTTCCTTTACGAGGCGCTAGTTATTCGTGACCTGCGGGTCTATGCCCAGGCCGTCGATGCGCAAGTGCTCCAATATCGGGACAATACCGGTTTGGAGGTTGACGCCATTGTTGAAATGGCCGACGGCCGCTGGGCCGCCTTTGAGATAAAGCTGGGCTCCGGAATGACCGCTGAGGGAGCGGCGAATCTGCTCAAGTTTTCGCAGCGCGTGGATATCGCCAAGCGCGGCAAGCCGAGCGCGCTCGCGGTGATCGTAGGCTCGGGCTACGGCTATGTGCGTCCCGATGGCGTAGCAGTAATCCCTGTCGGCGCTTTGGGTGCGTAGGCTCACAGTCTGGACCTGCATAAAAGACGGGGAATTCTGGATATTGACAACCCGCAATTTAGGTTTGTATCATAAATTTTAGGTTATGCCGGTTATGATTGTCCGGCTCAATCTACGGTTAAAGATATAAAGGAGCGGCTATGGTTGAACTGAAAGTTAATTGTGTTCATTGCGGGCATAGTTTGATGAATAATAGACATAAAGTTGACGGCTATCCCGGTATAGAGTTTGTTATCAGGCATCATGACAAGGTTTGGCGTCTTTATCTCAGCGCTCTCTACGGAAGCTACAACATTGATTGCAAATGGGGCATGCCAAAAGGCACGATTGTGCGCTTTTCCTGTCCTCACTGCAACGCGGACCTGAGCAGCAACGCTCTGTGCGAGCAATGCAATGCGCCGATGGTGGCTTTTGACCTGACAAGCGGGGGCCGCATGCAGATTTGTTCCCGCCGCGGCTGCAAAAAGCACCTTATTGAATTTGAGGAACTGGATGTGGCGCTCAGAAGTTTTTATGAAACCTATAATACGTTCTTCAGCAGCGTCCCGGGAAAAAAAGAAAAATGAAAACTTTAATTGATACCGACGGAAAACGCCTTGAAAAACTGGCTGACAAATGCCACGGGAAAAAGGACGCGCTGATTTCCCTGTTGCAGGACATTCAACTGGAAAACAACTGGCTCTCGCAGCAGGTCTTGCGCGGGGTGGCCGAAAAATTGAATATCCCTTTGACCGAGGTCTACGGGGTGGCGACCTTTTTCAAGGCGTTCAGCCTTAAACCGCGGGGCAGGCATATCGTTACCGCGTGCGTGGGCACCGCGTGCCATGTCCGCGGGGCGCCGCGGCTGGTGGATGAACTGCGCAATATTCTTAAAATCGCGCCGGGGGAAACCACGCCGGACAAAATATTCACGCTTGAAACAGTCAATTGTCTGGGTGCCTGCGCGCTGGGCCCGGTTGTGGTGATTGACGGGGTTTATCACGGTCAGGCGACCAGATCAAAAGTGCGTATGTTGATAGAAGAAATCAGGAAACTGGAAACCAGGAAAAGAAAAACAAATCATGATAAAGCTAAAAAACAGCCAAGCTCTTGAGGAATTAAGAACCGAGCTCGTGTCCCGGCGGCAGATGTATTCCGCTGTTATTACCATCTGCGCCGGCACCGGCTGCCGGGCCTGGGGGATGGAAAAAACAGCCGAGATGTTTACCGCGGAACTCCGTGCGCGTAAACTGGACAAACAGGTTAAATTAAAAATGACCGGCTGTCACGGTTTCTGCGAAAGAGGGCCCATTGTGGTGATTAAGCCCGACGGGATATTTTACCAGAAGGTGAAACCAGAAGATGTTAAGGAAATTGTATCAGAAACTGTATTAAATAGAAGGGTTATTGAACGGTTATTATATGTTGAACCCGGTACAGGGAAAAAAATCACTTATGAAAAAGAAGTTCCGTTTTACAGTCTGCAGCAGAGATTGATACTCGACGATAACGGCGCGATTGACCCGAACAGCATTGACGATTATATCGCAATCGGCGGGTACTGCGCGTTAGCCAAAGTTTTGTCTTCAATGGCCCAGCAGGAAGTGATTGAAGAGATAAAGAAATCAGGTTTAAGGGGCCGCGGGGGGGCGGGATTCCCGACCGGCTATAAATGGGAGTTCTGCAGAAAAGCAAAAGGCGATATTAAATATGTCATCTGCAACGGCGACGAGGGGGACCCGGGCGCTTATATGGACAGGAGCGTGCTGGAAGGCAATCCTCATTCCGTTCTGGAAGGCATGCTGATCGGCGCGTACGCCATAGGCGCTCAGAAAGGTTTTGTTTATGTCCGCAGCGAATATCCGCTGGCGGTGCGGAATATCGGCATTGCCATTGAACAGGCGCGAAAATA
Organism: Elusimicrobiota bacterium; assembly: GCA_016208085.1. Lineage (GTDB taxonomy): Bacteria > Elusimicrobiota > Elusimicrobia > Elusimicrobiales > UBA9959 > JAHJSU01. The sequence goes on along the minus strand of JACQYT010000042.1, from coordinate 15,905 downwards.
TGGATTTTTGGGCGAAAACATTTTAGGCGCTGAATTCGGTTTTAACGTCCAGGTAAGCCGCGGGGCGGGCGCTTTTGTGTGCGGGGAAGAAACGGCTTTGATCGCTTCCATCGAGGGCAGGCGCGGGGAACCGAAGCAGAGGCCGCCTTTCCCGGTGCAGAAAGGGCTGTGGAGAAAGCCGACCAACATAAACAATGTGGAAACCTGGGCCAATATTCCTTTAATCGTCAAAAAAGGCGCCGATTGGTTCGCGCAGATCGGCACGGAAAAAAGCAAAGGAACAAAAATCTTTTCCCTGGTCGGAAAGATAAATAACACGGGTCTGGTGGAAATCCCGATGGGGACGAGCCTTGGACAGATCGTTTATGACATCGGCGGCGGGATTCCCGGAGGAAAACAGTTCAAGGCGGTCCAGACAGGAGGCCCTTCGGGCGGCTGCCTGCCTAGAGAGATGCTCAACATGCCCGTCGATTACGAAAAATTGGCCGAAGTCGGTTCCATTATGGGCTCGGGCGGCATGATTGTGATGGACGAAAAGACCTGCATGGTCGACATCTCAAAATATTTCCTCACATTTCTGCTGGACGAATCCTGCGGCAAGTGTTTTACCTGCCGCAAAGGCATCCAGAGAATGCTTGAAATAGTGACGGACATCAGCGAGGGACGCGGCAAGCTGAACAACATTAATCTTTTAAAAGAACTCGCTCAGGTGGTCAAAGACACCACCATGTGCGGCCTTGGACAGACTTCCCCCAACCCCGTGTTAAGCGCCCTGCGTTATTTTCAGGAGGAATACGAGGAGCATATTACAAAGAAAAAATGCAGGGCGGGCGTATGCAAAGAGCTCGTTTCTTCGCCGTGCCAGCATACCTGCCCGCTCGGTACGGAGGCCTGCGTTTATATAGCCCTGATCAGCCACGGCAGATTTAAAGAGGCGTATGACATTATCGCAAAGGACAATCCTCTGCCGAGCGTCTGCGGCAGGGTGTGTTCCCATCCGTGCGAGACCAAGTGCCGCGCCGGCGACGCGGGCGAGGCGATCGCCATCCGCGCATTAAAACGGTTCGCGAGCGACTATGCCTATAAACAAAAATATCTGCCGCCTAAAACAACCTCTTCGTATAAAGAGGCGAAAGTCGCGATTATAGGTTCCGGTCCAGCGGGATTGTCAGCCGCCTGGTCCCTGGCGCAGAAAGGATACCAGGTTACCGTCTTTGAAGCCCTGCCGGTCGCGGGCGGGATGCTCGCGGTCGGCATTCCTTCCTATCGCCTGCCCAAAGCGGCCCTTAACCATGACATTGAAGCCGTCAAAAACTCAGGCGTGACCATTAAAACCAGTACCCGCCTGGGCAGGGATATTACGATACAGGGATTGAAACAGGACGGTTTTAAAGCGATCTTTATCGCGACCGGCGCGCATAGAGGGAAACATCTGGGCATTCCGGGGGAATCGGCCCAGGGTGTGATTGACGCGCTGGATTTCCTGAAAGACATCAATTTAGGCAGGAAAGTCAGGCTCGGAAAACGTGTCGGGGTTATCGGGGGCGGAAATTCCGCGATTGACGCGGCCAGGACCGCTTTGCGTTTAAACGCGGAAGTGACGATCATTTATCGCCGCACAAAAGCGGAAATGCCCGCTTTGAGAGAAGAAGTTGAAGGCGCGCTGGACGAAGGAATCAAAATGCTGTTTCTCACCGCTCCCGGCCGCGTGATCGCCCAGGAGAATGAAATTACGGGACTTGAATGCGTAAAAATGCGTCTGGGGGAGTTTGACGACAGCGGCAGAAGAAAACCCGCGGCGATTCCCGGTTCGGAAACGATCATACCATTGGATACTTTGCTTGTGGCCGTCGGGGAGGAGCCGGACACGTCTTTTATAAACGAGGAATTGAAGAATCTGGTAGCGGTCAATAAGACCATCGTGGTCAATCCTGAAACAATGGCGACAAAAGAACCGGGCATCTTCGCCGGCGGAGACGCCGTAACCGGGCCGGCCACGGTGATAGACGCTATCGGCGCCGGTAAAATCGCGGCGGAGTCCATCTGCCAGTATCTTGAAGGAAGCCCTATCGCAAGGGAATATTCCCTGACAAGGCCTTCGGTTTATATCGATCCGGTCGAGATTTCAGAAGAGGAAATGTTGACGGCCCGGCGCGCGGAAACAAAAACCCTGCCCGTAAAAGACAGGATATGCAGTTATGCGGAAGTGGACCTGGCGCTGAGCAAAGAAGCCGCGATAAAAGAGGCGCGGCGGTGCTTGAGGTGCGAGCTGGAATTATTAAAAAAAGACGAAGGCAAAAAGCAATCAATGGAGAAAGCGTCGGTGAACTGATATGATTAACCTAAAAATCAACGGAATCAGCGTTCAGGCGGAAGCGGGCACGACTTTGCTGGAGGCGGCCCGTTTTTACGGTCTGGAAATCCCGACCCTCTGCCACCTGGAAGGCTTGTCGCCTTACGGCGCCTGCCGGCTCTGCGTGGTTGAAATCGGCGAAGAGTCCAGATCCAGACTGGCAAGTTCCTGCACCTATCCCGCGGAAGAAGGCTTAAAAGTGCGGACCGCGTCCGAGCGGGTTATCAAAGCGCGCAAGATGATACTGGAGCTTTTACTGGCTTCCTGCCCCCAGTCCAAAGTAATCCAGGACCTTGCTTCAAAATACGGGATCCGGCGGCAGCGTTTCAGGCAGGAGCATGAGGACTGCATTCTTTGCGGCTTATGCGTCAGGATGTGCAAAGAGCAGATGAGCGCCCAGGCGATCGGTTTCCACGGGCGCGGCAATAAGCGCGGTATCAGCACTCCTTTTGACCTCAAGTCCGAAGTCTGCCGGCTGTGCGGCGGCTGTATTCATGTCTGCCCCGCGTGCCAGCTTCGCTGCACTTATAACCAGCCGGAAGAAGCGATCTGCGGGGGCTGCGCCAACATAAGCCCTCCGTGTCTGGAAAAGGAGAAGTTTCACGACATGATGTGTTACATGGACCCGTGCGTCGCGTGCGAAATCAAAAACGAAAAATAACCCAAGGAGAAAAAATATGTATTCAAAAACCAACGCTTCAGCCGCCACTCTCACAAAGAACAGGACAGAAGGCTCGATAGTATCCGCTTCCGGCATGTGCGTCACCTGCGTGGACGGCTGCATCGGGATGTGCGAGGTGGGCAAATCGGCTTACCGGGGCCATGAGGTGATCTATCCCCAGCCGTTCGGCGTGATAACAAGCGCCGGGGAAAAATCATATCCGGTCGATTATTCGCACTTCAACATCGTAAGCGGCGTAATCGGCGCCGAGGGAATTGAAGCGGACAGCGACAAGGCAATTTTCCCCAATGTTAATCTGGAAGTCGCTTTCGGGCATGACAAGGGCCTCAAGTTCCATTACCCGTGGATTATACCGGGCATCGGCTCAACCGATATCGCCAAAAACAACTGGGAAGGCCTGGCGATCGGTTCGGCCCTGGCAGGCACGGGCCTGACCATCGGAGAAAATGTGGTCGGCATGGACCCGGGCGCGGTAATAAAAAACGGACGGGTTGTGGACACCATGGATCTGAAGCGGCGGGTAAAACTTTATCAGGATTCTCAAGCCAAAGGTTATGGCGCGATTATAGTCCAGGCGAATGTGGAGGATACGAGGCTTGGGGTCCAGGAATACGCGATTCAGAAATTAGGCGTAACCTGCGTCGAGCTGAAATGGGGGCAGGGCGCCAAAAACATCGGCGGAGAAGTCAAGATCAGGGATTTAAAAAAAGCCCAGCTGCTGCATGAGCGGGGTTATGTGGTGCTGCCCGACCCGACCGACCCCAAAGTAATTAAAGCGTTTGAAAAAGGCGCTTTCAAGGAATTTGAGCGGCATTCCCGGGTGGGAATGGTCTCGGAGGAATCATTTGCCGCCCGCGTGGAAGAATTGCGCAAAGCGGGCGCTAAATACGTTTTCTTAAAAACCGGGGCGTATCGTCCGAGCGCGCTGGCGCTGGCCGTCAAGTTCGCTTCTAAATACAAAATAGACCTTCTTACGGTCGACGCGGCGGGCGGCGGAACCGGAATGAGCCCGTGGAAAATGATGAATGAATGGGGCATTCCTCCGGTGGAGCTCCATTCCCTGCTTTATCAGTATGTCAAAGAACTGGCCGATAAAGGGGAACATGTGCCCGCCATAGCCGTAGCAGGAGGCTTCGTTTTTGAAGACCAGGTTTATAAAGGCCTTGCAATGGGGGCTCCTTTCGTGAAACTTGTCGGCATGGCGCGCGCCCCGATTGCCGCGGCCATGGTGGGCAAAACGATCGGCAGAGCCATTGAAGAGCAGCAGCTCCCCGTGTATGTTGAGAGATTCGGCTCAACCAGGGATGAAATTTTTGTGACCGCGAATTCCCTCAGAAACGAGCTGGGCGACGCCGAATTTGAAAAATTGCCGCCGGGAGCGCTGGGGCTTTATACCTACTATGAGCGCCTGGCCCAGGGGTTGAGGCAGTTAATGGCGGGTTGCCGGAAATTTACCATGGAATATATTTCCCGCGACGATCTTGTTGCTTTGACCCACCAGGCTTCTGAAATCAGCCACCTTCCTTATATTATGGATTGCGACAAACAGGAGGTGCAAAAAATTCTTGAAGGCAAGAAAGTGGCGGCAAGGGCGCTTAAATAGTCTTGATAGTCTTGCGTATCAAGCCGGTCTCCGTAAGCCTTTTTTCAGGGGCTGTTGGTTTTTTCAGCAGCCCCTGATTATTTGTTATAATTTGATTCGCCGGTTAGTTCTGAATAAAAATTTTTGCGGCAAAAATTTTTACCATTCCCCGCCCTTCAGGGCGGGGAACCCTTGGGGCAAGGGGGAGTTTGAGGGGGAAAGAAATTTCCCCCTCATCTCCGGCACGGGGATTATAAAACCCCGTGCCGGGTGGGATAAAATGTTGCTTCAACATTTTATTGGGGCTCTTTCCTGACCGGCAGTGTAAATTCTATAGGTGTTCATTGGTAAAACCTATTGGCCGGAAATCGGCAGGCAAGTGAACGAGCATCCAAAAATCGCTGCGATTTCCGGATTAGGAGAAACAATAAATGAAAAATTACGGGAAACCGGCCAATCGCATAGTATACGCAAAAGCTCTTTCAAACGACGTAAAACTCTTTGAAATCGCCAGCCCTTATATCGCGCAGAAAGCCCTGCCGGGCCAGTTCGTAGTCATACGGCACAGGGAAGAAGGCGAGAGAATTCCGCTGACAATCGCCGACCTTGACAGGACAAAAGGAACGATAACGATTATTTTCCAGGAAGTCGGCAAGACCACTAAAGACCTCGGCACATTAAAGGAAGGCGCTCTGCTCCTGGACGTTCTCGGGCCCCTCGGCGTGCCGACTGAAATTGAGCGGTTCGGAACGGTGGTCTGCATCGGCGGCGGCGTCGGCGCGGCCGTCATTTATCCCATCGCAAAAGCTTTAAAATCCGCGGGAAACAGAACAATCGCGATAATAGGGGCCCGCACAAAGGAATTGATCATTCTTGAAGACAAATTCAGGGAAATAACGGACGAACTTTACCTGACTACGGACGACGGCTCTTACGGCCGCAAAGGATTCGTTTCCGACGAATTGAAAAGATTGATTGAGCAGGGCTGTAAAATAGACAGAAGCTGGGCAATAGGCCCCGCCGTCATGATGAAAGCCGTCGCGAACCTTACAAGACCGTACGGCATCAGGACAATAGTGAGTCTGAACCCGATAATGATCGACGGAACGGGCATGTGCGGCGGCTGCCGCGTGCAGATCGGAACCGAGACAAAGTTCGCGTGCGTGGACGGCCCTGAATTTGACGGCCATGCGGTTGACTTTGACCTGCTGATGAAGCGGCTTTCAACTTACACCCGCGAGGAAAAATGCGCTCTCCAGTCCTACGAGCATGAGCGCCGGCTGGAACCGGCGGATAAAATTAAGACAAGTAATTCAGCGCTATAGGAATTTCTTTTTGAGTTGTTGCAGCGGCGGATGTGAATGGGCGAAATTGGGGCGATTTGCATCGCCCGCTACATTTTTCGGGGCAATTCATGAACGGTTAACCCGAAAGCTTGGAGTTGGAGCTGATTTTTTTTGGGCTTTTTCCCGACCAGCGATGCAAAATTTACAGGCGTTTATTGGTAAAACCTATTGGCCCGAAGTTGGTAGATAGGCGAACGATGACCCGAAAATTGCCGCAATTTTCGGGTGAGGTGAGAATATGGCAAAACCGCAGAAGAATCAGGTTGCAATGAGGGAACAAGCCCCTGAAAAGAGAACTAAAAATTTCAACGAAGTTCCTTATGGCTACTCTACGGAGGAAGCGATGCAGGAAGCCGCAAGATGCATCCAGTGCAAAGACGCCCCCTGCATAAAAGGCTGTCCCGTTGAAATAGACATCCCCGGCTTTATAAAGGCGATCAAAGAGGAGGATTTTAAGAAGGCAATCCGGATAATGAAAGAAAAAAACGTTTTGCCCGCGATCTGCGGCAGGGTCTGTCCGCAGGAAGACCAGTGCCAGAAAGTCTGCAAACTGGCGAAAATCGGCGAACCTTCCGCAATAGGAAGGCTTGAAAGATTCATTGCGGACTGGGAGGCTGAGCAGGGTGAAATTGAAATTCCGCCGAAGCCTCCGTCAACCGGCAAAAAGGTTGCCGTGGTCGGCGCCGGCCCCGCGGGGCTGACCGTTGCGGGGGACCTCGTGAAACTGGGACACGAAGTGGTGATTTTTGAGGCGCTCCACAAACCCGGCGGCGTCCTTGTATACGGAATTCCCGAATTCAGGCTGCCGAAATCAATAGTGGCGCGGGAGGTGGCTTACATTGAAAAATTAGGGGCAAAGCTGATTACTTCGTTCGTCGTGGGCAAAACGAAAACAGTAGACGAATTGCTTAAAGAATTTGACGCGGTTTTCATCGGAACCGGAGCGGGGCTTCCGAAATTCATGAAAATTCCGGGAGAAAACGCGCTCGGAATTTATTCGGCAAACGAATATCTCACAAGGTCGAATTTAATGAAAGCGTATCTCTTTCCGCAATATGACACTCCCATAGCCAGGGGACGCAGCGTCGCGGTCATAGGCGCCGGCAATGTTTCAATGGACTCCGCAAGGACCGCGCTGAGGCTTGGAGCGGAAAAATCAATGATTATCTACAGGCGTTCCAATGAGGAAATGCCCGCCAGGATCGAGGAGATAGAGCGCGCAAAGGAAGAAGGAGTGGAATTTCACCTGCTGACGCTGCCGCTCCGGTATTTTACCGATGAAAAAGGCTGGGTTAATGAAATGGAGTGCCTGAAAATGAAGCTGGGCGAGCCGGATTCTTCGGGCAGGAAACGGCCGCTGCCGATTGAAGGCTCAAATTTCAGAATGCCCGTGGACGTCGTTGTGGTGGCGATAGGCCAGTCGCCGAATCCCCTTGTGCCGAACACCACCCCTGGTCTGGACATGGGCAAGTGGGGAAACATCATAATCGACCCCTTGACCGCCGAAACCTCAAAGAAAATGGTGTTTGCGGGCGGGGACATTGCGACCGGCGAGGCGACCGTCATCCAGGCAATGGGAACGGGAAGGATCGCCGCGCGCTCTATCGCCGATAGAATCCGCCCCGGCTGACGACTGGCTCAGTAAACAACCGGCTTTCACGCCGCCGTTTTTTAAATTTTCCCGCCTGTCATTGCGGCAACTCCACCCCGGCAATTCTTCACCCTTGAAAAAAATCACCCCCCCCCCTTGACAAATAGAAATAATCTGCTATAATATTTTCTAGGAGCGGGACACCTACTAAACAGGTTCAGTCCCGCTTCTTTCATTTTCCCCGAAACCCCCCTATATTCTTTAATATCAGACCCGTGTAATTTTTGCGGTTATTTCGCTATGAGGAGGTAGAGGTCGCCGGGGGCTTTCATGAAGGAGGCTTCGGTCCCGGCCTGGTCGCCGGCGCCCCAGAACAGGTCTATGCGGCCCGGACCGCGGATGGCCGAGCCGGTGTCATGGGCCGTGACGAACCGCGTAAAATTTTTGAACTCCAGAGCGCCGCCCTGGCCCGCCACCGGCCGCTTTGACGCCATCAGCGCCGTAACGCCCAGCGGAATCGGCTTCGGGTCCACCGCCACAGAACGGCCCGGGGTCAGCCCGTAGCCCATGGCGCCGTAGGCCGGAGCATCCTTGGGCCGGGGCTGGAAAAAAATATAGCGGGGGTTCAGGTCCACAAGGCGTGATTCCCGGTCGTCCTGCTTTGATAGGTAGGCGATAAAATCTTTGAACGACATGGCGGGAATCTCGCCGCAGTCCATAAGCAGTTTCTGCACACTCTTAAACGGCCAGCCGTTTGCCCCGTCAAAACCGGCCTTTATGAAATCCCCGCCCTCAAACCGCAAAATGCCGGAGCCCTGGATCTGCAGAAGCATTACCTGCGATGGGTGGGCCGACCAGACTATTTCAAGGTTGCGCCCGTCAAGCGCGCCGGCCGAAATTTCCGTGCGGGGATAATATCTGACCAGCTTGCCGCCGGCGTCATAGCGCCCGTAATCAAAATCCACTCCCATGTCGGGGACGGTCTTTACCAGGTCGGCGGGTTTAAGGTAAACGGGGAATTTATTTACAGCGTCCGGGGATTTTAAAACTTTTATCTCCGCTTCGTAATAGCCGGTGATGACCACCTTGCCGGAGCCGTCGTCGGCCACGGAGCGGTAGATCTTAAACCGGCTTTTAAGTATATCGCGCAATTCCCCGGCGGGCGTTTCCGCCGAAAAGATATCCATCAGTTTCCGGGTGGTCCGGCGTAGTTCCGCGGCAGAGTAATAGTCCCTGCCTATCCGGACTTTGAAAGAATCGGGTTTGGCGTTCCAGTAGCTTAAATTGACCTTAAGGGCGGCCAGCAGGCTTTCCCTGTCCATATCGTCGGCCGGCAGCGGAAGGCTCTCGCCCGGGACCTCCGCCACATCTTTAAGATTTGATATGGTATCCGGATATTCTCCGGCTGTTTTAAAAGAATTGAATTTGGGACAGGCTTCAAGCGCGTCAGCCGGCGGTTCGGGCGCAGCCGGGTCAAAGCCTCCGCCGTTTTCAAGATGCAGCCCTTCGGCGGTAAACTCGGAGCCGGACTGTCGTTCCTGCGTGTCGGCAATGCCAAGGCAGAAAGCGCTGATTAAAATCAATGCGGATAAACGCCTCATAGTCCACTTTGAATGGTACAAAAAAAAGGCGGGACGGACAATACAATTTTGGAGGCTGAAGGCTGAAGAATAAGGGAGGAATTTGAGGATATTTCAGCGGAAGCCGAATATCCGGCTTTTACGGTTCCTGCGGGTCTATTTTTTAAGATATCTTTTTACGAGGGAACGGACCTCGGCTTTGAGCGCCGGCGGCTCCAGGACCGTGACATTGGGCATCCAGCGCAGGATATGGGGGATTATCTCCCGGTGTTCGCAGACCTTCGCTTCAAAGGTCAGGGAGCCGTCATGCTCATCCCTGGTCCTCTGGCCGCCGACGATTTCCTGCTGCCTGAAATAGTCCACGGCCCATCTCTCCACTTTAAGCCGGACCCGTATCCTGCGGCGCGTTTCGGGCATGACGCCCCAGATGTTGCGGGCCTTCCTGATTATCTTTTCTACGTCCGCCGGCGGGGTAAAGCTTTCAGGCAGCGCCTCCAGGCTTTTTATCCTGTCTATGCGGTAGGTAGCGGCGCGGCCCTTCCCGCTCCCGGGCACGGCCAGGATATAAGCGAAACCGTCCGCGAACAAGATCTTGAGCGGGCAGACGACGCGGAGTTCCGCTTCGGTCTTTCCCCGGGAACGATAGGCTATTTCAAGTTTTCTGCCGTAGTCTATCGCTTCTTCAATCTCTTTTATGTAAGGGATGTTTTCCGTTTTAATGAGTCTGGGCATGAGGGGGAGGATATTGGATTCCCACGGTTCGGACTGCGTCAGATGCTTGAACAGGCTGGCAAAAGACTTGTTGACCGAAGCGCCGAGGTTCTTGGACATTTCGTGGAGCATGATAAGCGCGGAATGCTGGTCGGCGGTGAGCTTGCTTTTTTTAAGGCTGACGCCGGGGGCGAACTGTTTTACGCCTTTCTGCGGGGTATCCACGTCATAGCCGTACAGTTCTATTCTTTCAAAATCCCTTTCTATAGAGCGGGGGGTGACATTGAATTCCAGCGCCAGGTCCTTCATCCTGACCGGGCCGCGGTCCAGTAAATTCAGAATCTTCCCTATCCTGTAGTGCTTCCTGTCGCCCTCGCCGCGTTTAGATGCCATGAAACCTCCCTTTAAAAACCAAAATTCGCCGCTTTCACCCGCAAGCGGCCAAAACTGTTTCCGGGAAATGAGCCGGCGGTATATACTGGAAATAATATAACTTTGGGCTTTTAAGCGCAAGGCTAAACGCAGCCCTGCAGCAATTCCGCGGTCGTTTGCGGAATTGCTGTGGCCCATGTGCCCATGTGTAACTTTAGTCACAATTACTTCGCAAAGTGATATAATATAGCGGCAAATATATGAAGAGAGTTTTTCTGTCCATTTTTGCGGTATTGTCGTTTTTTGCGCTCGCATCTTTTGCGGAAGAGTTCAAGGATTCCGGCGCCGTTTTTTCCGTGGATTTCCCGGCCGGCTGGAAAACGGGGAAATCCGATGATCCTACCGTAGTCCTGAAACTTGAAAGGGGAAAATCCTTTGTTGACTTTGCCAAGCTTGATTCCGAACTGAGCGATTATTACCTTAAGGTCCGCGTAAAAGAGCAGGTGGAGTCCTTAAGAAGCAAGGGAATCACTCTCCTCGGGGATACCCGCCCGGTCGGCCTGCACGGCGTTTCAAATGCCTATTACACCAACTACAGTTCCATGGATACCCAGGTCTATATCGCTTTTTTCACCTATAACGGCGGTTCCTTCGCCATCTCGGCCAGCGGCCTTTCCGACGGAGAGTTCAAGGGCATTGTATCCACTATCAGGAAGCCGGGAGAAAAAATAGAGCTGCCCAAGCCGCCCAAAATCAAAAAAATAAGGATAGCCAAGAAACCGAAAGAAGATGTGTTTCCCGGCTTTGAGATATCTACGGGGGCCGAGTCAGCCGCTTCTACCGCCGCCGTCGACGCTTCTACCGCCGCCGAGCCCGCCGCCGTCGCTCAACCCGTCCAGGGCGGCGAAACCAACCCCGTCATTTTTGAGCCCGCGCCCGTAAGCACCGGCCCTTCGGTCGGCGAACGGGCCGTCCAACTGGTAGGTGATTTCTTCACGAAACTGGAACAGCGGCAAAACGCGTCAATTGACCCGCCTTATATCCAGCGGCGGCCGGTCAGCTTCTTTGTCTGGCTGGTTTTGATAGGCCTTTGGATCGGGGGCGCCGTCTGGGCCAGGGGCGAGGCCGCCAAATTCCAGAATCCCAAGCTGCCTCCGCCGCCCAAGGATGTGCCGCCGGATTTCTTCTTCCCGTTCCTGATCTCCAGGAGAGGCACCGCCAAAGAGGCCACCTATAACGTACAGAACCGTCAGAAGCAGCTGCTGCTGGCCTCGTTCAATTTTGAACATGAGATATACGTGGCCGGTTCCGTTTATGGCGCGCTGGTTTTTCATATTTTCTGGAGCGTCATGGAACTTGCGGGGAAAGGCGGCCGCGTGACCGGCCTGCTGTTCGCGCTGCCGGGCGGCAGGCTGTGGGCTTCCATGCCCGAAATATTTTTTATAATTCCTCTTGTGGCGGGCCTGTGCATGTATCTGAACAAGAAACAGCTCCTTCAGATCTTTGACGCGCAGTCCAACCTAGTTATGGCGGCGAAAAAGGAAGTCGCCTACTGCCTGATAAGGGACGGCAAGGGCAAGGAAGTGGCGCGGCTGGTCAGGAAAACCGGGACAAAGGAGCGAGGCTGGGATTTTGTGGACACGGACAACCAGGTGGTGTTCACCATAAAGGACGACCACCCAAGGGGTTATCTGATGAGGAAGCTGTTCGGCTGCCAGGGCGGGGCGCTGCGCTCGCATTACGGTATTTTCGCGGCTGAGCGCAGGGCCGGCTTCGTGTTCCTTGATCCCACGTCCGCGAATAAATTCCAGATCCATCTCGATTTCAGTTTCGCCCGGCTGGCCAATCCGGCGCAGATGCTGGCCAGCGTCCTGTATATAATCTCCAAAGAAAAAGACCCCGTTTATCCATCGCCGTTTTAGTGCGTTGAAAAGATAGAAGTCAGAGGTCAGAAGTAAGAGGTCAGATTAGTAAAGGTAAGTTTCCTTAAAATTTCTGACTTCCGACATCTTACCTCTGACTTCTTACGAAAGAGGAACAGTTTATGAAAATAGGAATATTGACCGGCGGGGGGGACTGCCCCGGCCTGAATGCCGTCGTGCGCGGCGCGACCAAGGCGGCTTTGAGAAAAGGCTGGGAGGTCATAGGTTTTAAAGACGGGTTTAAAGGCGCGGTGGAGGGCCTGTCCAGGCCCCTGACCGACCGCGATGTCTCCGGCATCATCATAAGGGGCGGCACAATACTGGGCACCTCCAACGCCGCCAATCCGTTCGCCTACACCATACCCCCGCTGGGCTCGGTTGAGAAACCAAAGGATCTCTCGGGCCAGGCCGTGAAGAATCTTAAAAAACTCGGAGTGAACGCTCTGGTCGCCATAGGCGGCGACGGCACGCTTAATATAGCCTATAAGTTCCACAAGAAGGGCTTCCCGGTCGTAGGCGTGCCGAAAACCATAGACAACGATCTCTCGGCCACGGACGTCACTTTCGGTTTTGATTCGGCGCTGACGGTGGCCACTGAAGCCGTGGATAGGGTCCATACCACGGCGGAATCCCATCACCGCGTGATGGTAGTGGAGACCATGGGCCGCTACGCGGGCTGGATAGCGCTGCGCGCCGGCATAGCCGGCGGCGGCGACATAATACTGATACCGGAAATCCCGTACAGGGCCCAGGATATTGCCAGAGCCGTGGCCGACAGGAGAAAGCGGGGAAAGAATTTTTCTATAGTGGTCGTGGCCGAAGGCGCCCGTCCGGAGAAAGGCGAAATGACTGTTACAAAGCCGGCGCCGGGCTCCACCGACCCGATAAGGCTGGGCGGCGTGTCTTACAAAATAGCCGATCTCATAGAGAAACAGGCGGGCGTGGAATGCCGCGTAGTTGTGCTGGGGCATGTCCAGCGCGGTGGCGAGCCGACGCCGTTTGATAGGTGGCTGGCGACCGGCTTCGGCGTCAAGGCGGCCGAATTGATAGAGAAAAAACAATTCGGCCGGATGGCGGCCTTAAAATATTATTCCTGCCGGAGCGTGACGCTGGCGGCGGCGGTCAGCGAATTGCGCCGGGTGGGGAAGGGTTGCCAGGAGCTGCGGACGGCCCTGGGCGTCGGGACCAGTTTTGGAAATTCAAAGATCATAAGCTGAAATTATGAAACCGGAATTTTTATACGGCCCCAACACGGCCGAAGAAATCTTGAAAGCGGGAAAACGGAGGGTTTTCAGGATCTATATCTCAAAAGGGAGTCTGGAGGGCAAGGCTAAGGATATAGTGGGCCTGGCCAGGAAGAGCGGCGTCCCGGTGGATTTTGTGGAGCCGCGCGCCCTTGAGCGCCTGTCGGAAGGGGGACATCATCAGGGCGTCATACTTGAGGCGGAACCTGTTAAGATACATTCGCTTTCCGACGCTTTAGGCTTGGTAAAAGAGCCCAAAAATACCGTTTGGGCCGGTCTGGACGGCATAACCGACCCGATGAATCTGGGCGCCATTATAAGGAGCGCGGCGTGTTTCGGCGTTTCCGCAGTGGTCATACCCGAGCGCAGGTCAGTGGGGCTGACGCCCGCGGCGCAGAAGACGGCCTCGGGCGCGATCGAGAGGGTGGATGTGATGGAGGTGGTCAACCTGAACCAGGCCATTCTTGAGCTGAAGAAAAGGAATTTCTGGATCTACGGCGCGGACATGAAGGGCAAGCCCGTGGACAAGACGGATTTCGCTTTCCCGGCGTTCCTGGTGATAGGCTCGGAGGGGGAGGGGCTGCACCGCAAGACCCGGGAGCATTGCGACGAGCTGGTTTCCATACCGCAGAGAGGCGGGGTCGAGAGCCTTAACGCTTCGGTTGCGGCCGCCGTGATGTTCTATGAGATATCGAAAAAAATCACAGCCCTGAAGAATTGAGGAATTCTTCTCACCTTTCTCCGACTTAAAATCAATCCAGGCAAAAGATTCCCCCAGCTTCGGCTTCCCATTGAAAACAGGGCCTGCGTTAAAATAAAACACAGGGCGTCTGCAGGATTTCTATTGTCGTAAAAAATTTTTAAATTTTCCCGCCTGTCATTGCGGCAACTCCACCCCGGCAATTCTTCACCCTTGGGCTAAACGGGTTTTCGTTGACTGTATAAGCGGAAAATGAATATAATTGGTATATCCGCGGGCGTAGTTCAATGGTAGAACACGAGCCTTCCAAGCTCGTCACGTGGGTTCGATTCCCATCGCCCGCTTGGTTTTCGGGAAATACCTTTGCTGGATTTCGGCTGGCGGGGGAATCGAAGCCGACACCCGCGCTCACGGTGTGAGAAAAGTGAGCGCAGCGAACGACAGCGGGTGCGGCGGGCTGCGGGTGAGTGGCACGAGCGCTGGGGTAGCTCAGCTGGTAGAGCATCTCCATGGTAAGGAGAAGGTCGTGGGTTCAATCCCCATCCCCAGCTTGTTTTTTTGATACGGCTATAAGTGTAGAAGCAAGAAGTCAGAAGTAAGAAGTCGGATTTACAGGGAGCTCCTTATAAATTCCGACCTCTGACCTCTTACCTCTTCCGCCAAAGGCGGACCCGCCGTGCTGTTTGGCGGGGACCTCTTCCAAAGAGATGTCGTACGCCGACATAGCCAAAGGCGGCGTGGTGCGCGACGCGTCCAAGATTCTGACGGTGGCGGTGTCGCACGTGGAGTACGAGACGGACAAGCGGCACTACGCGCACATAGACTGCCCCGGCCACGCCGACTACATCAAGAACATGATAACGGGCGCGGCGCAGATGGACGGCGCGATTCTGGTGGTGTCGGCCGCGGACGGCCCGATGCCGCAGACGAAGGAGCACGTGCTGCTGGCCAAGCAGGTGAACGTGCCGAGCCTGGTGGTGTACCTGAACAAGGCGGATTTGGTGGACGACCCGGAGCTGCTGGAGCTGGTGGAAGTGGAAGTGCGGGACCTGCTGAAGAAGTATGAATTTCCCGGGGACGCCATTCCGATAGTGCGGGGTTCCGCGCTTAAGGCTATGGAGGGGGAGGGCGGGGATTACGGCGAAGGCTCGATAGTCAAGCTTTTGGAAGCGCTGGACAGCGCCATACCGGAGCCGAAGCGCGAGACGGACAAGCCGTTTCTGATGGCGGTGGAAGACGTGTTCTCCATCACGGGGCGCGGCACGGTGGCGACCGGCAGGATGGAGCGGGGCAAGGTGCGCGTCGGCGACGCGGTGGAGATAGTGGGCATACGGGAAACGCAAACCTCGGTGGCGACGGGCCTTGAGATGTTCCGCAAGCTGCTGGACGAGGCTATAGCCGGCGACAACATCGGGATGCTGCTGCGCGGCATAGACAAGGACGCGGTGGAGCGGGGCCAGGTGATAGCCGCGCCGAAGTCCATCACGCCGCACAAGAAGTTCAAGGGCGAGGTGTACGTTTTGACGAAGGACGAGGGGGGGCGGCACACGCCGTTCTTCAAAGGCTACAGGCCGCAGTTCTATTTCAGGACGACCGACGTTACGGGTTCAATCTTCCTGAAGGACGGCGCGGAGATGATCATGCCGGGCGACCACACGGAGATAACGGTGGAGCTGATAACGCCGATAGCGATGGACAAGGGTTTGCGGTTTGCCATCCGCGAAGGCGGCCACACGGTGGGCGCGGGCGTGGTAGTGGAGATTATAGAATAACGGAGGAATAGGATTTAGGGGCTAGGGACCAGGGGCTAGGGACCAGGGTT
>JACQYT010000066.1 GCA_016208085.1 Elusimicrobiota bacterium | reverse complement strand
CGCAGCGCAGTCCGCGCAATTCGTCGGCAGGCTCAAGGGTTTCGACGGCCATGCCTTTATCTTACATATAAGGAGGGGTGTGTGTCCAGTCGGGGCGGGGAATTTTCAGCAGGGCAGAGACGGGTTTACTGAATATTTACGGAAAGAGCTTTCGTTTGAATTAAAAAAACCGTGGGAATTCCTGCTAAATTTCAATTCTTCGCGCGCGCAGAATTCGGAAAAAATTTCCGATTTTTTAAAAAGTGAAATTGTCCGGGGTCGACGGGATTCGAACCCGCGGTCTTCGCCTTGACAGGGCGACGTGTTAAACCAGGCTACACCACGACCCCACGGAGTTCCCGTATAGGATATCAAAAAAAATAATAAAAACCAAACGCGGCGCGGACAAAGCGCTTAAAATCAAAATTTTAACATAGCCCTGATATAAGCGAGCATAGGGGTGAGCGTTTTTAAGACGTCTTCCCTGGCGCCGGCTAAGGCTATTCCCACGCCCATAATGGATTCCCCGGCTATTATGCCCGAACTCACCGGTATGATGTATTTTTCGGCTATAGTTTTCGCTTTTTTCTCCAGGATGTAGGCTATCAGGCCGCCTATGAACATGGAAAGCGAATTCCAGAACGGTATGACCATCGCGAGCCCCAGGCCCATGGCCGAGGGAATATATTTCCGGCGCTTCGGCAGGGCCAGATCTATCAGCGGTATTATTATGCCGATCAGGCCGCCGACTATAAGGCCCATCCTGGCCGTCGGATGCAGCGAGTGTATGCCGTTGGACAGCAGTTTCGCCACCGCTGCCCAGACCTGCGCCGACGGAGCCGGCCACTGGTCGGAGCCGAGCGCTGAAGCCTGAGGCACCAGTATATAAAAAGCCGGCACCACCACCAGCGTGCCGGCGAAAATGCCGAGGAACTGCGCCAGGAACTGTTGCCGGGGATTGGCCCCGAGCAGGTAACCGCTCTTGAGATCGGTCAGCAGGTCGGCCGTGGAGCCGGCGGCGCCGGCCGTGACGGAGGCCGTCATCAGATTGGTGGTCATGTTGGAAGGGGCCAAAACGCCGAAAGTGAGCTGGGTAATTTTGCCCATCGCCCCGATAGGCGTGATGTCCGATTCGCCAGTGGCGCGCGCGGCCACTATGGCCAGAAAAAACGTAAGGGTGACGGCTATCAGGCCCATCCACCAGGAAGTCTGGAAAGCGTAATGCAGGACCATGATGCACCCGAGTCCCGAGAGAGCCGTGCCGGTGACGAACCAGGAGGAAGGCACTTCTATGTGGGCGAGCGGATCGGCTTCGGCCTCCGGACGCCGGTAGACGAGATTGGTTATTCCGCCGAAAGCGCGCATAACGGTCTTCCACTGCAACGCGAACATGAAAAGTCCGGAAGTGACCATCAGGGACGCGCCGGCCCAGGTGCTCCATTGCACGATGGCCCTGTAGCCGAGCTTTGTCGCGTCTATGGCGCCGGCGTGCACGGCCCAGGGCGCCAGTACGCCGAAGTTGATGAACGCTCCCAGCAGAAGGGACCAGGACACCTTCCAGCCTATTATGGCGCCGGCCGCTATCATTATGGCGCTCATGTCAAAGGATATGGTCCATTTTTCAAGGGGATAGCCCATAAGCGCGCCGTTAAACGGCAGGGAGGCGGGCATCGTAAGGCTGTATTTGAAGCCTATTTTCTTCCACGATATTTCGGCGCCCTGGTCCCTGATGAAGGCCACGACCGCGCCGAAAATTCCGCCCCACGCCAGCGACCTGGCCTTGTCGGCGGCTTCGGCGCCTTTGGAGTGCAGGCTCCTGAGCGTCTCGGCCGCCGCGATGCCGCTCGGGAACTTTAACTGCTCAATATTTATCATCTGGCGCTTCATCGGTATGGCTATGAATACGCCCAGCGCCGCCAGGAACACAGTCCAGAGCGTCAGGGTCAGCCAGGGTATATGAACGCCCGTTATTATAAGGTAGGCTGAGATAGCGGAGACCATGGTGCCGCCGGTGGAATAGCCGGCGGAGGAAGCGGTGGACTGCATACAGTTGTTCTCAAGTATGCTCATCTCGCTCTTGAACATGAACGGCAGCAGCGTGCGGAGTGTTTTCCAGATGGTGTAAGAAAGGATGCAGGCCGTGATGGCCACGCCCAGCCCCCAGCCGGTTTTGAGGCCGACATAGAGGTTTGAAAGCGACATGAAGCCGCCGAGCAGGGCGCCCATCAGGACGGCCCTTAAAGTGAGCTGCTTCATGTCGTCGCCCTGGTAGACTTCCTTATACCACTTGAATTCTATCTCTTCCGGCACCGGGCCGGCGACGTGCGGAGTTTCATTCGCCTCAGTGATGAGCTCTATCTCGTCTTCGGTGCGCATTTCTTCAAGCGGCAGGTCTTCTCGTTGGTCAGCCATTTAATTGGTCCCCTATTTTATTGAAGGTGGTAAGTTTAAATTGCCATAAGCCATATGCTTTAGGCCATACGCAGAAACTTTATACATTGCCAGAAAAGCTTATAGCCTATGGCATCTGTAAAAAAGTTTGCGCGGTACAGGATTTGAACCTGTGACATCCTCTGTGTAAGAGAGGCGCTCTACCGCTGAGCTAACCGCGCATCTGTCGCACCCTTCGCGCTTCGCGCTCAGGGCGGATTAACCGCCCGGCCTCAAGAGGAACCCGGCCGGGCGCTCCCGGAGGGGGACTCTGTCCCCCTTCCGCGCTCGCTTCGTTCCGCCATTATAGGCGGAACCGCTCGCTGAACCCCCTGAAGTTGTCCGGCGGGCTTGCTACGAAGGTAACGCCCGCCGCTTATGTCGCACCCTTCGCGCTGATATTTTACAAATACCTTGACTGGACGGCAAGGCTATGCCAGCGCCGCATCAGGAGCTATGCTCATCAAGCGGCCAAGGCGGTTAACCCTTCCAGACCGAGAGGGCCAGGATAAGGAACTGGGAATCTATCAGAGTCTCGGCGGTTATCCTTTCCGGGATCTTGCGGAAGTAGAAGAAAAGCAGCAGCGCCAGGTAATAGAAAAGCCCGGTGAAAAGCGCGGCGGCCAAATCAGGTTTCCAGGCCATGTTTTTCAGCAGCACCAGGATTATCTCAAGGAACAGGAATATCGCGAAAAGCGTCAGATAGGTGAACGCCGGACCCGCCGCCTTGTAAAAATTCTCCTTGCCCACTATCATGTCGCTGTGGGCGTGGGTTACGCCGAACATAACCGAGCGCATGAAAACCAGCAGCGCCGCGAAAATGACCGCCAGGTGAGTGGATTTGTACAGGATGGAACCGCGCCATATTCCCGGCGCGTAAGCGCAGACGAAACCCCAGCCGAGCGCGGTCAGAATGTCCTTGGAGGCGGGAAAATTGCCGAATTTCTCAAAGCCCAGGGGCAGCTTGTAGGGGTAGAGCATGCCCAGTCCCCAGAAAAAAGCCGCCGGCAAAAACACCCGCCGGCCGAGCGTGGCGGTCAGCGCGATGGCAAGGACGCCGGCCAGGACGGCCGCGAACCGGGTGGCGGATTTAAATTTTATAAAAAGCAGTTTCTTGGCCCTGTCCGGGGCGGCCGCGCCTTTTTCTTCGGCGCGGTTAGCCAGATGCAGGCTGAGCACAAAAAGCCCGGCCAGCAGAAGCAGTTTCTTGGACACCGGCGCGCCTTCAAGCTTCATGCAGACATAGGTCAGCGCCACCGCCGCCAGGGCCGTGTAGGCGCAGCTTGTGATGGCCAGCGTCCAGATAAACGAAAATCTCTCCCCGATAGAGCTTTTCTTAGCTATGGTCAGTTCGCGCGTCCGCGCAAGCGCTTTTTCTATCATCCAGGTGGGGGTGGACGCCCCGGCCGTGATAAAGACGGACTTTTTGCCTTTCAGAAGTTCCAGCGACAGCTCCTCTTCTTTTTCAATATGGATAGCCG
Source organism: Elusimicrobiota bacterium (assembly GCA_016208085.1). GTDB lineage: Bacteria > Elusimicrobiota > Elusimicrobia > Elusimicrobiales > UBA9959 > JAHJSU01. Next base: position 31,251 of record JACQYT010000066.1, on the reverse strand, counting down.
ACGGGGCGAGCTTTTCGCAGATCTGGAAGAGCCGGGCGGTATTGGCGGAGTTCTTCCCGCCCATGACTATCACCAGGTCCGAGGCTTTTGAAAGCTTAACGGTCTCTTTCTGGCGGTCTTTGGTCGGCTTGCATATCGTGTTGGAAACCACGAGTTCCGTTACTTTTTCCCGCGCCGCGGCTACCGCGGCCAGGAAAACATCTTCCTCCTGCGTGGTCTGGGCCACGATATTCACCTTATCAAGCCGCGGCAGGGAGGCAGCTTCTTCGGGGCCGCTTATGACGATGCCGCGGCCTTGCGCGTAGCCCATGAGCCCTATGACCTCGGCGTGGTCCTTGTCACCGACTATCACGGTGTGGTAGCCCAGGGCCGCGTATTTCTCTATGGTCTTATGCACATGCTTGACCAGCGGGCAGGTGGCGTCCACCACCTCTATGGACCGCGCGCGCAGGCGCTGTTCCGCCTCCGGCGGGATGCCGTGCGCCCTTATGACTAAAATGGCGTTTTTATCTTTTATTTCGGAGACGTCGTTTACCGCGTGGATGTTCGTTTCTTTAAGGGTTTCTATGACCTGGCTGTTATGTATCAGGGGGCCCAGGGTATAGATGGTCCGTTTGCTGTTTTTGGCCAGTTCCAGGACCTTGTCTATGGCGGTCTTCACGCCCGGGCAGAAGCCGGCGGTGGCGGCCACGGTTATCTGGGTCCTGGGGGACATAATGAGATTTTAACATTTTATGGAAGAAGCCGAGGCGTAAGTAGACGGCGGCCGGGCAAACGATCCGGAAAACAGCCGTACGATTAACCTGAAAGTTTTAGTTCGAACTGATTTTTGCAGCTTCCCTCCTGACCAGCGTGATGAAGTTTTAGCGGCGTTTATTGGTAAAATACAAGGCGATAGTTGTTTGATAGGCGAACGAACACCTAAAAATCGGCCGGGCCGGTTTTCGGGTTAAAATTGTAAGATAGGCAATGTGCCGGAAACAGAACGGCGGTTGAAATAAATTCGGACGCCTGTTCGTATATATAACAGGCAGGGATGCAGCGGCATGAACATGGAAGAAATTGCCCGGTTGATCGAAACCAATATGGAGAGGGCTTATTCCATTGCCTGCAAATTGACGGGAAATTCCGGCGAGGCCGCCGATCTGGTCCAGAACGCTTTTATGAAGGTCCTGAAGAATCGCGGAAACTACGACGCGAAGCTGGGTTTTGAAAGGTGGCTTTATGTAATTATCAGGAATCTCCACGTAGACGCGCTGAGGAGAAGGCGGCCGCAAATATCCGGCGACCCGCAGGATTTTCTGGAAAACACCGCCGATCCCGCGCCCACACCTGAAAAACGGGCGGAGCAGACGGATTTGCGGGCCCGGATCGGGGCTGAGCTGAAACTCCTGGAACCGAATCTGCGCGCCGCGATAGCGCTGGTGGATATGGAGGGATATTCCTACGAGGAAGCGGCTGAAATCCTGAAATGGCCCCTGGGAACTGTTTGCGTCCGGCTGCACAGGGCCAGGAAAATACTCCGGGGAAAATTAACCGGCCTTTGGAATGGAGGCGAAAAATGAATTGCTTTGCAGTCGGCAATGTTCTGGATTATTTTACCGACGACCGGCTGACCCCGGGGCTCAGAGAGAAGGTCTCTGCGCATCTGAACCAATGTCCTGAGTGCGCAAAAGAAGCGTCCTTGCTCCGGGCCGTGAAAAATGAGCTTTCCAGGTTTGAAACCACGCCCCTGCCGGAGCGTTTGAGAAACGAGCTTCGCAAGCTGATCTCAGCTGAAAGCCGTTCCGTAGCGATCGTCAGACGGTTTAACTGGAGGTTGTCCCCGGCCTATGGAGTCGCGCTGGGTTACGTGGCGCTGATGCTGGCGGCTTCTCTGTTTTCATTAGGCATACCGACCCAGGCGTTTGCCGCCGAACAGCCCCAACATCAGTCAGGAGGAAAGAATGGATAGTTTACGCACAAGATTGGCCGTTTTCGCGCAGGAAGGCATGGCGTGGAGCGCTTTCCTTATGACTTTTCTTCTCCCCACTGTTTTTTATCTGCGCACCTATGATTCAGCCATGATAAAAATTACTCTTGCCCAGTTGGGAACACTTTTTCTGATCTTCTTCTGGATAATCAAAACTGTGGAAACAGGCAGGCTGGAGTGGCCGCTCCCGTCGCAAAAAGTCCTGTTGCCGGGCATTCTGTTTCTGGCCTGGCTCCTGCTTGGTTACGCATTGTCGCCTTTCAAGGCGGCGGCGTTGTACGGATTTATTAAAATGACGTCATTTGTTGTGTTGTTCTGCATCGGCTGCGCCGAATTGGGAAACCTTCGCTTCGCCAAGCGGCTGACGGATTGGGCGCTGGCGGCCGCCTGGGTGGTTACGCTTTACGGGGTCGTTCAGTGGCTTGACTACAGGTTCTTTCCGGATGCGCTGGGTTGGAGTCTTGATCCGTTCATCTGGCGGAAAGCTTTCGGCTCCCGCATATTCTCAACGCTTGCCAATCCCGATCTTCTGGCGGCGTTCCTGACCGGGATCTTCCCTCTTGCCGTGACCAGTTTTCTGGGCTCCGCTCCATTGAGCAGCGCGGCCGTGAGTCCGGACGACGGGAAAGACCCGTCCTGCCCGAAGATTTTATTCTCTATCGTCAACCTGCGGTCATTGCTGGCCCTGTCGCTGCTGCCCCTTATCGTCTTCAATCTCATCTATTCCTGGTCCGTAAAAGGGCTTTTTGCCTTCGTTCCCACGGGGATTATTTTTCTGTTGTTAAGCTGCAAATTCCTCCGGGGCTATGCGCGCCGCATGTCCGTTATCTCCACCGCCCTGCTGCTGTTTGCCATCGGCTGCTGCTTCCTGATAAATCCGCATAAACTGCGCGAACAGGCCGCCTATAATGCCGCCTTCCTTAAGCACACCTGGTCCGGGACGCTCAACCTGATCAGGGAACATCCCTGGATAGGAACCGGGCCGGGAAGTTTCTACGTAACCTATCCCGGGTTCCGGAAACCGGAAATAATCCGGCTGGAGAAAAAGCATAATACCGAGACCAATAATCCCGAAAACTGGCTGCTTGAGATCTGGAGCGAACTGGGTATTGTGGGACTCATTCTGGCGCTGTGGCTGTTCGCCGGTCTGATCCGTGCGGCGATAAATAAGATCCACGCGAGCGTTATGCCGGACGCGCAGGAAGATACTTTGTGGCTGATAGGGATATTTTCCAGCGTGCTGGGCTTTCTTCTTGTGGGGCTGACGAACGCCCTGGGCACGGCGTTTGTGTCGCCGGGAACCATGTTCTGGCTGCTGGCCGGAGTTCTGGGCGGCGTCGCCGCGACTCACCTGGAACGCGATATAAAGTTTTCCGTTTATCCTTTTCCCGTTCCCGGCCTGATAAGCCGGCTCATTTACCTTCCGGCTTTCGCCGTAATAGGCCTGCTTGGCTGTGGTTCGGTCAGGTGGTTCGTGTCGGACATCGAGCTGAATATCGGTATTTACCACGCCAAACAATCCCAATGGGAACAGGCTCTTTCCCGGTTTAACAAGATGACTCCCGGAATGCCGGAATATGTCATGGCGCAATACTTCATAGGGAATGTCTGCCAGGATCGGGGAGAAAAAGAGAATCTTGAAAAGGCCGTCGTGCAATATCAAAAGGTAAAACGACTGGCCCCGCATTACGTCCAGGTGGATCATCAACTGGGAACCGCCTATTCCCGCCTGGCCAGCTGGGACGAGGCGATTGAAAGTTTTACGGCCGCGGAGAAACTGGACCCGCTGTTTGAACCGAATTATAAACGGCTGGCGCGGGCGTATCTTAAAAAAAGGGAAAAAGACCGGGCCCTGGAAGTCTACGGAAGGCGGTAACCTGTTCGGAAGGGCACAAATCCATTCTTGGGGTGCGAATCCATGAGCCGAAAGAGTTCCAGACAAGTTTGGGAAAAGACAGTGAGAGGCACTGGAGAATACCCTGGGCAATGATGCCGAGCTGAATATGGCAGTGATATGCGGCAAGTTTTCTTCTTACGGCATTGCTTTTTACCCTGCTAATAAAGAATATCCGGATAAATTCAGACATAGCGCACGTCTATAAAGCCCGGTGGCAGATAGAAATATTTTTGGCGCTTCCGGGTTTGGCATGGGTAAAGACGGATACAAGTATCAGCATAATACTAATGGCACTTTAAGTGTGGCCACTATGGCTTGGTTACGGCTACCCCTGCGCAGTATAAGCCTTATAAGCCATTCTCCGACGGAATTTAAGCGCATGTAAGGTATTCTATAGGTGCGCGGTTTGTGCTCCTTGAGCCATTTTGCCAGATTAACAGTCGGCTGGGGAGGCTAAATCTACCCACTCCAAACCCGGAAGCGCCATATTTTTTAAGTGGATAAAACAGAATCTGAAGATAAAAACTTTTCTGGGAACGTCCCCGAACACGGTAATGACGCAGGTTTGGACTGCCATGTGCTATTACTTACTGCTGGCGTACATCAAGTATCAGACAAAATACCGTTTCTCAATATTTTATCTGCACAGGATAGTGCGGGAAATGCTGATGGAGAGGATTTCGCTTATAGATTTGCTGAATTTAAACGAGACAAGGCTTGCCAGGCTGCGTTGTCAAGAGCAGGCGTTGTTGTTGTCTGCGCCGGGCAGGCGGCGGGAGACGGTTGTCCGGGATGCGGCAGGCCTGTGGGCTTCAGACGGCCAAATACGGCTGTTTGACGAGTTTTTTGGACTGAAACGGGCTATCAGCCGGTTTCAGGGGGCGTTTTTGGTGTTGGAAAAAGAGGCCAAATCATGCCCGATTATTGGCGGCGGTTTGGGGCGGTTTCCCTACTGCTCCCTTTGGTTTTTGCCGTGGGCGGGGCGGTTTGGGGGTTTTCAGCGGAAGCGAGATTTAAGAAGGAATAGAGTTGACGGTTTTGCGTTTTTCCTGCGTCCGCACCCGCACCCAACTTACTAGCCACGGAATTAAGCCTGCCAAAGTTATAAGAAATAAAAACCAGGAGACGAAACAAAGCACGCTGCCGTAGTCCTCCATCACATTCTTATTTACCATATACAAGCCCCAGCTTCCCCAGCCCAGGGTCGGAATAAGAAGCGGCATGTATTTTATCTTTTTCCCTTCCTTGTATTGAGCGCGGCCCCGCCAGAAAAGGCCCGCAAAACACAGGCTGACCAGCAGCGCAAACACGGGGTATAGCAAAAGTTTAAACGGCGCGTAAAATATGTCCGCTATCAGTTCCCTGCGTCTCAGCGGTTCAACAGCGGCAAGAGCTTCCGGAGTTCCGATGTCCCGCAACACGTCGCCATACGTAGAATGAGGATAACCCAAAAACCAGGATATCCCCTCCTTTTTCATCCCGTCAATAAGTATAGGCACGGCATCCTTGGCTTCCGGTCCAAAATGGCGAAGATATAGTCCCGCATCAATTGGATCTTCTGTTTTATCATTAAGCCTTTCAAAAAGAATAGGCAAAACTTCCTTAGAAGTAGTATCTATGTCGACTATGGACCCAGCTGCGCTGTAGCGCACCTGTTTATCGATATCCTGAAGATGCCGTTTTAATGCCGCTATCACTTTCTTTCGTTCATCGTCTTTTGATCTCCGAGCATATAATCTAATATCTAGGGCGGCGCGCCTACGGATATACGGGTCTTTGTCCTCCAATTTTTTTAAACATGCCGTCATGTTACCGCAGCCCCATTCATCGGCGCGCACTAAGGCTGGAGTAGCAACGAGGCCGAGGAAACAAAAAATAAACATTCCGCGAATAAACGTGGATGGTTTAATCCGGCTTTTATGGTATTTTATAGGTAAAATTATGGACATAAATCACATTTGCAACGTTCAATTTGCGCGGCTGCATACGCAGCGGATCCTCCAAAAGGGAGATGTCTTAAACTCCAAACCATATCCTCTGCCAACTCCGTGCATTCATCTTTTGTTAACGGATATTTCGCATTGCTACAAACCACATCCCTTAGATCCGTAAGCAACTTATCATCACATTTTCGTCTATCTGCGGAATCATTTGCAATCTTTTTGCAGGTTCCATAGCAATAATCATGGTCATTGCAGGAACCCCTGAAAGGAGGCGTGAGACCGGTAAAAGGATTATTAAAGTCTGTTATCGGAGGTCTTCCGCTATCCAGGTTAAAGAGTTTTGTCGCTATTCCTTTTGTTATTTTCCAGGAAAGCATTAACGCTATAAGTCTTTCATCTCTTGAAAATCTTCTCTCCTTTATGTTAATAAGATGCCCTAATCTCGGAGTAACGGAACAGCCTTGCTTTTCTGGCCTTACAACTTTTTCAGAAACCGCCTGGACCCGGTTCTTGCAGTCGGGGATTACACCGATTCGTTGCAGTGTTTTGCTCGGCACCTTGAATTTATCCACAACTTTTCCGTTTATGCAGCAGGATTTTTTAGCGTCATACTCTCCGCAGCCGGGTGTACAGCCAGAGACATACGTAGTACAAAGACTGTTGTAATCCTGGCAACATTTGCATTGTGCCGCCGCCCCGGCGGTAATACCGGTGCATAGTGTGTAGCAGTCTGATTGTTTCGCTGCGTCCTTTGGATACTTTAATTTTGGGGTGTTCGGCTCGTAGGATTTCAAATCGGCGACTTGGCCGCCCTTAGCGGTGAGCGTTGCGGCGCTGTTTGAGGGGACCAGTGTTAAATCTTTCGCGGCCAGCTTGGCGGTGCCGTCGAACATCCGGCTGTTCCGATTGTACAAATCCTTAAGTCTGTCTTTTGTATTTCTATCCAGCCCCTTGCTTAATTCATTAACGTCCGGAGCTTCGCCTTTGGCGCAGGACTCTTTGGCTTTTTTCCTGGCGGCGTCTATCAGGTCGTCTTTTCTTTTTCTCCAGCCGCAGTTTTTCTTGCAGTTTTTTAACGCGGTATCGGCCTTGGCGGCCTCGTCATTTAGAAAACTGGTGACCGAGGAGCAAAGCTGCTCCATAACGCCGGCCTCACAGCTTTGCGGCATAGTAACGGCGAGTTGCACTATGCGCGCGGGCATAATGGCCGCCATTGATTTTGACGGGATGGATAAAGTTGCCGCAACGGCCGCGGCGGCTATGAGGGAATTTCCTTCCGGAATTATTTTAGGAGCGTGCGGCAGGATAACGCTGATCGCGGTGATAATTGCCAGTATTATGGAGTCGGTTTTCTTCCTCATATCCCCAGCCGGAAAAACCCTTAAGCGCCGGGCACTGTATATAGGATAGCACATAAACCCGGAATTTCAAGGGGGTAGGCAGATTATAAAATCCCCCTCAATCCCCCTTTCTAAAAAGGGGAAGCGTAAATCACGGATTCGCCAGGAAAATGCGCAGCCGAAACCGGACGTTGGAAAGCCTTGTCAGGTTGAAACGGGCTATCAGCATTCTCCGAATAGTGTAAACGCGGCTGTATCTTTGTAAAATCTATTGATGAGCTTTAAATTTAGACTGGTTTCGCCGTTCAAGCCGAAGGGCGGCCAGCCGGCCGCCATAAAAGCGCTCTGCGAAGGGATACGCGCCGGCAAGGCCAGCCAGACGCTGCTGGGCGTGACCGGCTCCGGCAAAACCTTCACCGCGGCTTCGGTCATAAACGAACTCAACCGCCCCGCGCTAATCATTTCGCCTAATAAAGTGCTGGCCGCCCAACTTTATTCCGAATTCAAAACCTTTTTTCCGCACAACGCGGTGGAGTATTTTATTTCCTATTACGATTATTACCAGCCCGAGGCCTACATGCCTGCCACCGATACCTACATAGAAAAAGACGCCTCGATAAATGACCACATAGACAAGCTGCGCCTTAAAGCCACCAGTTCCATCCTCAGCCGGCGCGACGCCATAGTGGTGGCCTCGGTCTCCTGCATCTACAATATCGGCTCACCGGACAATTTTTCCAAGCTTTGCCTGCATCTCCGAAAGGGCGCTCCCTGCGACCGGCGGGAGTTGACCAGGCGCCTGGTAGCCATCCAATACGAGCGCAACAATACCGAATTCGTCCGCGGGACATTCCGCATGCGCGGCGGCCTGATAGACATCTTCCCGGCCGATATGGAGACAGCCTACCGCGTGGAACTGGGCGACAGGATAGAAAGCATCCGGGAGATAAACCCGCTGACGGGGGATACCTTAAAGAAGCATACGGAAACCATCATCTATCCCGCCACCCATTTCGTGGCCGAGCCGGTGGAACTGGAGCGGGCCATCGGCGCCATTGAGGGGGAGCTGGCTGAGCGGCTGAAGGAACTGAACGCGGCGGGCAAGCTGCTCCAAGCCCGGCGCATAGAGCAGCGCACCCGCTATGATCTGGAGATGATACGCCGGACCGGGTACTGCCACGGCATAGAGAATTACTCCCGCCACCTGTCCGGCAGAGCGGCCGGCGCGCGACCGCTGTGCCTGCTGGATTATTTTTCAAAAGATTTTCTGCTTTTCATGGACGAGTCGCATGTCAGCGCGCCGCAGATACGCGGGATGTACCACGGCGACCGCTCCCGCAAGCAGACGCTGGTGGACTTCGGTTTCCGCCTGCCTTCTGCGCTGGACAACAGGCCGCTCAGGTTTGATGAGTTCGAGGCTATACGCCCGGCCACGGTTTTTGTATCGGCGACGCCCGGCCCGTATGAACTGGAACTCTGCGGCGCGGAAAACACCGTGGAGCAGATCATCCGGCCCACCGGGCTTGTGGACCCGGAGGTCACGGTTCTGCCGGCACAGGGGCAGATAAAGGCGCTGATCGGCGAGATAGAAAAACGCTCCGCCAATAAGGAGCGTTCGCTGGTGCTGACCCTGACCAAGAAGACCGCCGAGGACCTCAGCGATTTCCTGGCCGAGAAAAAGATCAGAGCCAAATACATCCATTCTTCCATGGACACGCTCCAGCGGCTGGATATCCTGCGCGATTTCCGCAAGGGCGAGTTTGACGCGCTGGTGGGCATCAACCTGCTGCGGGAAGGTTTGGACATCCCGGAAGTGACTCTGGTGGCTATTTTGAACGCCGACAACGAGGGTTTTCTCCGGAGCGATACGACGCTGGTGCAGATATCCGGCCGCGCGGCCAGGAATCTGACGGGCAAGGTGATATTGTTCGCGGACCGCAGGACCGGTTCCATGGAGCGCGCTACGGCTGAGATGGACCGCCGCCGCGAGAAGCAGCTTGCCTACAACAAGAAGCACAACATCAAGCCGGAGACCATCACGAAGAAGCAGATGGAATATGACGAGCTTCACACGCAGCAGAAGCGGTCGGCTTTTTCGCTGGTGGGCGCCGTGGCGGCGGCGGATGTCAACAGGAATAATATCAAGGGTATTATGAAGGAGCTGGAAAAGCAGATGAAGGACGCCGCCGACAACCTGAACTTCGAGCTGGCCGCCGAACTGCGAGACCGCCTCTTCGAGCTGAAAGACCTGCCTGCCAGAAAATCCCCCAACTCCTTACCCATCTACCATCTCCCCTCCCCTTAGTATTGCCACATGGATTTTTTTTATGTCTCTCCTGAGTTATCAAACCACCGCGAAGCGGTTTCGTTCAAGACTAATTATCTAACTACGTCTCCGTCCCCTGCTGCTTCAGCCTGGCCCATTCGCGGGTGAATTCTTCGGGCGGGGTTACGCTCAGGGAGGTCTTTTTGTCCTTTGACGGGTGGGTGAAGATCAGCTCATAGGCGTGGAGCAGCAGCCGCGCGGCGGGCTCGCCGCCGTAAAGCTTGTCCCCTACTACCGGGTGTTTGATGAATTCAAGATGTATCCGTATCTGATTGGTCCGTCCCGTCCTGGGATAGATCTCAAGCAGGGCGTGACGCTTTGTTTTCTCTATCACCTTGAATTCCGTAAGCGCGTCCCGTCCGTATTCCCAGACCTTTATTTTTTTAAATCCGGAAGCCCTTCCTATGGGGGCGTCTATGGAGCCTGTTTTTTTGGCCGGGACGCCGCTGACCACCCCCAGATAAGTCTTGGCGACTTCCCTTTCCCTAAATTGCCTTTGAAGGGCGGTCTGGGCTTCTTTTGTTTTCGCCGCCAGCATGATCCCGCTGGTGTCGCGGTCAAGCCGGTGCACAAGGCCTAGCCGCTCTACCCCGCTTTTAAGGAGCGCGGGGCGCGCTTTGAGCAGCATGGAAACGACCGTCGCCTCCGCCATCAGGCAGGCCTGGGGCCGTCTCATCCAGTTGGAATCGTTCGGGTGGACCGCTAAGCCGGCCGGCTTTGAGATGGCCAGCATATCTTTATCTTCATAGATCAGTATGGCTTCAAGGTCCTCTTTGTCTTTTTTGCCCGCTTTGCTTTTGCCGGTTTCAGGCAGGGTTATCGTCACCAAATCATCCGGGCTTAACAGGAAGGACGGTTTCCTGGCCCTGCCATTCACCAGGACCCTGCCTTCGTTTATCATTTTTTTTGCGAATTCCCTGGAAAAACCGGTCTCCCTTTCCGTCACGAACACGTCCAGCCGCTGCGGAACCCCTTCAAACTTTAAGTTTTCCATTTTTCCTCAATCTGATAAAGATGCCTAAAGCGATAAATCCAAAAATCACCGAAAAGAGCTGGGCCGGAGACAGTCCCAGCCAGAAGCCGCCGCGATCGTCCCCGCGCAGGAATTCCAGCGAGAACCTGAGTGCGGAATATGAGGCGATGTAGGCGGAGAATACCAGGCCGCGCCCGGAGCCGGGTTTTTTACGGCTTAGAATATGCAGGCCCAGGAAAATGAGAAAGTTCCCGGCCGCTTCGTAAAGCTGGACGGGATGAAGCGCTACGCCTAGATAGGCCCGGGACACTTCGCACAGCGGATCTGAAAATACAACACTTAACGGTCCGTCGGCCGCCCGGCCGTGGCAGCAGCCGGCCAGAAAGCAGCCCACCCTGCCGAAGCCGTGGGCAAGCGGCAGAGCCGGGGCGAAATAATCCAGGGTCATTAAAGGGTCAAGCCCGCGCCGCCGGCAGTAATACAGGAAAACCGCCGCTCCCGCCGTCAGCCCGCCGTAAAACACGAAGCCATATGGGAACGACCGGAAGAGAAAAAGCAGCCTGGCGGAAAAGTCCGGTCCCAGCTCTTTCCAGTAAGTGACGGCGAATACCGCTTTCGCTCCCAGAATGCCGCCTGCGGCGGAGTAAAATATCAGGTCCGCGGTATTGTCCCGCGTTAATCCGCCGCCGGGAGTTTTTTTATGCAGGTAGATGATGGCCGCCAGGTACCCGACGGCCACCATAAAGCCGTAGGCCGGAAATCTGAAACCGGCGATAGTGAAAAGGGACGGATGCATAAATAGATCAAACAGGCCGGTCACAAGATACAAGTCACAGGTCACAAGACAGCAAAAGAGCCCGGCTCTTTTGCTTTTTAGTCTATCTTTTTCTTTTTACTGTCTTAAAATAAAATCTTTGAGGGCATGGAAATTCTTGTTTTTCAGTGTCTTTATCTTTATCTCATACCGCCGCTTTCAGGAACTCGGCTTCGCCTTTTGCGGCGAGCTTCATATAAATATTGTATTCTTTCTGCACACCTATGGTGGACGTGTTGCCGTTATAGGCATGGCCGGGCCAGATGACGGTGCTGTCCGCCAATGCGGCGAGTTTTAAAAGGCTTTGCCTGAGGGCTTTGGGATCCGAGCCGGGCAGGTCCGCGCGGCCGCATTCTCCCACGAAAAGCGTGTCTCCGGTGAAAACGGCGCCGCTGGCCGCGTAGGAAACGGAGCCAGGGGTATGACCCGGAGTATGGATGACCTTTATCTTGCCGCGGCCAAACGCCAGCTCTTCTTCTCCGTTCAGCAGTCTGAGCGGTTTTCCGCCAAACAGCCCGGCGGAAACGGCGTCTTCCAGCAGAAAAGTGTCCTCTTTGTGCAGGGTCAGCGCCAGCTCCTTGTCTTTCTGAAGGAAATAGAGGGCGGCGTTGGCGTGATCGGGATGGGCATGGGTGAGCAAAAGGAATTTAAGGGCGAGCCTTTCACGCAGCAGGAACTCTTCTATGGCCCCCGGCTGCCAGGCCGGGTCTATGACGGCGGCCTCATTTAAACTTTCATCCCAGACGACATATGAAAAATTGTCCATAGGACCGAGTTTGAGTTGTTTTATTTTCATTGCTTATTTATCCTTTTCGGAGGGCGGCGTAAACCTGTATTCTATTTCATCCGGCCGTTTCATGCCCAGGTCTTTGCGGGCGGTCCGCTCGACGTTGGCCGGTTCTTTTATGGCCTTGAACTCTTTTTTAAGCTGGACCTCCTCATGCGCCAGTTCCAGCTTCTGGACGTGCAGTCTGCGGTATTCAAGGTAATTTTTGACGAGCGATCTGAAGCCCTTGCTGCTCAGAAAGAAAACAACCGCCAGAAGCAGCAATATATATTTGAGTTTGGCTTTGTGCTTTTTAAGCTGCATAGCGGAAGAAATAGGCGCAGACCATGACAGCCACTCTTTACAACAAAGAGGGGGAGGGGAGATTTTTGAAATCCCCGTGCGCCCCCTTTTTAAAAAGGGGACGAAGCAGGGAATATAAGCAGTTGCCGTCTCTAAACTTATTTGAACCGGAAGACCATGTCTTTCGCGTATCTGCATTTCTTGCCCAGTTCTTCCTCTATCCTTATGAGCCGGTTGTACTTGGCGTTGCGTTCCGAACGGCATGGCGCGCCGGTCTTTAAGGCCCCTGCGTTGGCGGCGACCGCTAGGTCCGCTATGAAATTGTCTTCGGTCTCGCCTGAGCGGTGGGAGATGATGGTGGCATAGCCGGCTTTATGGGCCAGCTCGATCACGCGGATGGTTTCGGTCAGCGTGCCTATCTGGTTGAGCTTTATCAGGACGGCGTTGGCTATGCCTTCCTCTATGCCCCTTTTAAGGCGTTCCGGATTGGTGACAAAAAGGTCGTCGCCTATCACCCGGGCCTTTTTAGCCAGATGCTTTGTCAGGTGTTCCCAGCCTTCCCAGTCGTCCTCGGCAAGCGGGTCCTCGTAGGAGATAATGGGGAAGTGCTTCTTCCATTCGGTGTATTTGGCGGTCAGTTCCTGGTAGGTGAGGTTGGAACTCTCAAAGACATAGCGGTCGTTCTGATAGAACTCGCTGGCGGCGGAGTCAAGCGCGATCTGCACTTCCTTGAAGGTATAGCCGGCGTCATTGATAGCTTTCACGATGGTCTCAATAACGGCCTCATGGGTAAACATCTTCGGCGCAAATCCGCCCTCGTCCCCTACGGACACGGTATAGCCGCCCCTGGAGAGGATCCCCTTAAGGGTGTGGTAAATCTCCGCGGCGATGCGGATGGCCTCGGAAAATCTGGACGTTCCGGTCGGCACTATCATGAACTCCTGGATATTTATGCCGGAGTCCGCGTGTTTGCCGCCGTTTATGATGTTTAACATCGGTGTCGGGATGAGATAATCCTTATGTTTTAAACCGTAAGCTTTCCTGATATAGGCGTAAAGCGGCATTTTCGCGGAGGCCGCGGCCGCGCGGGCCAGCGCCATGGACACCGACAGGATGGCGTTGGCGCCAAGTTTTGATTTGGTCTGCGTACCGTCCATCTCTATCATCGCCGCGTCTATCTTTATCAATTCGGCTTTAAGCCCTATTATCTCGGGGGTTATCGCCTGGTTGACGTTTTCCACGGCCTTGACCACGCCTTTGCCCAGGTAGCGTTTGCCGCCGTCCCTGAGCTCCAGCGCCTCGTGCGTGCCGGTGGAAGCTCCGCTCGGCACCGCTGCGCGGCCGAAAGAACCGTCCGTCAGATAAACATCGGTCTCAACAGTCGGAAAACCCCTGGAATCAAGTATTTCCCTTGCCGTCACTTTTTTTATTTTAGCGTCCATGGTTTGTCTCCTTAATTAAAGCTTTCCGCCCAGTATTTTTTTGCCGGAATCCATAAGGGAATTCATTTTGGACGGGCTAGCGGCTTCCGCGTATATCCGCACTACCGGTTCCGTGCCTGAAGGGCGCAGCCCGAGCCAGCTCCCGTCTTTCATGATAAATTTGAAACCGTCCGTATGGTCTATCCTCCAGACCGAAGACCCGGCCAGGTTCAGCGGAGGGCGGTGCTGGAGTTTTTCTATGACGGCGGCCATATTCATGCTTTTGTCCAGACGCAGGTTTATCCTGGCGTTGACGAAATTTCCGACCTTCTTGTTCAGTCCGCCCAGGATCTTTTTTATCGGTTTTCTTTCATAAGCCGCCAGCTCCGCCATCAGCAGGCACGCCAGGATGCCGTCTTTTTCAGGCACATGGCCCATGATGGAAAGTCCCCCGGACTCTTCTCCGCCCAGCAGATACCGGCCGGTCCGGAGCAGATTGCCTATGTGTTTAAAGCCGACGGCCGTTTCGCGCACTTCAAGGCCGTAATGGCGGGCTATGGAATCCGCGAAATGCGAGGTCATCACGGACCGGGCCAGTTTTCCTTTAAGGCCGCGGTTCTTGACCAGATGTTCCAGCGCGAGCCCCAGCACCTGGTTCGGCGAGATCCAGGCGCCGTCGGAATCTATGACGCCGAAGCGGTCGCCGTCCCCGTCGCAGGCCAGTCCCAGATCCAGCTTGTTTGCGACCACGGTTTCTTTCAGCAGTTTCAGGTTTTCCTCGTCGGTGTCCGGGGAACGGCCGCCGAACATGACATCGCGGCGTTCCCTCAAACCCGTCACCTGAGCGCCCAGGCGTTCAAGAGCGGGTCTTAAATAGGTGCGCACGGCCCCATGAACCGAATCAGCCGCGATCTTCAGCCCGGCTTTTTTTATGGCTTTTTCATCCAGAAGCGAGAATAGTTGCTTGAAATAGTCCGGGTGGAAATCGGTCATTTTGATAAGGCCCGCCGAAACGCCCTGCTCAAAAGGCGTGAATTTATCGGATTCGGCTATGGTCAGGCTTTGCGCTCTTGCTTCCAGGTCGTCCGTGACGGCGGGCATGGCGGGTCCGCCCCAGTACGGCGTCCATTTAAAACCGTTATAATGGGGGGGATGGTGGCCGGCCGTGATCATCACGCCGCCGGCCGCATGGGTGTTCGTAACCGTCCAGGCCGTCACCGGCGTGGGCGCCTCCGCGTCCGAGAGAAGGGCGCAAAAACCTTCCACCGCAAAAGCTTCGGCGACATTTTTTGCGAATTCCTCGGACAGGCAGCGGGTGTCGTAGCCTATTGCCACCTGCGGGACCTTCGGCGGCGGTTTCCCGCTTGTTTTGAGATGCAGCAGGTATTCCTCGCCTTTGCAGCCGTATTCGCGGTTTTCCCTGATGTGTTTGGCCGCTGCATGGGTGACCCGGCGGAGATTGGTTAAAGTAAAATCCTCGGCGATAACGGCTCTCCAGCCCGAGGTCCCGAATTTGATATGAGCGCCTGCCATAGTATTGAAATATAGCAAAAAACTTAAAGTAAAGCAAAAAAATTTTTGCCACAAAAATTTTTACCATACCCCGCCCTGAAGGGCGGGGTAACCTCGGGGCAAGAGGGACGTAAAATGTTGATCGGACAACATTTTATCGCGGCGCGAAGGCATTTTTAGTAGAATATCGCAGGTATGAGAAGGATATCCGCAAAACCCACGGTCTACCTTATAGACGGCTCTAATTTTTCAAGGAGTTTCCGGGACCATCCTTCCCAGGCTTGGGGGGAGAAGCCGGACGCGCTTGAGTGCGAATTCTTAGACTGGCTGGATGAGGTTTCAAGGCTTAAGCCGTTCAGGGCCTCGTGCTTTAGGGTCATATTTGACGGCGGTTTCAGGCAGGTAAAAAGCGTCCCCAACCCTTCCATCAATATCTACTTCAGCGACTCGGAACCGGCGGATGATATTTTGCTGGAGCGGGCGTCTTTCATGTTCATGGAGGGCGTGCGCTGCGTCATAGTGTCTTCCGACGGGGAAATAAGGCGCAAAGCCGCCGCGGAACGCCTCATGTCAATGCCCTGCGACGCGTTTTTCCGGCTCTGCGATAATGAATTGAGGAAAAAAATTAGATAGAATATAGCAACGGGCGAGTTTCTTGTAAGGGCTTGTGGCGGAACTGGTAGACGCGACGGACTTAAAATCCGTTGGCCGCAAGGCCGTGTGGGTTCGAGTCCCACCATGCCCACACAATTTAATGCGGACTGAAGTTTTCTGGAGGATGATATGTTCGCGCCTGAAGGAATAAAGCTTATAGCCGGCGGTGCGGCCGCAATCCTCTTCGGCGCCGTTCTTTGTTTCTGGTCGAAGTGGGTCGGAACCCCGCTTTTAGCCCTCGGCGCGGCGGCCGCTCTTTTTTCGGCCTATTTTTTCAGGGATCCGGCGAGAGACAAGGTCTTTGCTCCGGCGGAGATCGCCTGCCCGGCGGACGGTACGGTCTTGAGCGTCGGCATTGAAAAAGATCCGGAAATAATAGTCGTGCGTGTTTTCCTTTCCATTTTCAACGTCCACGTCCAGCGTTCCCCGATGGACGGCAAAGTGGAAAGCGTCGCCTACAGCAAGGGAAAATTCGCCGTGGCTTATAAACCGGAGGCCGGGGAAAATGCGCGCAACATGATAATGATAACCGGGGAACAGGGGCGCTTCGCCCAGGTGGAGCAGATCACCGGCGCCATAGCCAGGCGCATAGCGGCCTATGTGAAGGCCGGAGATGCCGTCAGGATCTCCGACAGGATAGGCATGATCTATTTCGGCTCGCAGGTGGCGGTATACCTGCCGAAAAATACGCGCGTGCTGGTGAGGCCGGGCGAAAAGGTCTACGGCGCCGAGACGGTGCTGGGACTCTGGTAAAACTGATGGAACAAACGACCAACACCCAAGGCAAAATAGACCTTGAAAAGCTTAAAAAAACCGGCGCGGTAGTGCTGCCGTCGATCTTCACCATAGCCAATATGGCGTTCGGTTTCTTTTCCATTATCGCCGCTTCAGAGAGAAATTATGTGCTGGCGGCGTGGTTCATCATCATGTCTTACTTGATGGATATGCTGGACGGGCGCATAGCCAGGCTTGTGCACGGGGAGAGTTCTTTCGGCGTGGAAATAGATTCCCTGTCGGACTGGATGTCGTTCGGTATAGCGCCGGCCTACCTGATGTATAATTTCGTGCTGAAGGACTACGGTTTCTGGGGCTATCCGGTGGCCTTCTTGTATGTGTTGTGCGGGGCGCTCCGCCTGGCCCGGTTCAACGTTAAATCGCATTTCGGCGGCGGTTCAAAGCTCTATTTCCAGGGTTTGCCGATACCCGGCGCCGCCGGGATACTGGCTGCTTTTGTGCTGGCTTACAGCATGCTGGAATCGGAAGGAAATGTCAGGAGCATAAAAGTGGTAATGGATCAACTGCCTTTCATTTACGGCATCACGCCGTTCATAATGATAGCCCTGGCGCTTTTAATGATCTCGTCCGTCCCCTATCCGGCTTTCAAGCAGGGGAGTTTCATCAAGCCCACATCCATAAAAGGAATGCTGCTGATCTTAAGCGTGCTTTTCCTTATAGTATTCTCTCCGCAGGACGCGCTTTTCTTCTTCTTTTCGCTCTACGCGCTATCCGGCCTGCTGGCTGGCGTCATTAAAGCCATCTACTCAATCATCAAGACCCCCGAGCCGCCTGCGCATAATTGACCCGTCCCCGCCGCAGTCCGCTCTGAACACCTCACTCAGCGTGAACTTTTTTCCCGTTTGCGGCGCTAATATTAAATCCCGGCTCGGAAGACGCGGCGTATTTCTACATGGGGGTTGCGCTTGAGAACGCGGGCAGGAAAGAAGATGCGCGCAAATACCTGGATAAGGCGAGGATCGTAATTAAACCAAAGCCGAAAAAATAAGCGCGTTCCGGGGCTTTGTTATAGTTTTCGGGGGAAGAGCTGCGGGGGTTTGGAGGTTTCCAGGTCTTCCGTGCCGGTCCTGCCTATGCCGAGCGCCAACTGCATCCTGGTGGAAGTGTCCGGCATGAAGGAATAGAGCCAGCCCGCTATCGCGCGCAGGCACCACACCAGATCATTCAAGAAAGGCCTGACGCTTTCCGGTTCGTCCTTCGCCATCACCCAGGGTTTTTGCCGGTCTATCTCCTTGTTCAGCATGGAGACCGCCTGCCAGATCCTGTCCAGCGCCTCGCCGAAGCGCATGGTGTCTATCTTTTCGTCTATCTCCGGCCCCCAGGCGGAGATAGTGTCGAATAGCTTCGCGGCCTCCGGCTTGCCGGGTAGCCGGTTCTCGATATACTTCGCGGCCATGTTCAGGACCCTGGATAAAAGATTGCCCAGGTCGTTGGCCAGGTCGGCGTTATAGCGCCGTCTGAACGCTTCCATTGAAAAATCCCCGTCGGCGCCGAACGGCGCTTCCCTGAAGATGAAATAACGCAGCGCGTCCGCGCCGTATTCCCGCGCTACGACTTCCGGATCGATAAAATTCCCCTTTGATTTGGACATCTTCTCCCCATTGACCGTCCACCAGCCGTGGGCGAAGACCTGTCTGGGCAGTTCCAGTCCCAGCGCCATCAGCATGGCAGGCCAGGTGACCGCATGGAAGCGGAAGATCTCTTTCCCGACCAGGTGCACGTCGGCGGGCCATTTCATCTGGAAGGCGTCCACCGACGTGTCCGCGTCAAAACCGGGCCCGGTCACGTAATTTAAAAGCGCGTCGAACCAGACGTAGACGGTATGGGAGGGATTTGAGGTCACCTTTATGCCCCAGGTCACCTTGGTCCTTGACACGGAGATATCCTTAAGCCCGGATTTCGCGAAATTTATGATTTCCCGGGCGCGGTGGCGGGGGGCCAGAAAGTCCGGGTTCCCGGCGTAGTGTTCCAGCAGCGGTTTTTGGTATTTTGAGAGCTTGAAAAAATAAGTCTCTTCACTTACTTTTTCCGCCGGCGTTCCGTGCACGGGGCAGCAGCCGTTCTTAAGCTCGCTTTCCTCGAAAAAAGCTTCGCAGGGGCGGCAGTAGAGCCCCGAATACCTGCCCGGGTAGATGTCGCCGGTCTTTATCAGGCGCTCAAACACGGCCTGCACCCGCTTTTCGTGTTCCGGGTCAGTGGTCCTGATGAAATGGTCGTAATTTATGTTGAGAACTTTCCACATCCTCTTAAATTCCCCCGATACGGCGTCGCACCACGCTTTCGGGTCCATGTTCATGTCCACGGCTATCTTTTCTATGTTGGAGCCGTGCTCGTCCGTGCCGGTCTGGAAAAAAACCGGGATCTGCCTGGCACGCTTATGCCTGGCCAGCACGTCGGCCGCCAGCGTGGTGTAGGCGTGGCCTATATGCGGCTTATCGTTCACGTAATAAAGGGGGGTGGTGATGTAGAAATATATTTTTTGCATTCGTTATCAGGTTATTGAAAGGAAACGGAAAGTTTTTCGCTTTCAAGCAAGGCTGTTTCCAGGACCAGGCCGTGGGTTACGTTGGAATTGAGGAGTTTCCGCAGTCCCAGTAGTTTTTTTATCAGCGCGGCGAAGCGCCCGGCGTTCTGTCCGCGGCCTTCGGCCAGCCATTTTTTCCTGGCGCTCAGAATGAGCATGTTCAGCATTATCTTCGCTTCTTCCCTGGCCATGTAGGGCTCTTTGGGAAGGGAGGAGACCAGCTTGAAGATCCTGGCCGGCCCTGAAACCGCAACGGAGGCCAGGCGGTCCCTGACTCTTTTTATGTCGCCCGCGTTCTTTACGGAGCCGCCGGAAAGTTCGCTCAAAGCGGAGGCTTCGTCCAGCGGCAGGCCGGAGCGTTCAAGGAGCTCTTCCACGTCCGCGGCGCCGAGCGCTTTGAAATTAAGCGCGTAAGTCCTTGAGATGATGGTGGGCAGCAACGTATTTTTTTTTGCCGCGACCAGCACGAAAACCGCGTTCCCGGGCGGTTCTTCCAGGATCTTCAGCATGGCGTTCTGCGCATTTAAATTCAGCGTGTGGGCGTCATTAATAATGAAAACTTTCCAGGGCGAGAACATATTCTTCTGGTAGACATAGCGGGTGAACTCCCTGACGGTGTCTATTTTCAGGGATTTTTGCTTGCGCGCGGCCTCGTCCAGCAGAAAGCCCTGGAAGTCCGCGTCTATTATCCGCACGTCGGGATGCGCTCCGGAGTCAATCTGCAGGCAGGAAACGCATTTGTCGCAGGCGTCATCGGAGGGTAGAGGGTATAGGGTAGAGGGTATAGGGGGGGGGGAGGCAGAGGCGAAAAGGTTTTCTTCGGCGGCGGGATCTTCCGCGGGCTTGTGCAGGCAGTTCAGGGCTTTTGCGAATTCTTTGGCAACAAGGAATTTGCCCGTTCCTTCCGCGCCGGAGAACAGCAGGGCCGGCGGCACGCGGCCGCACGCCAGCAGCGCTTTAAGCCTGCCTATATTCCGGGAGTGGCCGAGGATCTTTTCGAAAGACATGGTTATTTTATTTTCAGCTTTTTCGCTATCGCGGCCCTTAATTTGTCATGGATGGCTTCTATAGGTTCGGCGGCGTTTATCCGTATTATACCGGGTCTGCGGGAAAGCGTTTTGTAGGCTTTATTCACCCTTTTTCTGAAATTTGACGACGCCCTTTCCATTCTGTCCGGCCCTGACAATTTCAGCGCCCGCCTTTCTCTTTCGTTGAATATCCTGTCGGGGATATTAAGTACGATCGTGATATCGGGATTAAGTCCGCAGGTGGCTATTTTATTTAAAGTTTCAACGGTCCTTATCGGAATTTTTCTGCCGTAGCCCTGATAAGCGGTTGTTGACATCGCGAACCGGTCGGAGATGACGATCCTGCCCGCTTTCAGGGCCGGCAGTATGACATCCGCCGTGTGCTGCGCCCTTGCCGCTTCGTAGAGGAGGATTTCGGTCAGGGCGTTTATCCTGTTTTTCGGGTCAAGCAGTATCCGCCTTATGGCCTCGGAGATGCGCGCGCCGCCCGGTTCGCGCGTTATCCTGGTTTTAAAGCGGTTTTTACGCAGCCAGGCCGAGAGCAGTTTCACCTGCGTGGATTTACCAGATCGGTCCGGCCCTTCAAACACAATAAAGAGGCCCCTCGTCATAGATATATGATAGCAAAGGGCAAAGGGCTGAGGGTAGGGCCTTAAAAATTTTGCGGCCTTTAAAACCCTGAAGAGCTAGAAAGGGTACAGGACGCCGGCTTACGAGCATTCGGAGTAGCCGCAGTCGTGGCAGACGGGGCCGGAGCAGCCGGACTCGTGGCTTACGTTGGACGAATAGCACTTGGGGCAGTACTGGGTCTTTACCGCCTCCCAGAGTTCAAGCTTGGAGGTTCCGTTCAGCTCCGCGTCGGAGGAGATGATGCCGGTACGCTTCAGATGGCTTCTCAGCGCCACCGAAATCGCGTGGGCGATGGAATTTATCCGGTTCTCGCCGAACCCGATGGGCCGGTCGCCCTTTACGGAATTCAGGTGCTTTATGACCTTTATCGGATCGCCGCCCTCCTCAAAATATTTTGACAGCAGAATACCGATAAGCGAAGTGAGCCCGCTCAACTCGCTGCCCAGCGGCGGCATGTTGGTGAACACCTGGTAGGGGCCGTTCTCGTTGAAGTTGATATGAACGTGCAGCGGACCGTAGCCGGTCTTTATCTGGAAATATTCGGAGGAAACGCCGAAAGACTGATAGTGCTGCTTTTTCTTTTTGGTCCTGGCGGCGCCCGGGGCGCTCCCTTCGACTGCGATCATGGCATGCCCCTCGCCGACCGCGGGCGTGATGTTCAGGACCTGCTGCGCTTTTGAACCGTCGCGATAAACCGTCAGGCCTTTGCAGCCCAGCTTATACGCCAGCAGATAACAATCCTTGACATCTTCCGTCCTGGCCGAAACCGGCAGGTTTATGGTCTTGGAGACGGCGTTGTCCGTATGCTTCTGGAAAGCCGCCTGCACCTTGATATGGTGGTCCGGGCTCACGTCGTGAGCGGTGGGGAAAAGGGCCTGGATATTCTTAGGTATCCCGGCGATGCCGCGTATAGACTTGTGATTGGCCTCTATCTTTTTCCACAGGGTCTTTTCGTCCAGGCCGAAAAAGCCGTGCTTTTCAGCCAGCTTCCTGAACAGCGGGTTGACTTCAAAGAAAGTGTCCTCTACATCGGCTTCTCCGCCGGCCTTTATGGCGTCCAGCGCCCTGGCGTTGTAACGGGTGTAGGCTACGGCGAAGAAAGGCTCTATGCCGGAGCCCTGCAGGCCGGCCGCTATGGCGATGGTGCCGGTAGGCGCTATCGTGGTGCGCGACGCGTTCCTGGGCGCGGCCGGCGCGCCCCTGAAATATTTGCCCCCGGCATCGTAGATGGAATCTTTCCAGTTCGGAAACACGCCGCGCTCTTTAGCCAGTTCTTCCGAGGCGGCCAGCGCTTTTTCATCTATGAATTTCATCACTTCTTCGGCTTTCTTCAGCGCCGCGTGGCTGTCATAAGCAAGGCCCAGCTTAACGGCCGTTTCAGCCCAGCCCATCACGCCCAGCCCTATTTTTCTGTTGCCCTTGGCGATGCGTTCTATCTCCGGCAGGGGGTAGTTGTTCACCTCTATGACGTTGTCCAGGAACCTGACGGCCTTGCTGACTGTCTCCTCCAGTGCCGCGAAGTCAATTTCGCCTTCCGTAATCTCACCCTTGACGAAATTGGAAAGGTTGAGGGAACCCAGGTTGCAGGATTCCCACGGCAAAAGCGGTTGTTCTCCACAATTTCCGCTTATAATTCCACCACAAATTAATGAATGAGTTTCGGGCTCAGTTGTGCAATAAACATCGGTTCGCCCGGCCGGCCGGATGGTCTTGACCTGCGTTGTGAAAGACTCCTGATAAGCGCCGCGCGTAAGAGCATTCTCAAAAGCCATGGCCTTGTTTTGTTTTGACGGAGTCAAGAAGCCGATCTCTTTCAGGAAGCGCACGCGGTTTTGGCGGGTGATTACAAGCTCGTATTGGTCGCTGAAAGCATACAGTTTCGGCTGCCGTTTTGAGTCCGGCATCATTTTTGTGCCGGCCGTGCGGCGGAGATATATTTGCGAGACGATTCCTTCATTGAGTAGAAGCAGCTGTGTCTCCTCCAGCAACTTCTTCGAGCTGTTTGCCAGCCGGATGGAGCCGCGGATCCGCCGTGAAACATTAACTGTTCCGTCCGCCGTGAACAACGCCGACAGGAAGCCGAGCACTGCCTCGCGCGGCGCCCGCCATAAAGCTTCCGGTACCTGTTTATGAAGCCCGTTTTTTTCATGGATGCCGAGAGAATTCAGGAAATAATATAATGCCGATCTGTACTGTTGCATCAGCGTGCCGCGCCTTTCTGTTTCTGTGCCTTCCAGTCCTGTCCATTCCCTGATCAGGGCGCGGAATTTCGGGGCCAGGAGCTTTTTTTCCTCGTTGCCGTACATCAGGCCGATAGTGTAGTTGGGGACATTGCGGCCCTCCGGCTTTGTCTCGCTGACCCAGCCGTCTCCGACCGCCCAGCCGAGAAGCTCGCCTAGTTCCCGGGACCATTGTTTGGGAAGCCTTGCCTCGCCGCGCGTTATCCGCGCTTTCAGCTTGTCTTCGGCTGTGAACGGCGGCAGATCGTAGTTCCGGCTCCAGATCCCGGGGCCGGATTGGATCAGTAGTTCGTCGCCTGGTTTCAGGTCTTTAAGCGCCTTTAACCCTTCCGGCGTGAAGAACTTATGGTCTTCTGTGGCCGTGACCTTAAAGCCATGTTCAGTCGTCAGCGTAAAAACAGGCCAATCTTTCCGGGTTTTAAATACCGGAACAGCTTTTCTTGATGTGACGCCCGCAGTAACAATAGGTATAGGTTGAGGTAGAGTGGGTATGACGCAAGTTCCTCTACCTGTCTCTTTACCTCCACCTGTACCTGCCGTTTTAACGGCCACGGCTGTTCCTCCCGTCTGCGCCGCGCGAAGCCCTGGTACCCTGTTATCGGTGGCGACCGTTATCTCAGTCTGGTCAATAAAAAGCTCTTCAAAAGTTAAAAGTCCTCGGTCCATGGCCAAACGCATCGAACCGGCAAAGCACGGATTTGTGCTCTCTATCCGGCCCAGCGCCGGGGTAGGGTTTGAATTTGTCTCGTTTATGCGGTCCATGAAAACAATGCCGGGATCTCCGGCGGCCCAGGCGGAATCCACCAGCATGTTGAAGATCTCCTTGGCCTTCATCGCGCCGGTCACTTCCCCGGTTCGGGGATTTAAAAGGTTATAAAAGCCGTTCTCGTCCACCGCCTTCATGAATTTGTCGTCCAGGGCCACGGAAATGTTGAAGTTTTCCATCACGCCTGCCTGGGCTTTTAGCGTGATGAATTCCTTTATCTCAGGATGCCAGTAGGGCAGTATTCCCATGTTCGCGCCTCGGCGGGTTCCGCCCTGTTTGACCACATCGGTCATTTTGTCGAATAGCTTCATGAACGAGACGGCGCCGGAGGCCACGCCGTTCGTCTTCTTTACAATATCGCCTTTGGGCCGTACTCTGCCGAATGAAAACCCGGTACCGCCGCCGGATTTCTGTATCAGGCTCTGCGCGGTCAGCGCTTTGGCAATGCCTTCCATGGAATCCGGCACCGGCAGGACGTAGCAGGCCGACAGCTGCTGGAGTTCCCGGCCGGCGTTCATCAACGTGGGGGAGTTGGGCAGGAAATCGAAGTCCGCCATCAGGTTGTAAAATTCGGTCTGCCAGTAATCGGCCGCGCGCGCGGCTTCCGGAATAGTCCCGCGCGCCTTCTCCAGGTTCTTTAAAAGCTTTTTAAAATTGGCGTCCCTTTCTTCGGATTCGCTCATAGGTTCGTGAAACAGGGTGGTTTTAGAGCGCTTACCGCCGGGGTCGTTCTCTATGATCTTGCGCGTCACGCCTTCAAAGATGCCCCATTTCTCCGCGTCCGGGTGAAAGATAAGCTCCGCCAGCGCGATGTTGTGCGACACCCGCGCAAACAGCTCTTCTATGGAGGTCTCTTCCCGCAAATATTTATCTTTTATCACTTTCGCCTGGTTTTCGCTGACGGCTATCTTCTTTCTTTCCAACGATGGGGTTTTCATTAATACTTTGCTCCTGAACCGCTGATTTCTCCGGACCTTTTCAGAAAGATGTGGGAGAGAATACCTTTAATTTATCAATCCTCCGCGCCTTTGTCAAATCTTACGACGAAAGGCCTTAAGAATATGTTTAAACTCCCGTCAGGATTGTTATAATAGAGTAGGGAATACGGCATGAGTAAATTTCCCCATTCCACCTTTTCATGAAAGGGGACTCAAAGGGGATTTTAGAAATCTCCCCTTCCCCTCTTTTTAAAAGAGGGGTGGTATCCCAGGATCCGCCCATGGACAAACCAGAAAGAAACGCGGCCAGTCCGCGGCTTAATATTGAGAACGCGCTTAAAAACCGCCAGGACTTGCGTCTTTTCAATTTGCTTTCCGCGCCTGAGGATGAATTTCTGGACCTTTTGAAACGCCTTGAGTCGGACCCGCTTTTCAAAAAACTGTCCATGCGCGTCCCCGGCTGCCCGCCGGTCATAGCGCGCGCGCGCCTGCCCGGCGCGGCCTATGCCTGGGTCCACAACCTGGGAGAGCCTCAGCTTGTGAATTCCATGGACTCAAAATATATAAGCGGCGAGATCTTGTCCGCCAGGCCGGAGGTCATCGCCCTGATAGAGCGCCTGGGCGCGGAAAATTTTGAAAAATATTTTTTAGGCCAGGAATGCATCCCGATGGGACAGCTCTGCCGCGCCGTGGCCTTAACCGCGCGGCAGGCGGGGCGCATAAGGGATTTTGTGAACGCGTTCCTGGCCGCCCATGAAAACCTGCCGGCCACGGCCGTGCCGGAGCGGCATTTCAAGCTGACGGCTTTTGTCGGCAAGACCCCGAATGGCGGCCTGGAACTCGCCTACGCGCACCCTTCTTACGCGCGCGGCTTGTACAGCGTGGACGCGAAAGCGCTTGAAAACATAAAAAGGTCCGGCAACCTGACCCGTGAGGAACTCAAAGCCCTCGGGACCCTGGTCAAGACGGTAGAACTGGTCAACTGGCGCAAAAAGGGCCTTCAAAAAGTCCTTGAAGGCATTTTGAAGTTCCAGCGGGATTTTTTTCTGGGCGGCGCCATGAAGCCGATGTCCCAGCGCTCCTTTGCGGCCGAGCTCGGTCTGAACCCCAGCACCGTCTCAAGGCTTATCGCGCGGCGCAGCCTTAAAACCCGGGAAGAGGAAGTGACGCTTAAAAGTTTTTTTCCGCCCCCAAAAGAGTATATTATTGCTAAAATGAAAGAAATAACGGACTCCGGCGGGGCCCGAAAACTAAGCGCCCGCCTGCTTACGGGGGAGCTGAAGAAGCGATACGGCATCAAGATTTCCGTGAGAACGGTGAATCTTTACAGGAACAGAAAGTAATTATGGCTAAAGTTCCGGAAGAAACCTGCCTGGACAAGGTTCAAAAGGACCTCTTTAAATCCATTTTTGACGAATCTTCGGAGAAAATGATAGTGACCGGCATTGACGGGAAGGTTTGCCTGGCCAATAAAAGCGCGCTGGCCCTTTTGGGTTACAAACCGGAAGATATAATCGGCGCCGACATTGCCGGCTTGATGCTGAAAAAAGACTATAAAGAGTTTGAAAACCTGCTTAAGACCATAACCAAAGCCGGCATAGTGAGAAATTATAAATTTTATTTGCTGACCTCAAAGGAAAGCATAATAAGGCTTTTTCTGACCGGCGTGGCGCTTGGCGGCGAAAGCGGCAAGGTGAGCGGCTACTGCATCTACCTGGCCCTGGCCAATATCGACGAATGGGCGGCGCTGAAAGACCCGCAATTCTTCCAGTCGGTCGCCAAAAAAATAGGCCGTCTTACCTCCATCGGCCAGCTTACCTCGGTGTTCGCCCACGATATTAAAAACCCGCTGCACGTGATCTTGTCCACTTCCGAGCTTCTGCTTTCTTCCGGGACCTTGGATGAGGGTCTTAAAACCAACATGGCCCTTATAGAGCGTAATGCCCAGCGCGCCTCAAAGATAGTAAAGACCCTGCTTGATTTTTCAAGAAGCGGCATCTGCCAGCTGAGGCCCTGCTGTTTGAATGATATCTCCAACTACTGCCTGGACTTGATGGAAAGTTCGCTGAAACCCGCCAAAGTGAAAATTACCAAAGAGCTGGGGACCGTGCCCAGAGTGTTCCTGGACCCGCATTATCTTCACAGCGTGGTCTATAACCTGCTGACCAATGCCGTGGAGTCCCTGTCCGGCCGGGAGGGGGAGATAACGCTGCGCACCCTCTGGGACGCGGATAAAAAAACCGCGCGCCTGACCATTTCGGACAGCGGCCGAGGCATGGACCAGAACATGCTGGCCGATCTCTTTCATCCTTTTTTCACCACCAAGGAAACAGGCACGGGCCTGGGACTCTACCTGGCCCGCCAGATCATGAACGAACACAGCGGAGAGATCTCGGTGGAATCAGAGCCCGGAAAGGGCACCCGCGTGGAACTGGTTTTTCACAAGACAGCGTAAAAATTTTTGCTGCAAAAATTTTTTATGGCCAATATACTTATTATTGAAGACGACGAAGACACGCGGCAGGTCCTTAAGAACGCGCTTGCCGCTAAAAAACACGAGGTCTCCGGTGCCGCCTCGGGCGCCGAAGCCCTGGAACTGACAAGCGTCGTTACCTTTGACGCCGTCATCCTTGACCGGGTGCTGGGCGATATGGACGGCCTGGTGGTGCTTGAAAAGCTTAAAAGCGAGGACCAGGGGCTTCCCGTCATTATGATGACCGGCCACGCCGATATCCAGAGCGCGGTAAAGGCCATGAAACTGGGGGCGGTGGAATATCTTGTGAAGCCGGTTTCCAACGAGGAACTGCTGCTTATCATTGAAAAAGCAGTCAAGGAAAGACGTTTCCTGATGGAATTTGAAGCCCTTAAAAGCCATATCTTCAACACTGCCGGTCCGGGCGAGACGGTTGTCGGCGAAAGCCGCGAGATAAAAAATATCGCCAACATGGCCGCGCAGGTGGCCGCGAGCGACCTGACCGTTATACTCAGCGGGCCCTCGGGTTCCGGGAAGGAAATCTGGGCCCGCCGGATACATCGCCTCAGCTCCAGGAATAAAAATCCTTTTGTGGCGCTTGACTGCGGCGCTCTGCCTGAAAACCTGGTGGAAAGCGAGCTTTTCGGCTATGAAAAAGGCGCGTTCACCGGCGCCGACCGGAAAAAAGTGGGGCTTTTTGAAGCGGCGTTTGGCGGCACCCTTTTTCTGGACGAGATCTCAAACCTTAATTTCTCAACCCAGGCCAAACTTCTGCGCGTCCTTGAAGAAAGAAAGATACGGCATTTGGGTGGTAAAAAAGATATCCCGGTGGACGTGCGCATCATAGTCGCCACCAATAAAGACCTGCAGGCCGCGATACGCGAGGGCGCTTTCCGGGAAGATCTGTTCCACAGGCTTAATCAGTTTACCATCGCTTTACCGGGCCTTGCCGCCAGGAAAGAGGATATTCCGGCTTTAGCCCTGGCTTTTCTGGCCGAAGCCGGCAAGACCCTTAAAAAGAGCATTACAGGCATTTCAGAAAGCGCCATGGAAATAATAAAAGCCTATTCCTGGCCCGGCAATGTAAGGGAACTTAAAAATGTCATAACCAGGGGCGCATTGCTCGCCGAAAAGGAAATATTGCCTCACCATCTCGGCCTTGAGTCCGCGGCCGCGGCGGCTTTATCCGGAGTTGAAACAGCCGAGTATGAACTAAAAGATCTGGATTTAAAAAAATCGGTAAAATCGTTCGTCGCTGAAGTGGAAAAAAAGTTGATCAAACAGGCCCTCCTGAAAACCTCAGGCAATAAACTGAGAGCCGCCAGGCTCCTTGGTATAGACCGAAAGGCCCTATATAACAAGATACACGCACACAAAATAGATATGTAGCCATCCGCCTAAGGCGGACGAATAGTTGTGGATTTGGCTCCCCACATGGTGTGTGGAAAAACTACACAGTGTGGATTTTATTCCACAATCTGTGTGAAAACGATCCAATACTATCCTATCTTACGGCATAGCCTTGTAAAAACAATTTAACAAATCCGCTCTTTTTATTTATCATCCCTTATCCTATAATAACAGCAGGGTGTAGAGTAGCGGTTGGCGTAAGCCAACTCGTCACAGCGGGCTGGCGGCGGGAGGAAGGGGGATTTGGTGAATAGGAGAGTTTTGGCAATTTTATTGCCACTAACAGGTTTCGGGTGACGTTGCGCCTAAAAAATTTGCTGTTTTATTTTTTCGGAGGCTTAAAATGAAAAACCTGACAAAAAGTCTTTGTTCCATATTCCTGTTCTCCTTTTTGATGCCCGCATTCCTCAACGCGGCGCCAGCTTACCTGAACTACCAGGGACGCCTGGTGGATGCCAACGGAAACCCGCTGAGCGGGACATATTCGCTCACTTTCCGCATCTACGATGCGGCCTCAGCCGGAACCCTGATCTGGAATGAAACCCAGAGTCTGGCCCTAGACAACGGAATCTTCAACGCCAGCCTGGGCGCCTCAACCGCCTTGGCCCCCTCGGTCTTCTCCTCCGACACCCGCTACCTGGAAGTGCAGGTCGGCGCCGACTCCCCGATGACGCCCCGCACCCGGCTGTTGTCCGTGCCTTACTCCATTTATGCCGCCAGCGCCGCTTATGCTGTTGGCTCCGATATCGCCGATGGACAGGTTACCAACGCTAAAATTGTCACCATGGCCGCCTCCAAACTAACAGGCGCGCTGCCGGCTATTGACGGTTCCGCGCTGACCAATCTGACCGCGGCCAATATCAGCGCGGGCAGCCTGGGCGCAGGTGTGATTGCTTCATCCGTAGCGGTGGGGTCTATTTATACTAATTCCATACCGGACAGCGCTGTGACCGACGCGAAGATAGTCGGCATGTCGTCTTCCAAGTTGAGTGGCGCATTGCCGGCTATTGATGGCTCCGCGCTGACCGGTGTGGTGGCAACAAATGTCACGGCCGCCGGAGTGCAGGCTGGTTCACTGGGCGCAGGTGTAATAGCTTCATCCGTGGCGGTAAATTCTATTTATATTAATTCCATACTGGATAGCGCGGTAACGGACGCGAAGATAGCCGGGATGTCGTCTTCCAAGCTGAGTGGCGCCTTGCCTGCCATAAGTGGCGCCTCGCTGACTACTCTGACAGCGGCCAATATCAGCGCGGGCAGTCTGGGCGCGAACGTGATAGCTTCTTCCGTGGCGGTGGGTTCTATTTATGTTAATTCCATATTAGACAGTGCGGTGACGGACGCAAAGATAGCCGGCATGTTATCTTCCAAGCTGAGTGGCGCATTGCCGGCTATTGATGGCTCCGCGCTAACCGGTATAGTGGCGACAAATGTCACGGCTGCCGGAGTGCAGGCCGGTTCGCTGGGCGCAAGCGTGATAGCTTCCTCCGTGGCGGTGGGTTCTATTTATACTGACTCCCTACGGGCCGGCGCTGTAACTGACACCAAAATAGACGCGGGGGCGAATATAAGCGCGTCCAAGCTTGGCATTGGCGCTGTGGGTAACGCGGAGTTCAATTATCTTGACGGCGTTACGTCAGCGATACAGACGCAGCTGGACGGCAAGGCAACGCTTAGCGGTGTAAATACGTGGACGTCATCGCAGACGGTCACAGCGCCGCTTGGCGTTAAGGTGACATATGGTGTAACGGCCGGCAGCGCTACGATAACGGATGCAACCGCATCGGCTCTGGATGTGGCAGGCGGCATCAATGCAGGTTCCGGCAATGTTGGAATAGTGGATACGACAGGCAAGATTCCAGCCTTAAGTTCCACCTATCTGGCTGATGTAAGCGGCGCGAATCTGACATTGCTTAACCCTGCAAATATAAGCGCGGGGTCACTGGGCAGCGGTGTAATAGCGTCGTCAATAGCGGCAGGCGGCGTATACACCGGCGCGATAGCGGCCGACGCGGTGACAAGCGCGAAGGTGGCGGCAGATACGCTGGCAGCCGCCGACATAGCGGCCGGTGCGGTTGAATCGTCCGAGATACTAGATGGCACAATAGACACAGTAGATATAAAGGATGGCGCAGTAACAGTAGCAAAGATATCAGCCACAGCAATAATAAAACTCCAGGATACCCTTCAGTCAGGTGCAACATTCTATGTCTCGTCAGGAACAGTTGCAGGACAGTTTAAGGTGGATGATGCGCTGGTAATAGCAGAAGGCAAGCTTGCTGACTCAACGGTACTATCTGCAGATATAAAGGATGGTGAGGTAGCATCAGCTGATATAGCGGCCGACGCGGTGACAAGCGCGAAGGTGGCGGCTGCCGCCGTAACGAGCGCGAAGATAGCCACCCTGGACGCGGCGCTGACGTTCGGCAGCGGGTCGTCTGCTGCGGCGGCGGCGAACCAGACCGGTATTACCGTATCCACGAGGATATTTGTGGCCAGCGGCGTTAATTTCAGCACGATAACGCC
>JACQYT010000065.1 GCA_016208085.1 Elusimicrobiota bacterium | reverse complement strand
TGGGACAGACAAGTGGAT
Organism: Elusimicrobiota bacterium; assembly: GCA_016208085.1. Classification (GTDB taxonomy): domain Bacteria; phylum Elusimicrobiota; class Elusimicrobia; order Elusimicrobiales; family UBA9959; genus JAHJSU01. Next base: position 2,416 of record JACQYT010000065.1, on the reverse strand, counting down.
AAACCTCGAAAACCCGCGCCAGGCAGGCGGCCCAGGAGCCGGCTTTATGTTTGACCTTATCGATTTTTTCCCGCAGGGCGGTCTGGTTCGCCTCTTTTTCCGCCTTCGCTACCAGCAACGGCCACAGCGGTGACCTGGGCGCGAGGTCGCCGTAATAATGGACCAGGTTCTTGTTGGGCCCGCATGATAGAGCGGCACTGGGACGGCATAGAAAGTTACTGCCATTCGGACAACAAAGTGTCATTGGGTTTTATGGAAGGGCTAAACTGAAGTTCCCCCACAATTTAGGCGGTTTGTAGTCCGCAATTTCCCTTGGAGATTCGATTGTTTCCGACGCGTTTATTTCGTTAGATTTGTAGGCACTAAATCTATTGACACCTTCATGGCATTGTAGTATTATATCTGCATGGCAAAAAGAAATGGCGCTATGCATGTAGTCACCACAACGCGGATATACAAGGATAAAACATACCGGACGCATCTTCTCCGCCGCAGTTATCGCGAGGGCAAAAAGGTAAAAAGCGAAACCCTCGGGAACTTGTCCCATCTCCCGGTGTACATCGTTGATATGATCCGCCGCTCCCTTAAAGGGGAAACCATGGTTCCCTCCGCTACGGCTTTTGAAGTCGTCGCTTCCATTCATCATGGCCATGTCCGGGCCGTATTGGCTGCGATGAAAAGCCTCGGCTTTGAGGACATAATCGCGTCCACGCCCTCGCGCGCGCGCGACCTGGCCGTGGGTATGCTCGCGGCCCGCATCCTCGAACCCGATAGCAAACTGGCCACCACGCGCTGGTGGAAAACAACCACGCTGCCGGATATTCTGGGCGTGAGCGACGCCGATGAGGACGACCTCTACGACACGATGGACTGGCTTCTGCAAAGACAAAGCCACATCGAAAAAAAGCTCGCGGCCCGCCATCTTACGGAAGGCGGCATGGCGCTTTACGACCTGAGCTCCAGCTACTTTGAAGGTTCTACCTGTCCGCTGGCCGCACTTGGGCATAATCGTGACGGCAAGAAAGGCAAGTTGCAGGTAAACTACGGGCTGCTTACCGATGATCGCGGACGTCCGGTATCGGTTTCGATTTACAAGGGGAACACCGGCGATCCGAAGACGCTGATGCCGCAGATCCGGAAAGTGAAGGAGGAATTTGGCATCAAGACGGTGGTGATGATTGGCGACCGCGGCATGATTTCCCAGAAGCAGATTGATGAGATAAAAGGGCTTGACGGACTAAATTGGATCACCGCGCTCAAGACGGATGCGATTCGCAAACTTGCTGAGGATCAGGGTCCCCTTCAATTGGGGCTTTTTGACGAGCGCAACCTCTTTGAGTTCACGCACCCCGATTTTCCCGGCGAGCGCCTGGTGGCCTGCCGCAACCCCGAGCTTTGCAAACTTCGGGGCCACAAACGCCAATCACTGCTTGAGGCGACAAGCGCGGAATTGACAAAAGTCCGGGGCATGGTAATACGGGGTGAATTGAAAGGCAAAGATAATATCGGGGTGCGCGTAGGGAAGGTAATCAACAAGTATAAGGTGGCAAAGCATTTTATTTTGAATATCAAAAACAATAGTTTCGGCTTCCACGTCAACATGGAGAAAGTGGCCGCCGAAGCCGCGCTTGATGGAATCTATGTGCTGCGCACAAGCCTGGCTAAAGAACGAATATCAACGGAAGATGTTGTGCGCAATTACAAAAACCTCAGCCGGGTGGAGAGAGCGTTTCGCTCCATCAAGACGATGGACCTTAAGGTGCGCCCCATTCATCACCGTCTGGAGAATCGTGTCCGGGCGCATATTCTCCTGTGCATGTTGGCTTATTATGTTGAGTGGCACATGCGCGAGGCCTGGCGCCCCGTATTATTTTGTGATGAGGAGCAGGAGCTTAAGAAAACCCGCGATCCCGTGGCGCCGGCCATGCGCTCAAAGGCGGCACTGGAGAAAGTTCATTCCAGAAAACTTCCTGACGGCACCGCAGCCCACAGTTTCCAGACCCTGCTGAAGCAAATGAGTACCATTGTGCGGAACCGCTGCCGCGTCCCCATGGCTGGGCCGGACGCGCCGATATTTAATGTGGTTACGACGCCCACCACCGAGCAGCAGCGGGCGTACAAGTTGTTAGATGAAATAACGGTGTAGGCAGAACATCGGACACATGTTTTGCAAATTGTGCTGGTTTTTTCAACAGATATGGTTATGCCTGGTGGGGGAACTTCAGTCTAGAACGACCACCTTGCCGGCGCTGTACAACAGCGCCTCAGCGTTTGACTCAAGCTGGCGCAAGGCATGGCCGACGGACTCCGACAGGAGGGAATACTTGGATGCGTAGGTATTCTTCACCTGTTGCTTCACATAGCTGCGAGAGACCCAAGTAACGCCGAATCCGAAGATGCCGGCAAGGAGAAATGT
>JACQYT010000136.1 GCA_016208085.1 Elusimicrobiota bacterium | reverse complement strand
CTTAAGAAAAGAATAGGCGAACTGCGCCACCGCCGCCTCTTTCCCCGAACGGCCGTCAATGCGGGCCAGCTCCAGGAACAATTCAGTTATACGCCTGTGCTCCATTTTTAATCTCCCTGCGGCCGTTCCCTTACGTGTACTGCACGACATTAAAACTGTACAACATTTTCTCCGCTTATTAAAATCCAAATAAAATACGACAGCCAAAATGGTGAAGGGGACGGAGATGCACTGGAACGTCTCGCACACGGGCGCCGAAGAGATGCTGGCTTTGTGCGCTTTATTCAACAGCGAAGATGGCCGCTGGGACCGATACTGGGAGCGTCGGGCGCAAGGGGGCACAGAATGATGAATGCCGAAAGCCGGGAGTCTGAGATGCCCCTTTCCTTTGATCCTACCCAGTCGCCTCACGCGGCTGTCCACACGACCCGCATCAACCCAATCGGATAGCGCCTCTGCCCAGGCTGTATACCAGCCTGCGGAAAAGTGCCGTGCCGGCGGCGACAGACCCGGGATGATTTTTCTATTGACTTTTACGCTTTCGGGTGGTACACTTTAAACAGCGCGGTTTCGGGGTTGATTTTTATGAAAAAAGTTATTCCGGTTGTTGCAATGTTCACGTTTTTATCTGTGAGTTGTCTCAATTTGATTTCCTTTGCCCAGAACAATAAAAATGCGCCCCCCCCCCTGTAAGTATAACTGTAAGAAAGCATCAATAGAGCTTGTTCCTGCCAAAGACAAAGCCGGTAATTCCAAAAAACAATCCGCACCAGGCGGACTATGTTCCTTCATCACCGGCATTCTCACAAACGAGATAGGTAAGACAAAAAACAAAACCAAATTAGGCATTCTTAAAGGCGGTTTAAAATACGCCAATGAAATCTGTGACGCGGGCGGTGCGCCGGATTTAGCAAAAATTACGAAAGGTCTTCCCGAAAAAGACAAAATACGGATTGCACAAAAAACAAATGCCGCCCTTTTTGACGGCGCGGCGGATCTCCCAGACAAAGACTTCGGAATAAACTCATCTAAAACGGCGCCCGCTTTAACCGCTGGCGGCCAAATCAGCGACTTAAAAGCATCGGAGCCGGATATCCGTAAAGCGGCCACTGTCACCGATTTCAGCCTGAGCGGTACAAAACTGTCCGGCGGGACCCCGGACCCGGCTACAATAAAACAATTCCCAATTTTACTGGCCGCCGCATCTTCGGCAAAGACTCCAGCCGATATTGCCATCGCGTCGTCCTCGAATACTGCTGCTTCGGCAACCGCAAAAGCAGCGGTTGCTGTCGCCGCCGGTATAGAACCGGGCTTCGCCGGCTGCTTTTGCAAAGGCACCGAATATTTTATTCCTGCGAGCGCAGATGTCCCCAATCAGGCCGCCTGTCCGAACGTATGCTGCAAGACGTACGGCCTGCTTTGCCCGTCGGGCGACTGCGGGCCGTACGATACTAAAAAGTTCTGCTGCATAAACGGAAAAGTTGTGGAGAAATTACAGACGCCGAAAGCACTGCTCGGTTACATAAAGGACTGCAAGAACAGGGTCCAGGTAAAGTCCGAGAAAGAGGTAAGGCCCGAAAAGCAAGGCTGTTCCATTGCTCCGAGATTAGGGCATCTTATTAACATAAAGGAGAGAAGATTTTCAAGAGATGGAAGACTTATAGCGTTAATGCTTTCCTGGAAAATAATAAAAGGAATAGCGACAAAACTCTTTAACCTGGATAGCGGAAGACCTCCAATAACGGATTTTAATGATCCTTTTACCGGTCTCACGCCTCCGTTCAGGGACTCATGTAATGAACATGACTGGCGCTATGGGACATGCCTAAAGAATGCCAAGGATGCGGCAGACAGAAGAAAATGTGATGACCAGTTGCTTAAGAAGCTAAAGAATGAGGTTTGTAAAAAGGCGAAATATCCGCTAACAAAGGCTGAATGCACGGAGTTGGCAGAGGATATGGTATGGGGTTTAAGACATCTTCCTTTTGGAGGATCCGTGGCGTATGCCGCCGCGCAAATTGACCATTGCAAATGTGATTTATGTCCATAATTTTACCTATAAAAAACCATAAAAGCCGGATTAAACTATCCACGTTTATTCGCGGAATGTTTATTTTTTGTTTCCTCGGCCTCGTTGCTGCTCCGGCCTTAGTGCGCGCCGATGAATGGGGCTGCGGTAACATGACGGCATGTTTAAAAAATTTGGAGGACAAAGACCCGTATATCCGCATGTGCGCTGCGATAGATATTAGGCATTATGGGCAGGAAAAGGATGATGAACAGAAGGAGGTGATATCGGCCTTAAAACGACACCTTTACGATACCGACAAACAGGTGCGCTACAGCGCGGCCGGGTCCCTGGTAGACATAGATACTACTTCCAAAGAAGTTCTGCCTATTCTTATTGAGGGACTTAAGGATGAGAAAGAGGCAGATACAGCGGCACTAGCCCTTCGCCATTTTGGTCCGGAAGCCAAGGATGCAGTCCCTATAATCATTGACTTAATGAAAAAGGAGGGGATATCCTGGTTTTTGGGTTATCCTCATTCTACGTACGGCGACGTGTTGCGGGATATCGGTACGCCGGAAGCTCTTGCCGCCGTTGCGCCGCTGCGACGAAGGGAACTGATAGCGGACGTGTTTTACGCGCCGTTCATACTTTTGGTGTACCCTGTGTATGCGCCATTAATTAGCTTGTGTTTTGCGGGTCTTTTTTGGCGGAGCCGCGCTCAATACAAGAGGGGAAGAAAGATAAAGTACGCCCCATTTCTTATTCCGACCCTGGGCTGGGGAAGCTGGGGCTTATATATGGTCAATAAGGATATGGACGGCTACTACAATGTGCTTTTTCTCGTCTCCTGGTTTTTATTTCTTGCAACTTTGGCCGGCGTAATTCCCTGGCTGGTAAGCTGGCTGCGGGCGCGAGCGCAGGAAAAACGCAAACCCGCCGGATCCACTCCTTCTTAAATGGAAATGAGATTAGTCACCATTTAGGGGTCAGATAAAGCATCTTGAGTTGCCCGCAGAATTTCCAAAAAATCGTCCCCTCCTAAAAAACTTGTTTATGGACAGGATCCCGCGATTTATCGCATGGCAATGCGACCGCTACGCAGCATGATTATTACTGTCTGAATCGCGGCATAAATTTAATATAATTAGAAGCGAAGCGTCTTTGCGTTGCTGAGCGAAACTTTCGTAAACAAACCAGTCAAGGAGCCCTTATATGGCAGAAACAGATGTGAGCGAACTGCTCTCGCAGACGGAGCTTGAGATGCTTGAAAAAGTGGAAAAATTCAAGCGCGAACTTACTTCTCTGCGGACCGGCCGCGCCAACCCGCAGCTGCTGGACAGCGTCTATGTGGAATATTACGGCGCCCGCGTGCTTTTGAAGCAGATAGCAGCCATCTCCACGCCGGAGCCCCGGACCCTTGAAGTGCGCCCCTGGGACAAGACCGCGACCGACGCCGTCGAGATCGAGCTTAAAAAAATGGACCTGGGAACGCTCCCCTCCAGGAACGGCGAGATCATACGGATAAATCTCCCCCCGATGACCGAGGACCAGCGCAAAAAAATGGTCAAAGTGGTCCACAGCATGGGCGAGGACTCCCGGGTGGCCGTCAGGAACGAGCGGCGCGACGTGCTGGAAAAAATAAAAAAAGCCGAAAAAGCCAAAGAGCTGTCGGAAGACGACGCCAAACGCTACAGCGCCGCCGTCCAGAAAATAACCGACGCTTACGTGAAAAGCATAGACGAGGTGGTGGCGGCCAAGGAAAAGGATCTATTGACAGTGTAATGCGCAGGTAAACTTTCGGTGAACCCGCGTATCTTTCGCAGGTTCTCGTCTGGCATGTAGTCGCAGAGCTTGCTCTGCCTGTAGCGGGCGGATTTCTCCGCCGGGAAAGAGTCGCATAAATGCGACCGCTACAGGAGCAAATAATGGAAGAACTCCTGAAAAAACTTGACAGGTCCCGGCTCCCGGCGCATGTGGCCGTCATCATGGACGGGAACCGCCGCTGGGCCCGGCTTCATAACCTGCCGGTGCCGGTCGGCCACGCGAAAGGCGTGGAATCGGTCAGGGCGGTGGTTAAAACGGCCAGCGATCTGGGCATAAAAGCTTTGACCCTTTACGCTTTCTCCACCGAGAACTGGAGCCGGAGCAAGTTTGAGGTCCACTCCCTGATGCTCCTGCTGAAAAAAGCCATTGCCGATTACTCGCTGGAACTGGGGGAAAACGGCGTTAGGCTCATGATAAGCGGACGTTTGTCTGAGATGCCCCTTTCCGCGCGGAAAGTCCTGAACGCCGTCGTGGAAAGGCTTAAAGACAATAAAGGCATGGTCATGAACGTCGCGCTTAATTACGGCGGGCGTCAGGAAATAATGGACGCGGTAAACGCCCTGCTTGAGCAAAAAATTAAAAAGGTGGATGAGGAGGTTTTCGCCGGGGCCCTCTACACCTGGCCGCTGCCGGATCCGGACCTGCTGATACGCACTTCCGGCGAGAGCAGAATTTCAAATTTCCTTCTCTGGCAGACGGCTTATTCGGAGTTTTACATCACCGAGACTTTATGGCCCGATTTCAAGGGAGAACAATTCGTTGAAGCCCTGCTTGATTACCAGGCGAGGGAAAGAAGGAGAGGAACATAAACAGCAGGGTATAGGGTAGAGGGTTTAGGGTATAAAGTAAGGAGTTCTTTATACCCTCTGCCCTCTACCCTCTACCCTCTACCCTAACTTATGCTGTTACCCAGAGTCCTTACCGCGGTCATAGGCATTCCGGCCGTCGCCCTGCTCGTTCATATAGGCGGCTTCCCCTACGCGGCTTTTATCTTCACCATAATAACCCTTTCGCTTTACGAATATTACCTGCTGATGAAAATGGGCTCAAAACCGGTGCAGGGACCGACGCTTTTTGCCGTAGGCCTGACGCTGCCTGCCGCTCTTTACTTTGACCGCAACTGGGCGGCCCAGGCCGGCGGGGATAATTTCGCCGGTTCTTTCATCACTCTCTCCGTAATAGCCGCCCTCGTATATGAAATCTTCTCCGGGAAAAAATATCTGGAGCGCGTCGCCTTCACCCTGCTCGGCGTCTTCATGATTTCCTGGTGCCTGTTCCATCTTATAGCGCTCAGGGATGTGCGGCCCGACGGAGAAGCCCTTACCTTCATGCTGCTCGTCGCCGTGTGGGTCATGGACACGGCCGCCTACGCTTTCGGCAGACTGGCCGGCAAAAAGCAGCTTTCCACGATCAGCCCAAAGAAGACCTGGGAAGGCGCGGCGGCCGGCTGCGTCAGCGCGATAGTAATGACGCTACTCGCGCGCGCGCTGATGAAAGAGCCGGTCAGCCTGGCTTTCGCTGTAACGGCCGGCGTTCTTATCGGGGTTTTCGGCCAGCTTTCCGATATAGCCGAATCCATGCTCAAGCGCGCGGCCGGCGTTAAGGATTCTTCAAACCTGCTGCCCGGCCACGGCGGCGTCCTGGACAGGTTCGATTCCTATATATTCCTTGCCCCCGTGATCTATTATTTCACGGTTTACGCACGATGAAACGCATCGTTATCCTGGGCTCCACCGGTTCCATAGGCAGGAACGCGCTTAAGGTGATAAAAAACCTGGGCTGGCGCGCGCTGGGGCTTGCCGCCAACGCGAACGTCAGGGAGCTTATAAGCCAGGTACGCGAGCATAAGTCCGCTTACGTTTCGGTATTTAACCCGGCGGCGGCTTCGGAGTTGAAAGAGATTTTGCCCCGCGGCGTAAAACTTCTGGCCCCCGGAGTTGAAGGCCTGGTAGAGATGGCGACGCTTGCGGACGCCGATGTCGTATTGAACGCGGTGTCCGGTTCGGTCGGGTTCGCCCCGCTGGCGGCGGCTATCCGGGCGTCAAAGCATATCGCGCTCGCCAATAAGGAGCCCATGGTGATGGCGGGCGAAACTTTAATGAGAGACGCCCGGCGGTGGGCTGCCAGGATAATCCCGGTGGATTCGGAGCCGTCGGCGATCTTCCAGTGCCTTGAGGGCTTAAAGACAGACGATTACTCCCCGGCGGTCTCAAGGATCTTCCTTACGGCCTCGGGCGGGGCTTTTTACAACCACAAAGGAGACCTGGGCAAAGTGCGACTCGCGGCCGCGCTCAGGCACCCCACCTGGAAAATGGGCCCCAAGATCACAGTGGATTCGGCCACGCTGATGAACAAGGGGCTTGAGGCCATTGAAATAAAAAATTTCTTTTCCGTGCCGGTCTCTAAAATAGAGGTGTTGATACACCCGCAGTCGGTCATCCATTCCGCGGTGGAGCTTAAAGACGGTTCGGTGCTGGCGCAACTGTCCTGGCCCGACATGAAACTGCCGATACAGTACGCGCTCACTTATCCGCAGCGCGTCGGGTCGCTGGCGCGGCCGATGGATTTCTTCAGGCTTAAAAAACTGGATTTCGTGAAACCGGATTTCAGGAAGTTCCCGTGCCTGGAGCTTGCCTTTGAAGCGGCCCGCAAAGGCGGCGCTTATCCGGCCGTTCTGAACGCGGCCAATGAAGCGGCGGTGGAAGCCTTTCTTAAAGGAAGGATCCTGTTCACCGATATCCCCGGGATAGTGGAAGAGACGCTCGGTTTCCATCACTCACGCGACGCCGCTGCGCCCACCCTGGCCGAAGCCGTTGAAACGGACCAGTGGGCCAGGGCCAAAGCCGCCGAGTTAACCGGCAGCCTGAAAAGGAAAAAATGATAATGTCAACAGCGGCCGCTTTATTCGCTTTCCAGGCTTCTCCGCTTTCGCTTTTGAAACAGGGCGGGATCTCGACGGCGGCCGTTCTGTTCACTTTCGGTCTTGTGATATTTCTCCATGAATTCGGGCACTTTCTGGTCTGCAAGCTTTCCAAAATAAAGGTGGAGGCTTTTTCCTTCGGTTTCGGCCCGGAACTTATCGGGCGCACCAGGGGAGGCACCCGGTATTCGCTGCGCGCCGTACCGCTGGGCGGCTATGTGAAACCCGCGGGCGAAAATCTGGACGACCTGACCGGCGCCCCGGACGAGTATTTCTCAAAGCCCTGGTATATCCGCCTCGGGGTGGTCTTCGCGGGCCCGTTCATGAACTACCTGCTCGCTTTCATCCTTTTCACCGGCGTGATACTGGTAGTCGGAGAGCCGGCGCCTTCTCCGGAGCCCGTAATAGGCGAAACGGTCCAGGGGTATCCGGCGCAGAGCGCGGGCCTGAAAACCGGCGACAGGATCTTGAGCGTGGACGGAACCGCCGTAAACAACTGGCAACAGATGGCGGACCTGATCCATAAGAAAATCAACGCCCCCGTCGCGCTGGAGTATCAGCGCGCGGCTGAAAAGTTCAAGCTCACACTGACCACCAAAAAAGGCCCGCAGGGCAAGGGGATGATAGGCGTATCTCCCGGTATCGTCTATAAATATATCGGGGCCGTAAAAGCCGTCAAGATGGGCGCCGAACAGTGCTATTATTGGACCGCTTATACGATCACTACCCTGGTTTCCAACATAAAGCGCAGGGAAAAACCGGACATCGCGGGTCCCATAGGCATAGTGAACATTGTAAGCAAGGCGGCCCATACCGGCCTGGCCGACCTGGTGTTTTTGATAGCCCTCATCTCGGTGGCTGTGGGTTTTTTTAATCTGCTCCCTATCCCGCTGCTGGACGGCGGCCACGCAGTGCTCTATATCTTTGAAGGCCTGTCCAGCAGAAAGCTCACGCCGAACGTGATGAAATGGGTCAATTCTACGGGCATCGCGCTGCTGGTGAGCATACTGCTTTTCGCCACCTATAGCGACATCATGCGCATGATAGCGACTAAGGCCGCGCCCGCGGATGCCAGACCGCTGGAGGTGAATGAGGTGGCTAAAGAGTTCGGAATCGCCGCACCCGCCGCCTCCACCGCCCCCGCGGCCGGTGTGAAAGGTAAATAGAGCGAATGCACGAACACACTCCCAGAAAAACCCGGAAAGTAAAGATCGGAAAGCTGGCCATAGGCGGTTCCAGCCCCGTGTCGGTGCAGTCCATGTGCACTACCGACACTTCCGACCTTAAAGCCACGATAGACCAGATAAGGCGGCTTGAGGACGCCGGCTGCGAGATAATAAGGGTGGCGGTTCCGGACATGGACGCCGCCGCCAAGCTCAGCCGGATAAAAAGGGCCATAAGCATCCCGCTGGTGGCGGACATACATTTTGACTGGCGGCTGGCCGTGGAAGCGGCCCGCCAGGGCGTGGACAAGATTCGTATAAATCCCGGCAATATCGGAGACAAGGACAAGGTTCGGGAAGTCGTCAAAGCCGCAAAATCCGCCGGCATCCCGATACGGATAGGCGTGAACGCCGGCTCGCTCAAAACCCTTCAAAAAACCCCGAATCCGCGCTGGAAACCCGCTGAGTGGGCCGAGGTCATGGTAAAAGAAGCGCTGGAGGAGGTTCGGGCGCTCGAAACCCTTGATTTCCGGCAGATAGTGGTTTCACTCAAGGCCGACGATATAGAGCGCACCATGCTGGCCAATACCCTGTTCTCCGAAAAGTCGGATATCCCGCTGCATCTGGGCGTGACCGAAGCCGGGAGTTTTCTCTCAGGCGCCGTAAAATCGGCCATAGGCATAGGGCTCTTGCTGACCCAGGGCATCGGCGACACGATAAGGGTCTCGCTGACCGAAGACCCCCTGACACAGGTCAGGGCCGCTTATGAGATATTAAAAGCGCTCAAACTCAGGCAGTACGGCCCGGACCTGATCTCCTGCCCCACCTGTGGAAGATGCCAGGTCAACGTCGCCAGGATCATGCATGAAATAGAGGAGCGGGTCTACTCGGACAAGACCCTGCTGCGCCGCGCCGAAGGGAAAAAGATCGCCGTGATGGGCTGCGTGGTTAACGGCCCCGGCGAGGCCAGGGAGGCCGATTTCGGTGTGGCCGGCGGCAAAGGCAAAGGCATCTGGATAGAGCGCGGCAAGCAGATAAAGGTCGTAAAAGAATCCGAATGGGTGAACGAAGTTATCAGGAAGATACGAAGCCTGAAGTGAAAGCAGATAGCGGAGATGTCGATAGATAACCCTGCGTTCCATTTAAGCTGCAAATGTAAAGAACTGTCAGAGACTCTACACCAGCCACAGGAGCCGCATCATGAAACTTTCCGCTTATTTTCTCCCCACTTTAAGAGAGGCGCCGGCCGACGCGGACAATGTGTCGGTAAAGCTGATGTTCAGGGCCGCCATGATCAGGAAGCTGGCCAGCGGAATATATGAATGGCTGCCGCTGGGCCTGCGGGTCCTTAAGAAAGTGGAAAACATCGTCAGGGAAGAGCTGGACGCTATAAACGGCCTGGAAGTCTGGCTGCCCGTGATACAGCCCAGGGAATTGTGGCTGGAGACCGGCCGCTGGCAGCTCTACGGCAAGGAACTCTTAAGAATCGCGGACCGCAAGAACTCCGAGTTCTGCTTCGCCCCGACGGCCGAAGAGGTCATCACCAACATGGTGCGCCGGGACGTCAAATCCTGGCGCCAGCTCCCCCTTCTGCTCTATCAGTTCGGCACCAAGTTCAGGGATGAGATACGGCCCCGCTTCGGCGTGATGCGCGCCAGGGAATTTTACATGAAGGACGCCTATTCCTTCCACGCCTCCGAGGCCGACTGTGAAAAATGGTATCGCGCCCTCTACGGCGCTTACGAGAGGATATTCAAGCGCTGCGGGCTTAAATACAAGCCCGTGGAAGCCGACAGCGGCCCGATAGGCGGCAACCACTCCCACGAGTTCATGGTCATCTCCGACACCGGCGAAGCCGAGATAGCGCTGTGCGAATGCGGCTACGCGGCCAATACTGAGAAGGCGGAGACCGCCGAGCATCCGGCCCGGACCGCCGATCCAGCCAGGCTGGCGCTGCTTAAGGACGTTGCGACCCCCGGCATGTATACCGTAGACGACGTGGCGAAGTTCCTTAAGCTGAACCGGAGGCAGGCTATAAAGACGCTGTTCTTCCTGGCCGACGGCGAGCCCGTCATGGCGCTGGTCCGCGGCGACCACGAACTGAACGAAAACAAGCTCCGCCGGGCCTTGGGCGCGGCAGCGCTTGAAAAGGCCCCCCAGCATATTTACGAAGCCATAGCGGGCTGCCCCGCCGGTTTCGCCGGTCCGGTGGACATTAAGAACAAGTATGTGCGCGGCAAGGACACAAAGCCTTTAAAGACCGTCATCGCCGATCACGCGCTGAAAAACGTCTTCAACGGCTTTTCCGGCGCCAATAAGAACGATACGCATACCGTCAACATCAACCTCGGCCGGGATTACAACCCGGACAGTTTCGCCGATATACACGCGGCCGCCGAAGGCGACCTCTGTCCCCGCTGCAAAAAACCCCTTGAATTCAAGCGCGGCATAGAAGTCGGCCAGACTTTCAAGCTCGGCATTAAGTATTCAAGCTCCCTTAAATGCGAGTTTCTGGACGAGAAACAGCAAATGGTCCCGATGGTGATGGGCTGTTACGGCATAGGCGTGTCCCGCATCGTCGCGGCCGCCATTGAACAGTCCCACGACGAGTGGGGCATCATCTGGCCGCCGTCGCTGGCGCCATTTGAGTTTTCACTGGTCAGCATAGATGCCGATGAGGGGAACAAGGCCATAAAGGCCGAGTCGCAAAAAGCCTACGACCGGCTCCTGGCTTCGGGCCTGTCCGTTCTCTGGGACGACCGCGACGAGCGCCCCGGCGTCAAATTCAAGGACGCGGACCTGATAGGGCTCCCGTACCGTCTTGTGATCAGTTCAAAGACTTTAAAGGACGGAGAGTGCGAGTTCAAGCGCCGCGCTGAAAAGACGGCGGTCCGCTGGAAACTTACGGACCTGAGCGCCAAGCTTAACGAACTGAAAGCGGAAATAAACAGGGTATAGGGGATATGGTATAGGGTATAAGAGGTGGCCGCAAGCTTTAGCTTGCGTTTGAGTCATATAAGGCAGGGTACGGGGTCGGAGGGAGGCCCAAATGCAAACTCAAACGGATAAAACCTTAAAATTGTGCCTTGTGCTTGTTTTTGCCGGCGTCGGCCACTGCGCCGCTGTCCCCGATATTTCCATTTCCACCCCGGCAAAAGGCGTTTCGCCCAGAGCAGTTTTGCCCGGAGCGCTGAACGCTCCTGGGGCCTTTGAAGGCGTCATCCCGCCCTCGGGCCTTAAAAAATATGACTGGCAGGCGGACCTTGTCTTTTTTTCCAATAATTTCAGCGGGCTTCCGGCCCCGGCCGTTTCGGGCCAAAAAGGCGGAAACGGCTTTCTCCTGCTGTACTCCGATTCCAGCCTGCCCGATATCAGGAACAAAGGCGACTTCCTGCGGTCCTCGGGCCTGGCCGTTAAAAGCGTGACCACTAACGTCCTTATAGGCGGGGTTTCCACTGCGTCTTATACCACGGACCTTGTAGATAAATTCGATACCCGCGCCCAGTTATTCACGCTGTTCTATTACCGCCGGCTCTATGAGAATAAGTTCATGCGCGCCGGCCTGCTGCTGGGGCTGCCGCTCGCCTGGCATAGCTACGCCGTCTCCGGCACGCTTGAAAGCGGCGCGCGCTTCAGCGAGACCGGCCATGCCTTCGGGCTGGGGTTCGTCCCGGGCCTGACCGCCTCTTTCAACTCTGCTTCCGCGCTGAACAAGGGGCTCGCGTGCTCACTTTTCCTGCTCTACGACCGCCTCTGCTTCGAGAGCTCGGACGGCACGGCGGGGCATCGCCTGCGCAGCCGCCTCAGCGCCCTCAGGTTCGGATTCTCCGCCGGCTGGCGCTTCAATTTTTACCAGTAGCTCTGTATTTGTTAGAATTTTTGTAAGGGACTGTCCCTGAGTAAACGGAGGAAAAGCGCATGAAACCCAATGATATCATCAAATTTATGGACAGGGCGAAAATGTACGATCTCACCCAGCCGCTGAGCATCCATACCCCCCCGTGGCCCAGCTACATGCCGCTGCAGCTCCAGTATTTCAAGCGCATCGCCGGCGCGCATATGGGCCAGGGCGCCAACGGCCAGATAATGACCACTTCCAACCATGTCGGCACGCACATGGACGGCGAGATACATTTCTTCGGCTCAGGCCGCACTATCGGCCAGGTGCCGATGAGCGAATGGACCGGCCCGGCGGTGGTCGCGGATATCTCTAAGGATGTGGGCGATTACGATCTTTACGAGCCCCAACTGCTGATGAAACGCGCCGACATCCGCAAAGGCGATATCCTGATCATAAACACCGGCTACCACCGCTACGCCTGGTATGAAAAGCAGTCGGATGAAGTCCGCTATTTCGTCAAACATCCCGGCCCCGGCCCCAGGTTCCATAAATGGGCGCTGGCGATGAAATTCAAGTGGATAGGCGTGGACTGCGGCTCGGCGGACCACCCTATGAACACCATCATCCGCAACTGGCATCCGAAGCTGTTCGTGGAAGCGGAAAATAAGCTGGTTGAGACTTACGGCAAGAAATGGGACGAACTGTTCCCGCTGGAAGAATATTACCAAGTCATGCACCTGAAGCTTTTCCCCAAGCGACTGGTCCACGCCGAGAATCTCGGCGGCGATATAGACAAGCTTTCCAATAAACGCTGCTGGCTCGGCTTCTTTCCCCTGAAGGGCATGGAGCTTGAATCAGCCATGGGCCGGGTAGTGGCGTGGACGGCGTAAATAAAAGTCTAAAGTCGAAAGTGTAGAGTCTAAAGTATAAAAATGAGGAAACTCCTTAAATACTCTCAACTTTCGACTCTCGACTTTAGACTACCATTAAGGAGTTAATATGCCTATTACTACCGAATTCGACTATGTGAAACCCAAAACCCTGAACGAAGCCCTGCATCTGCTGGCGCTTTACAAAGAAACAGCTAAAGTCCTGGCCGGCGGCACCGACCTTATAGTCCACCTCAAGGAAAACATGGTCGGGCCGGAAGTCGTGGTGGATATCAAAGCCGTCCCCGGACTTAATACCATAACGCTTGACGGCTATGTGCTGAAGCTGGGCGCTTTGGCCACTTTCAGCGAGCTGATAGGTTCAAGCCTGATAAAAACAAAATTCCCGCTGCTCCGGGAAATGGCAGGAACCGTCGCTTCCACAGGCGTCAGGAACAGGGCCACCATTGCCGGCAATATATGTTCGGCGGTCCCGTCCGCTGATTCCGCGCCGGTTCTTGAGGTTTATGACGCTTTTGTAGTCGCGCAGAGCCTCCGGGGACGCAGAAAGATAGCCATAAATGACTGGTTTGCCGGTCCTAGGAAAACCGTGCTGGCGCCGGATGAACTGGTGACCGGGATTGAGGCGCCTCTTTTTAAAACCGCTCATGGCGGTTGTTACGCCAAGCTCTCCCGTTACGAGGGCGAGGACCTGGCCCAGGGTGCCGTAGCGGTTCTGGCTTTTGCCGACAACACCTACAGAATAGCGGCCTGCGCCCTCGCTCCCAAGCCGGCCAGGGCTCTGAGGACGGAAGCGCTTTTGAACGGGAAGAAACTGACCGATAAACTTATTTCAGAGGCCAAAGAACTCATCGTAAAAGAAATAAATCCGATAACCGATATCAGGTCAAGCAAAGAATACCGCAGCCACATGACGGCCGTAATGCTTGAACGCGCTCTTAAAGCCGCCGCCGAGCGCATCTGCGGCAAAGGCCCGAAGTACGGGGAAAGTGTAGTCTAAAGTCGAAAGTGTAGAGTCTAAAGAGCGGAAAAACAAATGTTTGGATTCGAAAAACTTACTGTTTGGCAGAAATCAATGGAACTCAATAAGGATATTTATAGGCTGACCGCAGATTTCCCGGCCAAAGAAGCTTTTGGGGTGATTTCACAAATGCGCCGCGCTTCGGTTTCTGTTTCGTTGAATATCGCAGAGGGCGCAGGCAGAACCTCAAAAAAAGAATTCAGGCACTTTCTTTCCATGTCATATGGCTCCTTATGTGAAACCGTTACCCTTTTAATACTTTGCCGGGATTTGGGTTATATTGCCGTGTCGAAATGCGAAGAGTTGTATTCCAAGGCATCGGAAATATCCCGGATGATAAGCGGCCTTTCCGCTTCAAAATCACTTTAGACTCTAGACTTTAGACTCTCGACTTTCGACTAATATATATGGAGATAATTTATGAAAAAGCATAATATCGAATTTAAGTTAAATAACGAAACGGTTTCCATAAATGTAGAACCGAACGACATCCTGCTGGACGTCCTGCGCTGCAAGCTCGGCGTTAAAAGTCCGAAAGTCGGTTGCGACAGGGGCGACTGCGGCACCTGCACGATTATCATGAACGGCAAAACCGCGCGTTCCTGCCTGGTTCTGGCCGTCGAGGCCGACGGCGCGGAGTTGGTTACGCTTGAGGGCGCCAACTCGCGGCCCTGGACCAAAAAACTCCAGAAGAAATTCCACGAGAAGAACGCCTTCCAGTGTGGTTTCTGCGCGCCCGGCGTGATACTCTCCGCCACGGAACTGCTGGAGAAAAACTCCAGGCCCTCAAAGCGCGAGATAAAAGAGGCCATAGCCGGCAACCTCTGCCGCTGCACCGGCTATACTCCGATACTGGAAGCCATGGAAGAAGCGGCCAGGGGAAAGTAAGTGTAGCATGGAGAGTGTAGAGTAAGATAGTAAAAAGGCAGCAGGAGCCTTTTGACAGTATGACTAAAGCGGACATAAAACAACTGGAGATGCTGAGGACAAAGACCCCGGAGCAGCGGTTTGCCATGATGGTGGACCTGATAGGCGCGCAGTTTGACGCGATGCGTGCCGGCATAAAATTTCAAAATCCTGAAGCGGCTGAACCGGAATTAGACAGGCTCTTTAAGGAGAGAATACGCAAAATATATTCGCTGAAACATTAACCTGGATATCCATGAAGCTGGATAAACTTGGTGTTGCCTATATGGTAACAGGCGGCTCCGCCGTTTCTTTCTGGGGTCAGGTAAGAACCACAGCCGATATAGATATTGTGGTCCAAATCCCCCCCTCCGACATTCCCGGACTTGTTGCCGCGATAAAGGATGAGGCTTATATAGACGAAGAAGAAGTTATCCAGGCGGTTTCAGCAAAGCGGATGTTTAATGTGATTCATAATCGCACAGTTTTTAAGGTGGACTTCGCCGTTATGGATGGAGCAAATTCATATGCGAAAGAAGCGTTCTCCAGACGCAAAAGGCTGGATTTTGCCGGACAGCCGCTTTGGGTTATATCCCCGGAAGATCTCGTTCTGTCAAAACTTCGCTGGATGCAGTCCGCCGGCGGTTCCGAGCGCCAGCAGCAGGACTGCCGCAGCATAATGGAATTAAACAAAGGCGCCCTGAACGTGAAATATATGGAAAAATGGGCGCCAATAATAGGCGTAGAAAAAGAATACCGCGCCTTATAAAAAGGTAAACACTACCTTTTTATACAGGTCACAAGTGACGGCAATAAAAAACAGCAAGTAAAAAGGTAGCAGGTACCTTTTTACTTAAAGAATATCGGGCGAACGCCGGAAATAAGTAAAAAAGTAAACAACGCCCCCACGTCATTCACGGGCGTAAGATTAAAGTACAAGGGCTTTTTGTAAAGGTAAATAAGATGAAAAATTTAATTCCGCAGGAACAAATTGAAAGTAAGATTTTCTTGATCAGAGGATACCGGGTAATGCTTGATAGGGATTTGGCTGAATTGTATGGGGTTACGACAGCTCATTTAAAAAGACAGGTAAGAAGAAATATTGAAAGATTCCCCAATGATTTAATGTTTGAGTTGTCTGCTAAAGAGTTCCAGAATTGGAGATGCCAATTTGGCACCTCCAATTTTGATGATAAAATGGGCTTAAGATATAAACCATTTGCTTTTACTGAACATGGTACGCTTATGCTTTCAAGTGTCTTGAACAGTAAAAGGGCTATACAGGTGAGCCTCCAAATTATAAGAGTGTTTGTAAAATTAAGGGAGATTGTTTCCCTGCATAAAGAATTGGCGTACGAGTTAATGCGGCTTGAGAGTAAATACGAAAAACATGACAGACAGATACATGCTATTTTTGAACAAATCAGGCAATTTCCGACATTCAAAGAGAAACCAAAAAAACAGATAGGCTTTACTGCCAAAGAACGCCGTGCAAAATACCTGGTAAAAAGGTAACAGGCGGATTTTTATTTGATTTGATCTTTATACAGGGCCCTGCCGAGGCGAAGGTGTGTAAAAAGGCGCCGGCCGTCTTTTTAGTCACAAGACACAAGTCACAAGTACCGGCAATAAAAAGGTAGCACCTTTTCCCCTTGAAGTGAAATTTAAAGGCGGTGGACAAGGAAAAACAGCCGTGCACCGGCAGAAACAAGTAAGAAAGTCAGAAACGTCCCCTATGACTATGACCCTATGACGCCTATGACCCGTCCCCTTTGGCCCTTTGGCGCTTGTGACCTGTGACTTGAGACTACCATTGACGAGGTAACTATGGACCTTCAGAAACTTATAACGAAACATAAGAAGAGTGTAAAGGCCCCGGGGTCTCAAGACACTCTGGCCGTTGTCGGACAGAGTGTCTTGAGAGTGGACGGGTGGGAGAAGATCACGGGCGCGGCCAAATATACCGACGACCTGGAATTCGGGCCGGGGCTTCTGTACGCCGCCATTGTTGAAAGCCCTTACGCCCACGCCCGCATAAGATCCCTGGACGCCTCCCGCGCCCTTAAAGAACCCGGCGTCGTTAAAGTAGTAAGCGCAAAAGACTTCCCGTTCAGGTTCGGACTTTATATGACCGACCGCTATGTCTTTGCCAAAGATACTGTCCGATTTGTGGGCGAACAGGTCGCCGCCGTAATAGCTACCAGCGCAAAAACGGCCCTCAAAGCCGCCGGAATGGTAGAAGTGCAGTACGAAGAACTCACCCCCGTCTTTGACCCCGTCAAAGCTCTGGAAAAAAATTCCCAACTTGTCCATCCCGGCCTCGCCTCCTATAACCACGTCCCGTGGTTCTTCCCCAAAAAAGACACCAATATCGCACACTGGCGCAAAACGCGCAAAGGCGACCTGGACAAAGGCTTCAAGGAAGCCGACCTCGTGCTGGAGGACGCCTATTACGTCCCCCGCTACGCGCATTGCGCCATAGAACCGCACGCCAGCATCGGCCTTTACGACGACTCGGGCCGGCTCACCATGTGGACCGCCTCGCAATCCCCGTTCACGCAGCGCCACTTGTTCGCGCAGGCCCTGGAACAATTCGGCATTACCCATAAAGACGTGCGCGTCATCAGCGCCTATCTCGGCGGCGGCTTCGGCGGCAAAGCCGGCGTCAGTATGGAAATACTCGGCGCGGCGCTGGCGATTGCCGTCAAAGGCCGGCCGGTGAAAGTGCTCTGGAACAGGGCGCAGGAATTTTACAATACCTACCAGCGCCAGGGCGTGGCGGCCAAAATAAAGATGGGCGTCAAAAAAAACGGAACCATTACCGCGCTGGACTTCAAGATGTATTGGGACGCCGGAGCTTATGTTGAATATGGCGCCAATGTGGTTAACGCTGCGGGCTTGTCCGCCAGCGGCCCCTACAAGGTGGACAACCTCAGCATAGACTCCATGTGCATTTACACCAACCTCCCCCCAGGCGGGCCCTACAGGGGCTTTGGCTACTCCGAATTCCTGTTCGGTCTGGAGTCGCATATCACGCGCATCGCTCAGAAATTGAAAATGGATCCGGTCAAGTTCAGGAAGAAGAACGCCATCCGGGAAGGCGATACCCTGCCTTACGGCGCGCACATGAATCCGAACGGCATTACCCAGGCCATTGAAAAAGTTGAAAAAGAAATAAAATGGGGCGTAAAGGAAAAATCTGAAGACCCCGATAAAGCCATAGGCAAAAGCCTGGTCTGCTTCTGGAAGTCCCCCGCCATGCCGCCTAACGCCGCTTCAAGCGCGTTCCTTAAATTCAACGAGGACGGCAGTCTGAACATCCTGATTTCGGGTATGGAGATAGGCCAGGGCCTGCATACCGTCATGGCCCAGATAGCCTCCGAAGTCCTGACCGTGCCCGTCTCAAAAATAAGGGTGGAGACGCCCGACACCGACCGGAACCCCTACGAGTGGCAGACGGTGGGTTCGCATGTGACCTGGGGCTGCGGCAACGCGGTCAAGCGCGCGGCCATTGACGCCAGGCAAAAAATATTCGCGCTGGTGGAGCGGGTCCATTGCCTGGACAGGTCATGTCTTTATCTTGAAGACGAAAAAGTGAGATGCCATACCAAGCCGGACTTTAAACTGGCCTTAAAAGACTTCGTCATAAACGGCATACAGGCCGGGGATTATACGTTTAAGGGCGGTCCCATAATGGGCGTGGGCATGTTCATGCCGGAGTTCGCTTCAGCCATAGGCGACCCGGAGACCGGCCAGGGCGGCCATCCCAACGTCCACTATACCACCGGCGCGGCCGGCGTGGCGCTGGAAGTGGACAAAGAGACCGGCAAAATGAAGATACTAAAAGCCGCTCTGGCCGTGGACTGCGGCAAAGCCATAAACCCGGACCTGGTCAAAGGCCAGATAGTGGGCGGCCTGCTGCAGGGTTTCGCCACCGCGCTGTACGAGGATATGCGTTTTGACGAAAAAGGCAGACTGCTGAACGCCAATTTTTCCGATTACAAGATTCCGACCGCCCTGGACGCCATTGACCGGACTGTGCCGATACTGGTGGAAGTAGCCCAGCCGGACGGCCCTTACGGCGCGCGCGGCGTGGGCGAGCACACGATGATCCCGGCGGCCCCGCTGATCGCCAACGCCGTCGAGGACGCCCTGGGCGTGCGCATCAAATCCATGCCGATCACCAAGGAAAAGGTCGCTCTCGCGGTGAAGAACGGCCTAAAGTCAAAAGTAAGGTAATTTTAGAGGTGAGTGAATGAAACTAGCGGTCTGTCAATATGATGCGAAGTGGGAAGACAAGGAAGCGAACAAGGACAAGATAGAACAGCTGCTTGAAAATTGTCCGCGGCGCGAGGTAATAGACTGGCTTATATTCCCGGAAATGACGCTGTCCGGCTTCACGATGAACCCGGCGGTTTCGGAGCTTTCTGACGAGGATCGCGCTTTTTTCGCCGGCCTTGCCGCCGAAAATAACTTCAACGTGTCGTACGGCGGCGTGGAAAAGGGATACAACAACCTTATTACCCTGAACCGTAAGGGCGAGCGAATAAATGCCTATTCCAAAATACACCTCTTTGCTTTCAGCGGAGAGGATAAATACTACAAGGCCGGTACAAAGCAAGAGCTTTTTGAACTGGAAGGCCTGCGGGTGGCGCCGGTCGTCTGTTTTGACCTTCGCTTCCCCTATCTTTTCTGGAACCAGGCCGAAAAGACAGATATCTGCGTGGTTATCGCGGCCTGGCCGAAGAAGAGGGCCGAACACTGGCTGACGCTTTTGCGAGCCCGCGCTATGGAAATACAGGCATACTTCGCGGGCGTCAATCGCCTGGGTTTTGAGGGTAAAGTGGAGTACCCCGGCAACTCGATGTGCTTTAACCCGGCGGGCAAAGCGGTCCTGGCCGCCGGCGCCGTCGAGGGCATATTCCTCTGCGAAACCGACATCGACAAGGGCCTTGTCGCCAAAACGCGCGCAAAATATCCGTTCCTGAAAGAACGCAGAAATTTTCCTTGGCAATAAAATGTTGTCCGACAACATTTTATCCTACCCGGCACGGGGTTTTCTTCAACACCTTGCCTGGGTGGAGCGAAGCGACACAATTCAACTGTATCCAACAGGATGAGGGGGAAATTTCTTTCTCCCTCAAGGCTATGCCGGTAATTGTAGCGGGCGATGTGAATCGCCCTTCAAGCGGATTTACATCCGCCGCTACATTTTTG
>JACQYT010000135.1 GCA_016208085.1 Elusimicrobiota bacterium | reverse complement strand
GGAAGTGGAAGACATCGTTATAGATGCCTTTGTCGCTTCCATGGAATATAAACCCGGGGAGATGCCGAAGTTGGAGTGCTTATGTGGCGAAACCCTGCTATATAATCCCATGAAGAGTCCGCCCGAAGGGCGTTAATTTACTCAAACCCCTCACGGGTAGGCTGCGCCCCGCGGTATAAGCCGTCGCTTACCTTTGCGAAATTCGGCAAGCCTTTAAGGTCCGATCTTGGTTTTACCGACTCAGTCTCTTTGGAAACATCGCCCGCCGGCAACTTAACGCTTTGTCCCCACGCAGCAACAGTAAGCGCCACTGCCAGTACACTACACAGAAGTAAAAACGCCACATGCTTCATAGCCTCTCCTATAACTGAAAAAAGGCTGGTTAAATTTTAATTCTCGTCTGATATTTATCTACTAAGGGACCCGAGGGCTATAAGCCTCTATGCCGGCTCTTCGGCAGTCCCCAGATCAGCGATTCTTTCAAAGAATCTGCCGGTCTTTTCCGCGAAAACTTCCCTGCTGAAGCGGTCTGCCGTGATTCCCCTGTTGTTTAAACCCGCCTGCTCCATGTTTTCCCGGCCGGAGATAAGCAGAAGCAGTTTTTCGGCCATAGCCGACGGGTCGCCGGGGGGAACGAGATGCGCCTTGTCCAACATTTCCGGTACGCTGCCTACATCCGTGCCTATTACCGAGCGGCCCTGCGCCATCCATTCAAGCCCCGCGCGCGACACGGCCTCGCTCCCCGTGGAGGCTATCACCCCGATATGGCAGGAGTTTATAAATTCAAAGGGGTTCGCGACATGTCCGAGCCAGGTGAGATGCGCGGCTATCCCCAGTTTTCCGGCTTTCGCCTTCAGATCGGCGAATTTTACGTTCACTTCCTCCCCGGCTATCAGAAATTCGACATTTTTGTTCTTTGCCAGGACCCGCGCCGCGGCTTCTATGAAATGCGCGTGGCCTTTGACCGGATCCAGGCGTCCCAGCAGCCCCACCCGGATAGGCGGCCCCGCCGGCAGAGGCCGGTAAGGACGCAATTTTATGCCCTGATGAATGACGGTGATAAGGCCGCCGGGCAGTTCCAGCGGCAGGTAACTTCGCTCGATCGCCCCGGACGCGGCTATAATGCCGGAGACTTTTTTATAAGTGAAAGAGGGCCGGGGAGCGCTGGCATCCGCTTTTGTGCGGACCAGTTTTAAACTCCTTTTGGCCATAAGCCGGGCCGCGTAGGCCAGGGTCTGCGCTCTGCCGGTGTGGGCGTTGAGCACGTCCACGCCGAGGGCCTGGGCAAAGCGCGCTATCTTTACGGCGGAGGGAATGGCAAGAAGGTCCCTGCGTCCGGCTATATCTATGGTCCCGATCTGCTCCGCCAGCGAGAACCGGCTGTATTCGCTTGAGGGGGGGGCGGCGGAAAAGACCTCATATCCCAGGGCCCGCAGCGCCCGGACCTGCTCAACGGCATATTCCGCCAGCGCGCTATACCACGGGATGTCTATAATGTTTAAGATTCTCAAGCTCCTGCTCATATATTTTAAGGGTCAGCTCGGCCATCCTGGGCGAAGAAAAATCCAGCCTGCGCCTGTGTCCCTCGGCGGCGATCCGGGCCCTTAAAGACGCGTCCCCCAGCAAAGCAAGCTGCGCCCCGGCCAGTTCCGCCGGATTTTTTATGTCCACGATCATGCCGTTGGCGCCGTCCTCAATCACCTCGGTGATGCCGCCCGCCCTGGTGGCCACTATAGGCAGGCGCGAGTTCATGGCTTCTATTAGAACGCTGCCCATGCCCTCTTCCGATGAGGGCAGGACAAAAATATCAAGGGCCGAGAGCAGTTCATAGGGATTCTCGTAATAGCCCAGCATGTGGAAGTTCTTTTCTATTTTGAGTATATGGACTAGATGTCTGATGTTTTGGGCAAGCTCGCCCGTGCCGGCCAGCAGGAAGTGCGCGTGGGGTATTTTTTTAAGGACCAGCGCCGCGGCCCTGGCGAAATTCTCTGGGTCCTTGTGCGGGACCAGGGCTATAAGCGAGCCTATCCAGGGCGCGGATTGCGGCAGGCCGAATCTTTGGGCTATGGCCCGCTTTGAAACTGAACGGTAGGCCGTAAACGAGCCCTCTTCCCAGGGGGTTTCGTCAAGGTCCACGGTGCTGTTGACCACGGCGATCTTGTCCCCGGAAATTCCAAGCGAGAGCATGATTTCCCTTACGGCTTTTGAAATGGCGATGACCCGGTGGGCCTTTTCGTATTTAAACCGCGCGGAAAAACCGGCGCTCGGGACAAAATCCACTCTCCGGTGGGCGATCCTTACGCAATCCAGATTGAAAGAGGCCAGATAGGAAATAGCGGCGGCATGGGAAGTATGGGCGTGAAGGACCGGAGGCCCGCCATGCCCGCCGGACGCCGACGCGGCTTTTATCTTTTTTTTAAGCAGGAAGGCGGAAACGGGATCCCATTCGAAAAAATAAGGCAGGGAGATGGTGTTGAATTTTTTTCTTTTGGCCGTGGTTTCCAGCGGCGAACCGCCGCGGCAGACTATATGGTTCAGATGGCCGAGGAGGTTCAGTTCCTTTACAAGATATAAAAGCTGGCGCTGGCCGCCGCGCAGTTCCCTGCCGTCGTCCAGATGAAAAATAAGCAGTCTTTTCGGCTCCATATTGTACGTGGAATATTTTAACAATTTTAAAAGCCCCTCGCGGGGCTTTTAAATCTGGTCTGAAATTTTGCCATAAGGTCGGGGCGGGCGGCGCGGGCCGGAGCCAAACACTGGGCGGCGACCTGGAATCTAACCCCCCACGGCCCCGGACACACCGTGGGGCGGAGCGCCCCGAGCCTCCCACCGCGGGGGAGGCTCGGGGCGCGATGGCTTTTAGCTTAAATGATTGGCAGTGGGCCTAAATGAGGGAAACAGGCTGCGGCAG
>JACQYT010000028.1 GCA_016208085.1 Elusimicrobiota bacterium | reverse complement strand
GCTGACCAAACCGACGCCTTTGCAAAAACGGGTTTTTGAATTACTTAAGACCCCGTTGTCGTTGTAGCCAGAACAGCTACAGCTGGATTTAACCGGCTGTCGACGATAAAAGCTGTTTTTCTGCGCTGGAAGTATGGTTTAGGGATATTTTCACCATATAGAGAGCAGTTGCGCGGAACTTTTGAAATGAGTAAATTTATCCCCGCCATTTCTGCCGGTGTGGAATATTCTTTTTTTAAGAGTCTTTCGTTGGGAATAAATTATAAACAACTTTTTGCAGGGAAAATCGGGGGATTGAAGGGAACCGTGTCGGATCCAGGCGGAATATGGCAGGGGAGCGGTGAATATAGAATGGTTATGGTGAGTAATCCGCCCTATGGGGATTACTGGACGGGAAAGCCGGCCTCCACGCTGCTTCTCTCCAGTGAAAAGGACTTTGCATATAATTTTTCGGGTTCACAGATAAATTTTGTTGTAAAGTTCTATTTCTGCAACTGAAGTGCGTCGAGATTGGGTTTCAGTTTTAGGCTGGGTTATGAAAAGGGCTCATATTCAAAATCTCCGGAGAAGTTTGCTTTGCCTCTCCGCTTTTATTCTCTGCCTTGCCGTGATGGGCGCACGGGCGGCTGAATGGCAGATGTTTCAGCTTGATAGCCGTCACAGCGCAAACAATGCTGAGGATTTTATCCGTCTTCCGCTGGAGAACTACTGGCAAGCTGAAAGCGGCGCCGATTCCTTTGGTTTTTCTTCAGCGATACAGGCAAATAATGCTGTATATACAGCGTTCTCTAACGGAAAGCTCTCCGCTTTTAACAAAACCACCGGAGCGCAGTTATGGTCGCTAAAGGTTGACGGGATTGTCCATTCCGCGCCGCTGTATCATAACGACATCGTTTACTTTGCGACATCCGACGGTAAAATTTACGCGCTTGCCGCTTCCGATGGAAAAGTCGTATGGGTTTATGCGGCAGGAACTGCAATAAACACCTCGCCGGTAGTTCAAGACAACCTTATATTTGCGGCCTCCACCAGCGGCATGTTATATGCGCTAAAAATTGAAAATGGCGAGCTTGCCTGGAAAACAGACCTGGGTAACGACTATATCCGGTCATCACCGGCGGCAGATCAATCCCGGGTATATACGGCAACTATAAACGGCGACATTTTTGCCCTGGATAAACTTAGCGGCGTCTTATTGTGGAAAAAAAACATTCAAAGCCAGATCGGCTCCGCCCCTTCCGTTGACGGTCAAACCGTGTTTGTCGGTTCCTATGACGGAAAAATAAGAGCATTGCGGACCCAGGACGGCGCTATAATCTGGACTTATGACGTTGGATCTCCGGCAACTATGGCGCTGGCAATTTCCTCTGATGCCATACACGCTGTTTCACGCGACGGCCAGATATATGCGTTGGCCAAGTCAAACGGCTCGTTATTGTGGAAACTTAAAATGGACGCCGCGAGTTATTCAGTGCCGGCAATAATAGGAGACAAACTTTTGGCGGGCGCCAATGATAAAAATCTTTATACCCTGATGGTTGCAAGCGGGTCCCTTGTATCCAAAACTCCCTTAGCCGCTAAAGTTTTATCACCCATTGCCTTGAGCCGCGGGAAAGCGGCATTTTTAGGCGATACAGGCGGTCTTTACCTGCTCAAATCTCCGAATCAGCCGCCTTTATCAGCTTCTGACCTGAAAGTAAACGGCAAGTCAAATCCGCCGTTGAATTCATCTGCCCCGGTCTTTACATGGCATTTCAGAGACACCGATCCCGATGATAAGCAGGGCGCGTATGTCCTGCAAATCGCCGATGAAAGTTTGAATTTCACTGCTCCGGTTTTTGACAGCGGTATGGTGTTTTCTGCCGATGCTGTTTTCACATTAGACAGGTTATTGCCGGAGGGTAAGTATTTCTGGCGGGTTAGGAATTTTGATCTTTTTGAGGATTTTGGGGATTTTACTCAAGGGGACGATTTCTTTGTGTGGGAGAGGACTGCGCCGCAAATAAGTATTTCTTCGCCGATAGCAAATAGTGTTTATGTGGCCACGAAAGATAGAATAGGAATAGTCTTTGCGGTAATGGATAACCTTGACCCCGCGCCGGCAATAACGGCGCTGCTGACCCAGGTGGAAGACAGGGGAAGTCCGCGCGGTTTAAGGCCGGCGAGCGTGGCGGTCGTCAATGGCCAGGCGATAGAGCCGCTGGATATTGACGACGGGATTTGGCGGCTGACGGTAAGCGCGACGGATTTTGCGGATAACGCAAGTTCCGCGGCAGGTGGACTGTTTAAGGTTATCCACGACGTGCTGCCGCCGGTTACGGAACTAACGGTGAGCGGGCCGCTGTATGCGGGCGGCGGGAACATATATATAAGGAAGGACAAGGAACTGAAGCTTGAGAGTCTGGACGATTTGGTGCAGGCCGGGGATGGGATAGGATTGGGTGTGAAACGGCAGGGGATAGAGGTCAGGGGTCAGGGGTCAGAGGTCAGAGAACTGGCCTTTAAGAACCCGAAGCCGAAGCAGGGAGCGCTGTTCATATCCACGTTTACTCTGGATAAAGAAGCCGATGGGAGGTATAGCCTTGCCTACAATTCGGAAGATATATTGGGGAACCTGGAAAAAATAAATATCAGCACGTTTATTGTAGATAACACGGCTCCAAAGACAGGGTTTAGGGTAGAGGGGATAGTGTATAGAGCGGGGGAAAACATTTACCATAACTCCGGCGCAGTTTTGGAATTAATCGGTGTTGATGTAAGCTCAAACGGCGTGGCGAGCGGACTGAAGAAGACCAATTACAGATGGGACGACGGCGGTTGGCTGGCGTATATCTTAGAGCTGGAAATCTCTTCGCTGGGAGAGGGCAGGCATATTCTTGCCTATTACAGCGCGGACAACCTGGATAATACCGAAGCGGTCAATAACTATCCGTTCATAGCCGATTTTACTGCGCCGCAGACGGCGTTCAACCGGACTTGGGGCCCGGCTTATCTGAATTATGTTTCAACCTGGACGCTCTTTGAGCTTGCCGCGGCCGACCCTGGCGGCTTTGCCAGCGGCGTAAAGGAAACGGTCTGTAATATAAATGACGGCGGCGATTTAACCTCGCCGCTTAAATTCACTCTGCCGAGCGCGGGCGGCAATTACCTCGTCAAATACCGCAGCAGGGATAATGTGGAGAACCTGGAAGTGGAAAGATCCAGCGCGGTATTTGTGGACGGCACGGCGCCGTTAAGCGCCCTTAATATTGTGGGCGGCAGACAATATCCCGGCGCCGGGGCCGGCAGTTTCTATGCCTCGCTGGACACAAAATTCAGATTTACTGCCAATGACCCTGTTGTCGGCGGCGCGGCTTCCGGCGTTAAGGCCATAGAGTACGTGGACAACGACGGCCTGCCGGCGGTCTATACCCAGCCGATAGCGCTGGGCGAGGGCAAACACTCTATAACCTATCGGGCGTCGGACCGCGTTGAGAACACAGAAGTATTCAAGTCCACTCATATTTACATGGACGGAACCGCGCCCGTGAGCGTGTTAAGTCTGTCCGGCGACCAGTACAAAGGGGACAGGCAGTATGTCAGCCCGAGGACGGACATAGTGATAACAGCCGCGGACCCGATTGTAAATGAAGTTTCCGTCGGGGTAAAAGAGACCAGATACACCGTTGACGGCGGCGCGTACGATAACTATGCTGTGTTCAAGCTGAATGCCGAAGGCAGACGCCTGGTTTCCTTCTATTCCGCCGACTACGTGGACAATGTGGAAACGGCCAAAACCTCGGAGCTGTGGGTTGATATGACAGCCCCGGCTACCGAGCTGACGATAAGTGGAGCGCGGTACTCGCCGCCCGGCGATGATCTGATTTACATCACCGAGAATTCGGGGATAGTTCTTACGCCCGCCGATCCGCTAAGCAATGATACGGCCTCGGGCGTGCTGATAACGAAGTACAGAATAAACAGAGCGGGGCTTGGGGGCTTGGGACTGGCCGGGGACTGGCAGGTATACGCGGGCAGCTTTACTATACTGACGGAAGGCCTGTATATATTGGAGTACTACAGCCTGGACCGGGTGCAAAACGCCGAGCAGTTGAAAACGGCGAACCTGGCGGTGGATAACACGCCGCCAGTCACGGCCATAAGCCTTGGCGAGCCGAGATTTGAGGTCTTTGGCCTGCCAGTGTTGACGCCGGACACCCCTGTGACGCTTTCGGCTTTTGACCCAGTTTCCGGCGATGTCGCCTCCGGTCTCAACAGCATTTACTATGAGTTGGAGGACGCCCATACCGGCGTTCGCGCGCCTGTGGCCGCCTATCTGGAATCATTTAAACTGGCGCAGGGGGCGTTCATAATAAGGTACTGGTCCAAAGACAACACCGGCAACGTCGAAATCTCCAAAGAAATACGGGTTTCCGTGACAACGTGGCGGGAGGACGGGCTTATAGCGGTTTCGGGGCTGAATATGTCAGGCACGTCGGATATCGTCGGTACGGTAAAATCCAACGCCGTTGTTTCCGTAAGCGGCAACGCGCGGATACTGGGCGACGTTACGGCAAGCACGATAACCGTAAGCGGCAAGGCGCAGATAACCGGCCAAAAAGTCAGCGGCGCGGCGCCGGTCCATCCCGAGCCTGTGTATATGGCAGCGATAACGGAAAGCGCAAAGCGCGAAGCGGAAAAAGCAAACAGCGCGATACCGAAGGATTATCTGATAGATGGAAAACTCGTCGTGACTTCAAAAGCAGGTCTTACTCTTTCAACAGGGACTTATTATTTCAAGGGGCTGGAGTTTGCCGGAGGCTCAAGCATTACGGTTGCAGGCAAAGTTGACATACTGGTGGAGGGTGGCATAAAAATAAGCGGGGGCAGTTCGGTCAATGCCGGAGGCGCAGCTTCAAACCTCAATATATTTGTGAGCACAACTTCCAGCGTAGACTTTACCGGCGGGACCGATTTTCTGGCCTGCCTGTATGCCCCGTATTCTCATCTGAAACTGGCCGGCAACGCGGTACTTGGCGGACACTACTTCGCAAAAACGGCGGCGGTAAGCGGAACCGGTAATTTTGTCCAGTCAGGCGAAAACCTGCCGCATGTTGTTATCGTTACAGCCGACAGCGGCGGGAAAAAGAAAGTTTCCGCCC
Source organism: Elusimicrobiota bacterium (assembly GCA_016208085.1). Taxonomy (GTDB): domain Bacteria; phylum Elusimicrobiota; class Elusimicrobia; order Elusimicrobiales; family UBA9959; genus JAHJSU01. Next base: position 27,763 of record JACQYT010000028.1, on the reverse strand, counting down.
TGGGGACCGAAGCTTCAGCCCTGAAAGGTTTAGCCGGGCCGGATCCGGTGTTCAGACTGGGTGAAGTGTACGTATTCCCGAACCCGGCCAAAGGCGGGGCGGTCCCGACCTTCCATATAGAATGCGGCATAGCCGACAAGGTCACTATAAAAATCTATACGGTTTTAGGCAGGCCGGCGCATGAGCATACTATCACCGGCGCGCCCGCCGCCCTGGACGACGGCAACGGGGTAAACTACGCCTACGAATACGCCTGGCGCGGGCATATCCCGAGCGGCGTTTACTACTATTACATTGAGGCCGAAAAAGCCGGAAAAAACCTGAAGAAGACAGGGAAGTTTGGGGTGGTACGGTAGGGTAGAGGGGATAGGGTAGAGGGTAGAGTAAAAAACACGGGGATGGTTATGGGATTGGGATTTACGCGGCTGACGACTGGCGCGATGGAAGGGCGCGCGGCTAACAGGGGCCGCACCGGCGGGTTTAACGCTTACGACCAGTCAATAGCGCTGGGCGCGGCGAAAAACTTCGGCCCTTACGCCCTGGGCGGCGCGGTAAAATATATTCAAAGCTCCATAGCGGGCAGCAGGGCGAGCGCCTTTGCCGTGGACATAGGCGCGGGCAGGAGGCTTACCGGCTTGCCGGTATATGTGGCGCTTGCGGTGCAAAACCTCGGCACGCCCATGCGCTACATTGCCCAGTCTGACCAGCTGCCGCTGTCCGTTTCAACCGGGCTGCTTGTGACGGCCTTGCCCGGCGTGTTTATCGCTGGACCTCAAGCGGTTTATCCGTGAAAAACAGTATAATTACAATCTGGGCATGAATTATAACCTTATGCCCGGCTTTGCGCTGAGAACAGGATATATGATGAACGGAACCGGGGGTTGGGGATCGGGGTTGGGGACTGGGAACAAGGGCGCGGGTGAATTCTCCGCTGGCGTAGGCCTGTCTTTCTTCAACACCGGGCTGGATTATTCCATGTCCCCGTTCGGCGAACTGAGCAACGCGCAGAAGCTGAGCGTTAAAAAGAAATTTTAGTAAAAATTTTTGCGGATAAAATGTTGCTTCAACATTTTATGAAAACGATAAAAATAAAAAAAACAGGCAAAACAGCCGAAGTATGGCTGTCCAGGCCCGAGGTGCACAACGCTTTTGACGCGGCGATGATTTCGGAGCTTACGGAAGCTTTTTTGGCGTTTTCCTCGCAGCCGGACGTGCGCAGCGTGATAATAACAGGCGAAGGTAAATCGTTCTGCGCCGGGGCCGATCTTAATTGGCTGGGCGCAAGCCGTCAGGCCCCATATGAGAAACATCTGGAGGACACGCTGAAACTTTCCGCCATGTTCAGGGCCGTCTATGACCTGGATAAACCGGTTATCGCGGCGGTAAACGGGACAGCTCTTGGCGGCGGCATGGGGTTTTTAGCCGTTTCCGACGTTGTCATCGCGGCCCGGGACGCCGTCTTCGGCCTGAGCGAGGTTAAAATAGGAGTGGTCCCGGCCTGTATTTCCCCGTACCTTTTTATGAGGTGCTCCAATAGGGCAAAGCTTAAGGAATATTTCATGAGCGGAGAGAGATTTTCCGCCCGGGCCGCAATAGAGGCCGGGCTGGTTGATTATATCTGCGAGCGCCAAAAAGCGCTTGAGGCCGCACTTGAAAAAGCCCGGCTGTTTGAGCGCGCCGCTCCGAAGGCGCAGGGGATGTGCAAACAGCTTTTCCGGGACGTCCCCCTTATGCCGCTTGACGCGGCCGCGCGTTACACCGCTTCGGCGCTGGCGAAAATAAGAACCGGGGAGGAAGCCCACAGGGGGATAGACGCCTTTTTTGAGAAAAGGAAAATAGAGTGGGAATAAAGAAGCTCCTTGTCGCCAACAGGGGAGAAATCGCCGTCAGGATTATCCGAAGCGCCCGCGAACTAGGGATACGCTGCGTCGCGGTGCACAGCGATATTGACCGCAAGTGCCGCCATGTCCTTGCCGCCGACGAAGCCATAGAGATTGGAGAAGCCCCTCCGCTTAAAAGCTATCTTGACATGGACAGGATCATCTCGGCGGCCAGGGCAAGCGGCTGCGACGCCGTTCATCCCGGCTACGGTTTTCTCTCGGAAAATGGGAAGTTCGCTTCCAGGGTGGCGGACGCCGGGCTCGTCTTTGTAGGGCCCAAAGCGGAAACAATCGCCCTGATGGGCGATAAAGTGGCGAGCAAGGAAGTCATGCGCAAAGCGGGGGTTCCCGTGGTGCCGTTTCTAAGCGGGACCGGGGAAGTTTGCCTAAAGGAGGCTGAAAAACTGGGCTACCCGCTGATAATAAAGGCTGCGGCGGGCGGCGGCGGCAAAGGGATGCGCCTGGTCACCGGGCCGGAGCAGATGCAGAGCGCGCTGGAGGCCGCCGGCAGAGAGGCTCTTAAGGCGTTCGGCGACGGCAGGGTATTTGTGGAGAAATACATAGTAAATCCCCGGCATATAGAATTTCAGATACTTGCGGACGCCCACGGCGGCCTCGTTCATCTTTTTGAAAGGGAATGTTCCATCCAGCGCAGGCACCAGAAGGTGGTGGAAGAGACTCCGTCCCCGGCCCTTAAATCCGCGACGAGGGCGGTGATGGCCGACGCCGCCGTGAAGGCCGCTAAGGCGGTGGGCTACGTGAACGCCGGCACCGTGGAATTTATTTTTGAAGAGCCCGACAAATTCTATTTCCTGGAGATGAACACCAGGCTCCAGGTTGAGCATCCGGTGACGGAAATGACGACCGGCATAGATCTCGTCAGGGAGCAGTTGCGCTTGGCCGGGGGCGAAAAGCTGGGATTTGCTCAAGCTGATTTGATACGGCGCGGACATTCCATTGAATGCAGGGTGTATGCCGAAAATCCCGAGAATAATTTCCTGCCCTCCGCCGGAAAGATCCATCTGTACAGGGAACCATCCGGCCCCAATATAAGAAACGACAGCGGTTTCGGTTCGGCGGATGAGATAAGCACGTATTACGATCCTCTCATTTCAAAGCTCGTGACCTGCGGCGCCACGCGCGAGGAAGCCAGACTCAGGATGCTCTCCGCGCTCCGTGAGTACGTGGCGCTGGGAGTGAACACAAACATCGCTTTTCTCATAGACATAATTGCGCACCCCGAGTTCGCAGCCGGAAGGACCTGCACGGACTTTATTTTCAGATTTTTTGAAGATTGGAAACCCAAACGGGAAAGAATGGAGATCGCCCTTGCGTGCGTAGAATACTGCCGCGCCCATGGTTCCCCCCCAGGCGGGGGCTTAACCGCAGCTAAGGAGCAAAGCTATAATCCGTGGAAGGAGCTAGGCCCGTTTGAAATTGGTACGGACGCAGGAGTGAAGATTTAAGATTGATTAAAAATTTTTGCGGCAAAAATTTTTACCATACCCCGCCCTAAAGGGCGGGGTAACCTTGGGGCAAGAGGGAGTTTGGCCGCTTAATGAGCATAGCTCTTGTTGCGGCACTGGCATAGCCTTGAGGGGGAAATTTTTTTCCCCCTCATCTCCGGCACGGGGATATAAAAACCCCGTGCCGGGTAGGATAAAATGTCGCTTCGACATTTTATTCCGCGGCCTGTTCACTGGATAGATTTAGCGACGGGGCATTTATGGCTGATGCCAATTAGCCCGTCGATAGAAAGGTCTTCGTCAATGGCGGGCCAGTGAATCCCATAGCCGGATGGCGAGAGGACGAAACGCGATCTCTGCTCGGGGGATGCGCCGGCGAGTTTGGCTGAGTGCCGGGAGATGTCGATCTCGTAGGCCCGACCATCGACCAGCAGGCGCATCTTGCTGTCGGAGAATGAAATATCTCTGACTTCGTGGGACCTATCCATTTTGCTTCTCCCGCCATTTCCGCCATTCGCCAACGATGTAATCGAAATGCTCGAAGATGATTTGTCTGACAGTTCTCTTGTCGGCAGGGCTCATGTTGTAGCTATGGGCTTCAATAGCTTCGAAGGAATCTACATCCAGCCAGAACTTCGCCTCGGCCTCGGCCTTTTGACAATGAATGTGAATCGGCTCATTTCCCTCGTTTGAGTAGAAGAAAAACCGCCACCCCGCGACCATCAGGATCGTGGGCATTCTGTCCCCCCGGTTGCTGAACCGGCTTTAAGCACAATGACGATTTTACCATATAAATGCCGATGTGTTGTCAATTTAAACAGATAAGCGGATGATTTCCTGGGTTTTTCCACCGCCCCTATCCGTCATTCCCGAAAACCCGCTGAATCGCTCAATCGTCCGCCATTTTTGCTATTATAACCTTTAACGGCTGGTTTTCGCAAAATAAAATGGGCGGTTTCATCGGCTCAACTTACGATAATCTCAATGTTTATCCTTGAAATATGGGTTGAGGAATTGAAGAAGTCTCAGTAAACACACTATCCTGACGGGATTCTTTTGATATGAACTGTTATACAATAGGCGAAGAAAAATTTGAAGTTGAATTGAAAAAAAACGGTATCTTTATCAACGGGCGGGAAGCCGCCGGCGGCGCTGTTTTTGAACAATTGCCGGGGAAAGGGCTTCTTGTAAAGATCGGAGACTCCGTGCTGCCGGCTTTTGTGCATCGCGAAGGCGGCGTTTTCTTCTGCTGGGTGGCCGGGGAGACTTACCGGATTTGCGAGCTTGATCCGGCCGCAGGGCCGCAATCTTGCGCTCCCGCCGGCGCCGGCGGAGAAAAAACGCTTATCGCGCCGATGCCCGGCAAGGTGGTCAAGGCGCTGGTTGTAGCCGGCGCCCAGGTCAAGCGGGGGGCGAAGCTAATGATCATTGAATCCATGAAGATGGAAACCGAGATCGCCGCTCCCGTAGACGGCAGGATCTCCGCCGTAAAGTACGTAGAGGGCGACGTTTTCAGGGAAGGGGAAGTCCTCCTGGAAATTGAATAATAAAAATTTTTGCTGCAAAAATTTTTACCATTACCCCGCCCTATTAAAGTATGAACAAATTTCGCAAACCGGGTTTTACCCATTCAGTATCGGGAAAGGTTTCAGTCACGTTCATAGGCGCGATTAAGCTTGCCCACATAGCTGAAATGTCCGAGGAAGAGTTCGAAAGCTTCCTGAAAAAAATAGAAAACAACCGTTTTTTTCAACTGCTGAAAGCGTCAGAAGCCGTTAACCTATCCGAATTTCCTGCCGCGCGTTACGCCTCCCGCCGCTATGCCGGTTACGGGCTTAAGCTTTCAGGCGGCGATCTGCCGGAGCTGGCGGATGACAAAGGCGGCCTGGTTGGTCTGATACAGGGCATAGGCCGGGAAAAATTTGAGGCTTGCTTCCTCAGGGATGCTTCAATGAACGACGTGGGTTGAATTGTCCCGCCGTTCCATTGCACAGTACCGCAAAGATCTGTCGCTGCATAAGAATAGTCCTGAAAAGCCTTAGAATTCCTCAAAAAAACGCTTAAGATATGGTGATAGTCCCAAAACGGGACGATTCCATGTCCGCATTTTTCATAGGAGAAATTCCCGTTTTGAAAAAAATGTGTCCAAATTGGGCCTATTTTGCCATTCTTGACCCATCCCCCAAAATAGCTAAAGAACTTGAGTTTCCCTATGGTAAATGGGAAAAGCCCGCCATATCTCCTGTTTGGCATAAAAATTGTTCCGTAGGCGGCAATGATGAACGGACTGATGTAGGAGAAAAACAATGCTTAAAACATCAAATTATAATTTTACGGTTGATGCTGAAGACGGCAGCCTGTTGCTTTACAATACCCGGACAGGGGCGTTTGCGGCAATAGAAGCCGGAAATGCCGGCGCTGTAAAAAAACTGCTTACTGATCCCGCCTTGAATATAAACGACGACCTGAAAGGCGCGCTCAAACAGAACGGCTTTTTAGTGCCTGCCGGAACAGATGAGCTGGCGCAAGTAAAGAGCCGTTTTGAACATTTCAGAAACGGAGATAAAAGCATGACGCTGACCATGCTAGCCTCCGAAAACTGCAATTTCCGGTGCCCCTACTGTTTTATCTACGACAGGCGCGGTATAAGTATGGCCTTCTGGGTCTATAATGCCGTTTTGGAAATGATAAGCAGGAAGATAACCCCGGATCTTAGTCTCGCGGTCAATTGGTTCGGCGGGGAGCCTACGCTTGAGCGCGAAAATATAATCGGATTTATGGGCAGGCTGAATGAAATTTTAAGGCGCTATCCCGGGGTAAAATTCCGCTCAAGCATGGTTACCAACGGATATTTGCTTACAGGAAAAACTTTCAAAGAGTATCTTGCCTCAGGAATAAAGAAGTTCCAGGTCACTATAGATGGGGCGGAGGATTCCCATAATAAGACGCGGGTTTTAAAAAACGGCGCGGGAACTTTTAAAAGAATATGGGCCAACCTGGAGGAAATAAAAGAAAGTTCCGGCGCAAGCGATGATTTTAATGTGACCGTAAGGGTAAATTTCCTTAAGGGACAGGATGATCAGGTTTTGGGGTTGATGGATCTTTTTAAAACGACTTTCCGGTCGGATCCAAGGTTTACCATTTATTTCAGGGCTGTTTATAACATTGAAACCAGCAGGGAGGATATTAACGGGATACGCGATAATATATACGGGGCGTTGGAAGGCGCAAACAAGCAGCTTGATTACTACCTTCTTTCCGCTGAAAAAACAGGCGTTTTAGACAACAATCTTCAAGTCGTTGCGCCGGTCCCCAGTCCGATACCAGGCTGGTGCGCGGCGCAACGGAAAAATTCGTGGACCGTGGGCGCGGACGGTCTTCTGTTCAAGTGCGACACCTATGTGGGCGAGGCGTCAAAAGCCGGCGGCAAATTGATGCCGGGCGGCGGCATTGAGAGGTTTAACATTGTTCATGAATGGGATGAGAACATCTACGACAAAGAGAATTTAAAGTGTTTTAACTGTAAGTTCATCCCGGTATGTCAGGGAGGTTGCCCGCGCGGCCGGACTGAACGTATAGCCAAGGGGATATGTTATTTCAACGAGGATATGATAAAGAAAGGGATGCTCGCTACGCATGCTCATAATCGTAATAAACATGCGGTTGCCGCGGGTGTATAGATTCGGTATATAACCGGCGCTGGAGTCAGGAATACGCCTAAAATGAGGAGGCTAAAATGGTCATGTATAAAAATGCGGTAACGGAAGATGTGGTTGTCGCTGAAGAAATGGACGCGAATGTAGACAAGGCTATCTGCGGTCTATGCTGTGTGCGGTAAAGCGGCCGGCGCGGCGGCCCCATATCAAATATGGGGCCGCCTTCGCCGACTGGAGAAATAATATGAAAAATAAGTTTTGGGGTTTAGGCAGGGATTTCTGGTTATTCAGGACAGGGCAATTGATCTCTTCTATAGGGGATGGCTGTGCCGACATAGCTTTTATGTGGTGGCTTCTGGAAAAAACAGGCTCTGCCGAGAAAATGGCGTTGATTTTTGCCCCCGTAAGTTTTGTCAGGATATTCCTTATTCCGTTGTTTGGGCCGGCAGGCGACCGATATTGCCGGAAAAAAGTCGCGATCATAAGCGATGCCTGGCGCGGAGTTATGTTCCTGACCCTGGCGGCCCTGGTCAAACTTGATGTTTTCAACCTGCCTCTGGTCACCGCGCTGTTCATGTTTACCACCGCCGGTACTGCGCTTTTTGCCACAGTTTCCGGAAGTATTGTGGCCCAGTTGGTTAAAAAAGAAGAGCTGAGCGCGGCTATAGAGCGCAGCAATTTTGTAGTCGCGGTCGGCAATCTGTCCGGAGGGCTTATCGGCGGTATCGCCATTAACTATTTTGGCGTGACAGGCGCCTTTTTAATAAATTCGGTTTCATTTTTCATAGCCACCGCCGCCTCCTGCTATATAAGAACAAGGTCATCTGCCGCGGTGGTCCCGCCCCAGCCGCCGGGTGAAGCGCTTAAAGTTTGGGCCGTGCAACTGAAGGAAGGTTTTTCAGTGGTGGCCCGTATCCCGATGCAGTTGTGGTTGTGTGTGTTGCTGGCTTTTATTAATCTTGCCGTTTCACCGTTAAGCCTGGCTTTGCCGGTGCTGGTAAAGGACAGCGGCGCTCTGTCTCCCGGGTTTATCGGCATACTCAATGCCGCGCTGGAGACCGGGACCATACTTGGTTCCCTGGTCGTGGGATGGCTATGCAGAAAGATATTCACCGACAAGGTGATTTTTGCCGGGATCGGCCTGATAGGCGCAGGTATGGCGGCGCTTTTCCTGGTTCCGGGCGCCTATTCGGTTATTGCTATAATGCTTATGCTGGGAATGGCCATGATGCTGGTGAATGTGCCGTTGAGTGTGAAGCTTATGGCCGCCACGCCCGACAATTACAGGTCCAGGGTGAGTTCGGTTTCCGCTTTTATGTCGCAGGCCGCCGTGCCTGTCGGGATGGCGTTTTCCGGGTTTATAATAGCCGGTTATGGCATGCAGTTTATGATGATTGCGGCGGGAGCGGGGGTGATACTGTCGGCGCCGCTGCTTTTTCTGGTCCCGCAGTTTTCGGCATTTTTCAGGATGCCTGAACCGGATACCCATGAGTATTTTCTGAAAAAGCATCCGAAAGCTTTTTGTAAAGCATGAAAAAAATATTTAACGACGCGCAATACCTTGTCAATACCCTGGAAACAACGCACCCGGATCTTTTTTTCCGGTGTTCAAGGCGGCAGTATGCCGCGGGCAGAGAAAAGTTTCTGGCTAAAGCCTCCGTGGCGGAAAGTTTTGCGGATTTTAGCTGCATGGCCGGCGAATTTCTGCACTGCATACACGACGGACATACCTCCCTCCAGCTCACCCCTGACTTTTCAGGCAAGAGGCTTCCGGTTGATACCGTTCTTGTGGAAAACAGGCTTTTTATTAAAAAAGCGCTGGTCCCATTACCCGGTATATGCGATAAAGCTGAAATTCTGTCCATAGACGGCCTGCCCGCATTCAGATACCTGAAACAAACCATTTCATTGATGAGTTATGAATTAAAAGAGCGTGCGTTACAGAACGCCGCTGCGTTTTTCCCTTATGCCTGGGCGCATTTAAATAGTCATCTACCCTCCGTGTTGGTTGCCCGCGCCCAGGACAGAAGGCCTGTCCAATTGCGGCTTGTGTGGAAAAAACATGGTTTCCCGCAGCCATATGGGCGCGAACCTGCTTTCGGGCTTAAATACCTGGAGAATATAAGGTCCGGTTACCTTGACTGGCGGCAGTTCATTGACCTGCGCAGTTATGATTTTTGCTGCAAGCACGGATTCATGCGCGAAAATAAAAGCGAGAGAAGTCGTTTTGCCGACTGGGAAGCATTTTTGCGCGGCATGTTTGATGAGTTGAGCGATAGAGGCGCCAAGAGCCTGATCATAGACCTTCGACACAATACAGGCGGCAATAGCGCTCTTGGAGGGAATCTGATCGCATATCTGACCGAAAAGACGATTAAGAAATTTTCAGGGTATACCAGGCTGTCGCCTTTGCTGGTGAAGAGTTACGGGGAGATATATGGAAAGCTTCTCAGGAAGTTCCCTATGGGTTCAAAAGTTACATGGGAACAGGAAGAGGCCGTCTTAGGCGCGGACACTATCGCGGAAAAATTTGCGTTAAAAAAACCTCCGGCGGGGAAGTTTAGGGGACAGGTCGTATTGTTGACCGGTCCCGCTACTTACAGCGCGGCGGAAATTTTTGCCGCGCTGATAAAGGATAATTCGCTGGGCATTTTAATGGGGGAGGCGACCGGGAACGGGGGCAACGGTCCGATAGACTCTTTAAATTTCACTCTGCCCGCTTCAAAACTGATAGTAAGAGTTTCTTTTTCTTTCAGGCTGCGTCCGGCGGTTGGAGAAAGGTCAAGCAAGAAACTTGAGCCGCATATCTATAAGAAGCAGACAGTCAATGATTTCCTTTTAGGGAAAGACACCGTTCTGGAATACGCCGTGGAATCCTGCAAAAAAATGATATGACATGGAAGATTGACAGTGCGCTATCAAAAACCGATAACCTAAAAAGCTTTAAAATTCTCCAAAAAATGTTTGAGATGTGAAGATAGTCCCAAAACGGGACGATTTGCGCTTGCGTTTTTCATAGGGAAAATTCCCGTTTTGAGAAAATGCGGCTCAAATTGGGCCTATTTTGCCATTCTTAATCCATCCTCCAAAATAGCTAAAAAACTCAAGTTCCCCTATGGGAAATGGAAAAAACCGCCGCATCTACTTTTTGGCATAAAAATTGCCCTGTAGTGGGTGCGGGCAGAAAATATACTGAAAGGCAAAACCTAAAAAGAGGAATACAAGATGAAAAAAACAAACATAATAGCAATGATTACGATAGTATCCGCGCTTTTCGTGGTCAATGCCAATAGCGAAGAGCAAAATAAAGGACAGTGTGTTTCTGTGCAGCGGATGAAAGAAATAACAGAGAGACTGGCGACAGTGAATCCCGATGACTATTCCAAGGCATCCATTGTCCTGGATAATCTGTATCTGGGCTTGTCCGGCTCAAGCAAAAGTGAAGCGGAGCCGGTATATCTCGGCGGGGATGCCAGGGGCGATAACAACAAAGCCCCCGCGACTGAAGAATATAATAATAGCGTAAAAAATGCGGCGACAATCGGGAAAAAAGATAAAATAATTAAACGCAGACAAACATTGGCGTCTGAAGTGGCGGCATTAGATTCAAAAAAGGTCACGGATGTGGATATTTATCATCACTCTCCAGGCCCGGAACCGGACCAGGCCTATCATGATTATGGCCCGATAATAGATGCGCCTAATAACGGGACCTATACTGCCATCGGCGCGTTCGGCGGCGCTGTTTCCGGCGCAACCAGCGTTTTCGGCGCCATTGTCGGCGCAATAGGTGGCGCAATCGCAGGGTATGCCGCGGATTGGGCTGCGGATTAAGACAATTCTAATGGGAGAAAAAATGAAAACCAAGAACAGACTGATAGGGATACTGATAAGCACAATAATCCTTTTAGCGATATCTTTGACCGGGATCTTTAAGAATAACCTGCAGGACGCTTTAATATTCCTAGCGGCGCTTATCGGGTTAAATCTGTTGATTCCGTATATTTGGGGGAAGATTAGAAAAGAGAAAGTCGGTGGATAGGTGGCTGACGCCTGAAGCTTGTCGCAGCGCATCATCTAGGGAAAAGGGATATAATTATATTAAAGGAAAGAATTGTCGGTATGGTAATCGGTTTGCCGATCGCCTTTGGAGTAATCCGGCTTGGGAAGGCGTTTTCGCAGCCCAAGCTGGCGATCTTGAGTATGTTTCTTCCCGTGGCGGGAGTGTTCGCTGGGGATTATATCCACCGCGGAAAAGCGGCAAAAGATAAATAAAACTTCAGGTGACCGGGCCCCGGTTTTGGCCGGTGCCCAAAGGCGGATAGGCCTTTAAGCCCTTATAATATAAATCGGTTGCCGGTTAAAATATTTGATACTCTTTAAGCGAAGCCGGTATCAAAAAGCGCGGCACTATATGTTCGGATTTACAAAACCTTCAAACCCCGGGTTGCGGACTTTGTTCCTGCTCTTTTTTATCGCTCAAAGCGCGATTAATCTGGGCAATTATACATCCTTGATATACTCCGCCGTCGCTTTTTCCGAACTGTCGAAACCGGCTTTTCTTATCTTGTTCCAGACTATTGGCAGTCTGGGTGCTTTTCTGCTTCTGAATAGCGCGGGAACAGCCGCGGTCAAAAGAATATCTTTCACAAAGCTCCTGCTGCTGAACTCCGCTGCGGCATTTTTGAGCAGCAATGTGGGGGGCTACTATCTTTGGATCTGTTTTGTAATGATACGGATCGTCTTCGCGACAATCCTGATATCGAAACTACAGGCGCACCTGGCCTTGGTGACGAAAGACCGGGAGGAAACGCAATACTATTCAAAATTCATGCAATCCCTTTATTTATTCACTTTCCTCGTCGCTTTGACCCTGAGCCCGCTGGCGCAACAGGCCATCGGCCCCTCTAAAGTATATCTGATGGATGCCGGGTTAATGCTGTTAATGTTGCTCATTGCCCGCGCGACCGGCTTCCATAAAGCCTCCGACGAGGGCGCAGTGGAGTCGCCCGCGGCCGGCCTGCCACGGCTGTCAATGAAGGAGGCCCTGGTCTTTGCGCCGTATATTGTATGGATGTGGCTGGTAGCGGGATCTTTTCACGTTATAGAAGTCCCGTATCTCACAAATCTGGTCAAACTGTCTTCCGGCCAGCTCACTCTTGTGTTCCTGACGGCAGGCATCGGGGCTGTCCTGGGAAGTCTTTTCGTGCCGATACAGTTAATTTCTAAACATAAACAGAAGACCACTTTCTATGCGGCCGCAGCGATCTCGGCCTTCTCGCTGATCTACCTAAAGACCGTGTTGCTCCCTGGGATACTGCTGATAGTGCTCTTTTATGGGGTCTCGAACGGTTGTTTTAATGTGGGCGTGTCCAATATGATCTACGATAAGATCGCCACGGACAAGCACACGGCGGCGTTCGCCTTTTACAGGCTGCTCTCCAATTTCTCGGTAATAGCCGCGGCAATAGTCATGTCGTCGATCGGGGATATCCGGCACGCTTTCGGCGGACAGGTATTCCTTACCATATTGGGAACGGGGATCTACCTGTGCCTGACGATGCTTCAAAAAAAAACCGGCTGGAGCGCTGAATGAAAACCACCGTGTTCCTGCTGTTGTTGTGCGGGATGGCTGCGGCAGAGACCATCCATGTCCCGCTGGTTTCGATCCCGAAAGAAATATCGCCGGCCAAAACCCTGGACCTGTCTTCGGCTATCATAGTTAACCATCTTTTTGAAGGGCTTTTCTCGTACGATCCCTCGAACAAACTGACCCCGAACATAGTCGAATCGTTCACTATTTCCCCGGATGGGAAGACTTATACGCTGCGCTTGAAGGCGGGTTTAAAGTTCAGCAACGGGGCCGCAGTGACGGCGGCGCTGGTGAAAAGGTCGATCGAAGATTCGATATCGATACTCGGAGAAGCCTCTAAGTGGGCTTTCGGCACACTTGAAGGTTATGGCTCTTTTATCGGCGGGAAGACATTTTCCATTTCCGGCATCATGGTGAAAGGGGAGCGTGTTGTCGATCTAAAGCTGATGACGCCGTATTCCCCCATACTGCAGGTTTTTGTAGGTCCCTATTTCAAGATAGCGCTGAAAGAGAACGGTAAATATTTCGGCACCGGGCCGTATCGGATAAGCGGGAAAACCGATTCTGAAATATCACTGAAGCTGCTGCCCTGGAGAAAAGCGGAAACCGGGATCGATGAGATAGTTTTCAGCAAGGTTGATTCAAGAAAAGAAATGATAAGCCCGGGAAACCTTAAAAAATATGACGTTATCGAAGTGTTAAGCGCCTGGAAGATCAAGACTGAACGCCATAATGAAATCGAATTCCCGTACTTACAGGCTAATTTGATATTGTTTAACACACAAAGAGGCGTTTTTCGGGGCCGGGCGGCCAGAAATAGCTTTTATAAAATGTTAAGAAAAAGCATTGACTTTAAATGGTTCGGCTGGCAGCCGACCGCGGTGGGGTTTCCATTCGCGAACAACCTGTTTAAAGATCCTCCTGAAACTCTCGAAAAGCACATATTTAAGACGCCGGTCACGGTTTATTACACGGATTCCGTGGCCACTTTTAATGATGCAGGGATCCAGCGGCTTAAGGAAAAGCTTAGGCAGTACGGCGCGGAGGCCGTTTTTACAAAAATACCGATAAGCGAACTGCTCGCAAAGTTTAAAACCCTGGATTTTGACGCCGCGCTGCTGGGGTATGTGCCGGACATTATCGACCCCGACGGGCTTTTTTTCCCGCTGCTCGGGTCCAGACAGCAGTTTAATTTTACCGGCTATTCTTCTCCCCAGGTGGACCGCCTGCTGCAGCAGGGGCGTTCGGAAACTGACGTGAGAAAAAGATTCGCTGTCTACCAGGAACTTACGTCCAGGGTATATGAAGACTGCCCGGTCGGTTTCCTTGGCGCCACCCACGGACGGCTGCTGGTATCGAAGAAATTCGCTCCGCCGCACGTCAACAGCCTCGGTATTTTCGGCTTTCAGCTGAATACGCTTAAAACCACGGAGAAAACCAGATGAAGAACAGATATGCCGATTGGTATGATCTATGCCTCGGGGAAATGACGTACGACGTGGAATATTTGAAAAAGTTCTGCGCCCTGTGCCCGGAAGGGATGATCCTCGAGCCTGGAAGCGGAACAGGCAGACTGATGCCGCACATCCGGCGGCCTGAACGCAGATTTATGGAACTTTCCGCCGAGATGACGGAGGTCTTTCTCGCCAGACATCCCGAAGAAAAAAGCAATCTGCTGGCCGGCTCCGCCGATAAAATCCCGCTTCCGGATGAAAGCGTCACCGGCATATATGTGCCGTTCAACGGCATAGGGGAGCTTTTTCCGACGGCCTTTTCCCTGAAAGAATTCCATCGGGTTTTAAGACAGGACGGGAAATTGCTGATCTGCGCGGCCAACCCCGCTTTCCCCATGCTCCGCGAACTGATAGGAATAGATAAGGACAAACGATTCCAGTACACAATAAGGACGCTTAGAGCCCCTAAAAACGAATACTCCTGGCAAACCACGCTTTCCGTCCGGGAAAACACTCCGGCCCCGAAAGAGCATCAGTTTTTTATTAACCAATACCTGATCCCTAGGACAAAACTGGAGGAACTCTGCCGCGAATCCGGGTTCCGGACGGATATGGCGCACGGCAATTACGACGGCTGCGCCTGGGCCGAAAATTCTCCCTGGACGCTGCTGACGCTGTCAAAAATCCCGGCCGGGACAAGAACAATAAGCCCGGACATTGCGAAACTGACGGCCGTATACGACAGCGTCGCCGATAAATATGACTCTTTCGCGGCCGGCGGCCGGTATATAGGGCCGGGCTGGCTGAAACAAAAGCTGTCGGGCCTGAACTTTTTGAAGCCGAACATTCTGGACCTTGGCTGCGCCAACGGATACTTGGGCAGAGCGGCGAAAGAAGTTTTCGCGAACTGCTCGCTGTTCGGGGTCGACGTCTCCGGCGGGATGATAGAAGAGCTGAAAAAGGCGGGTCTGTACGAGAACGCCATAATCTGGGATCTGAACGCGGGAATACCGTTCATTGAGGCCGAGGTGTTCGATATTGTTTTCGCGCTCGGGGTATTCGAATTCATAAAAGACCCCCTGCCCGTGCTTCAGGGAATAACCGGCGCGATGGAGCTGCACGGCAGGCTTTTCGTCTCCTTTGAATGTTTCGATCCGGCCAAAAACCCGGATAGGACGGTAACAGATCCCAGGATCGGTTTTCCCAGGTATCTGCGGGCGCTGGAAGAGATCCGGGCCTTGCTGGCAAAGGCGAAACTCGAAATCGTCTCCTGCGAAAAGCAGACAGCCTATAAAAGTCCGTCCACCGGCGCTGAGGTCGAGTATTTCATGTGCGAGATAAAGCGTGACAGGAACCTGTAAGATGGATTTTTCCAGCAAAAGCCTCAGGACCAAGACCATCTTTTTCTCGCTTATACTCACGTCTTTCATTTTATGCGCCGCTTTTTCCTTTATCTGTTTTCGCGAAGTGACTTTTGTTTCCAGGCAGCTCGCGGCCAGAATAGAAACGGAAAACCGGATATCTTCCAGCCTGATCCAGCAGAATTACGGGCTGGGGAACATCATAGAGCTCAGGAGGACGCTGGACACCCTTTCGGAATCGATAAAACTGGACGCGGCGGAATTCAGCAACGATAACGGCGAATCGCTATGGAAATATCAGCCGGCGGAAGCAGCCGCCTCCGGCAAAACCGGCCGGCCGGGGATCTTTTCATCCCTGCTCATCAAAACACTTAAACAGTCCGATCCGCTCCTGGACATACGGGGCGGCCAGGTGTACTGCAGAACGAAGATCGAATTCGTGAATGGCGCGGTTCTCGGCTATTTTTCATGGAACTTTTCGGCGCGATCAATCCTGTCCGAAGCGCTCGGCCGGCTGGGGATCATTTTCGCCGCATTTTTGGCGCTTGTCGTGTTCTTTGTCGCGCTTGTCTATCGTTTTTCCAGCGTCATATTGAAGCCGCTCCCCGATTTTATAGAGAAGATCCAGGGCGAATTCAGAAAACTGAACATGCCGCGAAAAGAAATAAAGATTTCGGACATGGACTTTTTGAACCGGGCCTTCGACGACCTGGTGAACGGATGGAAAAAGGCGCAGGCGGAGGCCCTTGAGTCCTCCAGGCTTGCGGCGATCGGAGAACTTGCCGCGCAGGTGGCGCATGATATACGGTCGCCGTTGGCGGCGCTGGATGCTGCGCTGAGCAAAACGGACCAACTCCCCGAAAAACAGCGAGTTATGGTGCGGCACGCTGTTAATCGCATCCGCGATATAGCAAACAACCTGCTTGAAAAGAACCGGCAGCAGGTCAAAGCCGCGCCGGCCGCCGGATCATCTGTCGCCGCTACCGGCGAACCTCCGGAAATCCGCCTCCTCTCAAGCCTTATTGATCCGGTGATCACTGAGAAACGCCTGCAATTTGAATCAAGGCTTGGAGTTAACATCGATTTTGAACTGACGCGGGAATCCTACGGTCTGTTCGCCAGGGTGCAGCCTGTGGAATTCAGGCGCGTGGTGTCCAATCTGGTAAACAATGCTGTTGAGGTATTGGGCGATAAAGGCAAGGTGGCCATAGGCCTGGCCCACGACGAAGGCAACGTCATTTTAACTGTAGCCGATAACGGCAAAGGCATTTCGCCTGAAATACTGGCTAAGCTCGGTCAAATGGGCGAAACACACGGCAAAGCCGGCGGATCAGGCCTGGGACTTTTCCACGCGAAGACAATAGTGGAAAGCTGGGGCGGCAGTCTGGTTATTGCCTCCGAACTCGGCAAAGGCGCGACAGTCTCAATAAAACTGCCCAAAGCTGAAGCCCCGGAAAGCTTTGTGCCGGCGCTTGAGCTTGTTCCAGGGGGGCTGGTTGTGGCGCTGGATGATGACGCTGCCATCCATCAGGTATGGCAGGGCCGTTTTGATTCCGCGAGGGTTCAAGAACACAATATTGAAGTAATCCATTTCAGCGAGCCGGATAAACTGCGCGAATGGGTCAAAAACAATGTGTCGGCTGAAAGCGCCCTTTATCTTTTTGACTATGAGCTTGCGGGTTATAAAGAAACGGGCTTGAGCCTGGCAGAAGAATTGGGCGTGTCTGGCAGGACGATGTTGGTTACCAGCCGTTGTGAAGAAGGCCGGATAATTGAAGAGTGCAAACGGTTAAAAGTGCGGATGATCCCCAAAGGTCTGGCCGGCCTGGTCCCAATTTCTGTTAAATCCCCCGCTAAAACCGCGCAAGCGGTTTTAATAGACGACGACGCGCTTGTGCGCATGAACTGGGGGGCAACTGCTGAAGAAGCGGGGATAGATTTGAAAATATTCAGCGAGCCGGGCGGGTTCCTGTCAAATCTTACAAGGTTTTCCAAAGACACGCCTATCTATATAGATTCCGAACTCGGCAATGATATTAAAGGCGAGAATATAGCGGTAGATTTGAGGGAAAAAGGTTTCACCGATATAACGCTTGAAACCGGCCATGCTCCGGAGAGGTTTGCGCATCTGCCCTGGCTGAAAGTGATAGACAAGGAATCGCCGTGGGGCAGATAAGGATGAAGGCTGAGGGATGAAGGGAAAAATATTTAAACTTTCTGGTTAAGATTGCAGTTCTGTTTCCAATTCCGTTAAAAGCCTTACAATATCCTGCGCCGTTTCGCGCATAAGCGCGATCCTGGCGCGTTTTTTTTCGTCAGGACATTTGTGCAGTAATTGCGCAGCTTCTTTAAGGCTGATGGACTTGGACTTTATGGCGTGGGTCTTTCCTGAGTCGGACATAATTATACCCTCTCTGCTTTTTGCCGTGTACCCAGGACCGAATATAGCAGGCGTTTTGAAATCTTAAGTTGCCCGCGGGTGTCTATCTTTCTTCCGCGGTTGTCGTTTAAATTGCGGTTGATGATTTGGGCGGTAATCTGGTCAATGGTTTCGGGAAGTCCGTATTTCAGCGCATAATCATATTGCGTTTGTGTTATGGTTACGGTCCCCGGCTGCTCCGGCGCGTTAGAAAGCGTAATATGGCGCTTAACCATATCAAGCGTCACTTGTCCATCCGTGCCGAATGCCATAATATCCACGAAACGTTTAAGCTCGCGTGTATTCCCCGGCCAGCCATGCGACAGCAGGTAGTCTTTAGCCTCCAGTTCAAAGGCCAGCCGCTTCGTTTCTTTCGTAAATGCCTGGATAAGCGGGAAAATATCGCATTTTCTGTGCGCCAGGGGCGGCAATGTTATCGTCATGCCATGCACCCTCTGGAAGAAGTCAAACCGTAGTTTACTTTCAGTTAATAGCTTCTGCATATTCTCCAGCGTTGCGCTGATAACGCGGAAATCAGAGTACTCCGGCCTATCGGCGCCGAGGGGGTAAAAAGATTTTTCCTCAATAGCTTTAAGGAGCTTGGTTTGCATATTGTGGCTCATGGAGCCTATTTCATCTAAGAATAGCGTGCCTTTGTCGGCTTGCGCCAGTTTGCCTTTGCGGGTTTCTTTCGCGTCGGTGAACGCGCCCTTTTTATAGCCGAACAGCTCGGCTTCCAGCAGGTCTTCGGTATAAGCCGCGCAGTTGATGGCTGTAAATTCTCCGGCGCGGCCGGAATGTTCATGCAATAACTTCGCCAGTGTGGTCTTGCCGGTTCCAGACGGTCCAAGTATAAGGATGGGGAGATGTGTGGGCGCGTATTTCAACGCTTCGGTTATAGTTGAGCGCGTGGCGGGGTCATTAGTGATAAAGCCAGTCGCGAAAACATTCTTCGCTTTTTTGCCTGCGTCGCCTTGCAAATAGCGGGCTATAATAGCCGTTACATTAGATTTTTCGTTGCCTTTGACATAGAATTCTTTGCAGCCGAGCGTGTAAGCCTTGCTGATGGTCTCTTCCGTGTCGCAGCTGGACATAACCACGGAGTATATTCCCTTTGAAACCGCCAGTGGGATAAGTTTCAAGCCTGAATAATCATCATTCTCGCCCAACCTAAGATCTATAAAGCAGATATTGTAGTGTCCGGTTTTAAGTTTGCGTTCGGCTGCGGCTTTATCATCCGCAAAATCCACAGTTTGCCCGGCCAGATTATCGGCCAGGATGTCTTGCGACAGCTTATCGTCTTCAATAATCAGAATCCTGAGTTTATCCATTTTTTTGTTTCGTACGCGTACGGTATATTGTGGCAGATTTTGGTTTCTGCTGCAAATCATAGTCGGTCGGAATTTCGGGTGTTTTTATGGATTGAGCCGGCGGCGTTTTTGTTATAATTATAGAGTCGCATGACTTTCCCGGTATGAGCGCCGGCTTTTACGGGGAAATCAATATATCTCTCTATCAGGATATATAGTCTAAAATACAGATTGCTTTTTTAGGCTGTTCTTTTAAATGTTTACGGCGTGCGGTTTGCTGCCGGTAACGCACGCGGATAAAATAGTGATGAATATGCCGAATGGGAGAAAAATGTTTGTACATGTGTCCGGCTCTTTTGTGGAATCCGACAGGATTATGGCCGATTATTACGCTTCGTTGACCTGCGAGGAAAAGCTGGATATCGGCCAATATTTAAGAGAGCAGTATTACAAAATCAGGGGAATTGTTGCCGGAAGAATGGATAAAACAATCGTTTATGTTTCACAGAGCCGTCCGCATAAGGCGGACCGCCGGGCGAAGCGGAGCCGAAGTTTATGAGAGTTGAAAAGGATTTTGAAGACCTGATAAAATGTCTGAATAGACACAAAGTTGAATATTGCATAGTCGGCGGGTTTGCCGTGATATACTATACAATCCCCAGGTATACAGGCGATCTGGATATTCTGATCAGGCCGACGCGGGAAAACGCCAAGAGAACCCTTAGCGCGCTTAAAAAATTCGGCGTCGGCCCAGGCGAACTTGGCGAAAAAGATGTCGCTTACGAAGGAAAGATTATAGAGATAGGCCGGCCGCCGATAATGGTCCATCTGATAACAAAAATAGACGGGGCCGGCCCTGCTGAAATCTGGAAAAATATAGTGAAGGCTGTGTATGGAAAAGAAACCGCGTATTTTATAGGGCTTGAGGAGTTGAAGAAAAATAAAAGGGCGTGCAGCCTGAAAACTGGCAGGAAGCGTAAAGATCAAGACAAGCTTGACCTGAAAATGCTCCAAAAATTTTTAAGGAGGGATATATGATCGGAATATGCGGTTACGGCGCCGACATTCCCAGAAATCGCATCAAGGTTGAGGAAATAGCGAAAGTATGGGGGACGGATGCTCCCAGCTACAAAAAAGGCTTGATGCTGGAGGAAAAATCCGTGCCTTCGCCGGACCAGGACACTATAACCATGTCCGTGGAGGCCGGCCGCCGGGCGGTTAAAAGGGCGGGGATCGATCCGGCCGAGATCGGGGCAGTCTATGTCGGCTCGGAATCCCATCCATACGCGGTCAAGCCCAGCGGCACGGTTCTTGCGGAGGCGCTGGGCGCCACGCCGGATTGCCACACGGCCGATTTTGAATTCGCCTGCAAGGCGGGCACGGAGGCCATGTTCGTGACAAGCCAGCTTGTCAAAGCGGGCTCGATGAAATATGCGCTGGCTGTCGGGGCGGATACCTCGCAGGGCGCGCCCAGCGACGCCCTTGAGTATTCCGCCGCCGCCGGCGCCGCGGCCTTTATATTCGGCGCCGACGAAAGCCGTATTATAGCCGAGCTGGTGGATTCGTGCGCCTATATGACGGACACTCCGGATTTCTGGAGGCGCGAATACATGCATTATCCAAAGCACGGCGGCAGATTCACCGGCGAGCCGGCGTATTTTAGGCATGTTTTAAGCGCGGCCAGGGAGATGATGAAGAAGGCGGGGATGAAACCCGCTGACTTTAAATACGCAATATTCCATCAGCCCAACGGCAAGTTCCCGATGAGGGCGGGCAAGCTCCTGGGCTTTGATAGGGAAAAGATAACGACAGGCTGGCTCGTGAACAGGCTGGGCAATACCTATTCAGGCTCCTCGCCGCTGGGGCTTACGGCGGTGCTGGACGAGGCCGCTCCGGGAGACAACATACTGCTGGTCTCCTACGGCTCGGGAGCGGGCAGCGACGCGTTTGTCTTTAACGTGAAGCAAAGGATAAAGGAAGTGCAGAATATCGCCAAAAAGACCCGCGCGATGCTGGACAATAACAAGAAATACCTGGACTATGGCAGTTACCTGAAATTCCGCGGCAAAATACGGATGAGCGAGGAATAAAAGCAGGGTATAGGGTAGAGGGTTTAGGGTATAGGGTATAAGGAGTTCCTTATAACTCTACCCTCTCCCCTCTACCCTCCACCCTTTCCCAGGAGGTGCGCAATGAGAGATGTCGCTATTATCGGAGCGGGGATAAACAAATGGGGAGAGCTGTGGGGAAAGTCGCTCAGGGATATCGCCGTAGAATCCGCCCTGAAAGCCGTCACCGACGCCAAAGTGGACAGGGTTGATTCCGTTTTTGTCGGCTGCATGTCAAGCGGGCTTTTTACCGGCCAGGAACATCTAGCGTCCGTGCTGGCGGATTATCTCGGGCTTTGCCCTGTTCCGGTGACGCGTGTGGAATCCGCGTGCGCTTCCGGGGGGCTTGCGTTTAAGGCGGGTTTCGCAGAAGTGGCGGCCGGCATGGCCGAGATCGTGCTGGTTGTGGGCGCGGAGAAAATGACCGATGTCGGCGGCAATGAAGCCACCTATGCCCTGGGCACCGCCGCGGACCAGGAATATGAGTGCTATAACGGAGCGACGTTCCCCGGCCTCTACGCAATGATGGCGGCGAGGCATATGCACGAATACGGGACCACAAGGCGGCAGCTTTCCCTGGTCGCGGCGAAGAATCACGACCACGGCCTGAAGAATCCCAACGCGCAGTTCCGCGCCAGGGTCACGCCGCAGGAAGTTGAAGAGTCGGTCATGGTCGCCGACCCGCTGCGCATACTGGATTGCTCGCCTATCACCGACGGTTCGGCGGCGCTTATTCTTTGCCCGCTGGAGCTTGCAAAAAAGCTTTCCAAAAACCCCGAGGTAAAGGTCCTGGGCATAGGCCATGCGACCGACACCATAGCCCTGCACTCAAGGGAAAGCCTGACAACGCTTCGCGCCGTCAGAGAAGCGGGGGCCAGGGCGTATAAGGCCGCGGGAGTGAAACCGTCGGATATAGACCTGGCGGAGGTTCACGACTGTTTCACAATAGCCGAAATAATGGTGACGGAGGCGCTGGGTTTCGCGCATCCCGGAGAGGGGGGGAAGCTGGTTGAAAGCAAGGCCACTTCTTTCGGCGGTAAGATACCCATTAACGTGAGCGGAGGGCTGAAATCCAAAGGGCATCCGGTCGGCGCCACCGGCGTGGCCCAGTTGGTTGAGCTTACGGAGCAGCTCAGGAACCAGGCGGGCGCCAGGCAGGTCAAAAATGCCAAAATCGGGCTTGCCCAGAATATGGGCGGAACCGGCGGAAGTTCGGTAGTCACGATACTGGGAGCAGACTAGTTTAGAGTGTAGAGTCTAAAGTCTAAAGTGGAAAGTAAATAAGGACTTTCCTTATAATCTCTACACTCTCAACTCTAGACTCTAGACTTTCCAGGAGAAAACAATTATGCAGCCGCAAAAATACCATCGGGAGATCCCGCAGAGATACAGGCTGGAGGCCGGCAAGTGCAAGAAATGCGGCAAGGTGTTTATGCCCCCGCGTCTGATCTGCGATTCCTGCAAATCGGAGGCCTTTGAGAAAATCAGACTGCCGGACACGGGGAAAATACACACTTATACGGTCATAAGGGTGGCGCCCAGCGGCTTTACCGAGCAGGTTCCTTATGTGCTGGCTGTTGTCGAGCTTGGCGACACTAAGCTGACCATGCAGATAACCGACTGCGACCCGGAAGCGGTCAGGATCGGCGCCGGGGTAAGGGTTGAGTTCAGAAAAATAAACGAAGTGGGAAAAACCGGCGTCCTCTGTTACGGCTACAAAGGCGTACTAGTGTAGTTGAGGTGATCACATGTATCTGACCGAAGAACATACTCTTATAAGAACCACCGTAAGGGATTTTGCCCAGAGCGAGATAAAGCCCTTGGCGAAAGAGCTTGACGAAAAGGAGGAATTTTCTATTGAGCTTACAAAGAAGATGGGCAAAATAGGCCTGATGGGCATGACGGTTTCGGAAGAATACGGAGGGCAGGGCGCCGACTACCTGTCGTATATTATCGCGGTTGAGGAACTGGCCAGGGTAGACGGCTCCCAGGCGGCGACGGTGGCCGCCCATAATTCTCTGGGAGTCGGCCCTATTTATTATTTCGGCAATGAAGAACAGAAGAAAAAATATCTGCCGAAACTCTGCACGGGAACTGCTTTGTGGGCGTTCGGCCTGACCGAGTCCGAAGCGGGCTCCGATTCCCAGGCCACGAAAACAACGGCGGAATTAAAAGACAGCAATTGGGTCGTTAACGGCTCAAAAATATTCATCACAAACGGTTCCTCCGAAATAACGGCAGGAGCGACCGTCAAGGCCGTAACAGGCAAAAAAGGGGATAAAAAAGAGTATTCAACGATTATTGTGGAATCCGGCACGCCCGGTTTTCGGGCAAAAACAATGCATGGGAAAATGATGTGGAGAGCCTCCAACACTTCGGAATTGTATTTTGACAATTGCGCCGTGCCTGAAAAAAATCTTCTCGGCAGCCGCGGAGACGGCGCAAAAATCATGCTGAACACTCTGGACAGCGGAAGGCTGGCCATAGGAGCGATGGGACTCGGGCTTGCCCAGGGCGCTTTTGAAGCCGCGCTGAAATATTCCAAGGAAAGAAAGCAGTTCGGACAGATGATTTCCAGATTTCAGGTGATCGCGTTTAAACTGGCGGACATGGCCACAAAAATAGAAGCCGCGAGAAACCTGCTTTACAAAGCCTGCTGGTTAAGGGACAATACCTTGCCTTTCGGCAAAGAAGCCGCGATGGCAAAACTGTATTGCTCGGAAGTCGCAAAGGAAGTCGCCGACGAGGCCGTCCAGATTCACGGAGGCTACGGCCTGATGAAAGATTTTGACGTTGAAAGATTCTACCGGGACCAGCGGCTTTTGCAGATAGGCGAGGGCACCTCTGAAATCCAGAGACTTGTCATAGCGCGCCATATTGGCTGCTGATGCAAATCCCCTCCCTTTCCCCTTTATGACACCTGAAGCAAGGAAACGTCGCAAGTACTGGATCTCCGAACTGGCAAAACTGAGCGGCTCGTTCGGCGATGATTTCACCAAGATGAACGCGGAGCTTCGCGCCGAGATCGGTAGGGATAGGACCAAGGCATTGCTTGATCATCTGAGATTGTGCGGTGTAGTGCCCGAACACTACGGGCACGACTCCTCGGAGGAGAAGCTGTATTCAAAGTACACCGATGCCGTCATTTCCGAATCGCTGACGGCAATTGGTCTCAAGAGCGCCGTAATCACCGCCCGCTCAGATGCCGCCGATGTTCAGGCACGCGGCGGTGGATACTCGCTCGTGGCAGATGCCAAAGCCTTTCGCCTCAGTCGCACTGCGAAGAACCAGAAGGATTTCAAGGTTCAAGCTATGGACGGCTGGCGCAGCGACCTTGACTACGCTGTTGTAGTCTGTCCGATCTATCAACTTCCGAATCGTACAAGCCAGATTTATCAGCAGGCCATCGCCCGCAATGTCTGCATTCTCAGTTACTCCCATTTGGCTGCTTTGGTGGGCCTGGCCAGGCGTCGGGGAGCAGCGACGGCCAGGAAGGGTTTGGGCAGCGTGCTGAAGAGCGTCTCTCTGCTGCACCCGAGCAAGAATGCGGCCGACTATTGGCTTGGAATCAACAGGGCGCTTGTGGCCGCCTTGAAAGGCGACGTTGATCTTTGGACGGCCGAGAAGACGGCTTCGCTCACAGCCTTGGGCGCAGCAAAGGACGAAGCGTTGACATACCTGCGATCAGAACGCAACCGCCTGCTCGGGCTTTCTCACAAGCAGGCGCTAGAGGAACTGATCCGCGCTACAGGGCTTGATTCGCGCATTGCGCAGGTTGAGCGCATAGAACACGGCAACCTGCTTGGAGACTGATTTTATGACACTAAAGTACAGACCGAATTCAGTCGCGGCTGCCGACGGCATTGCTGCCGTCCGGGACATGGAGGCGTTTAGCATTCATCTCATCCTGAGCGACATCCCTTACGGCATTGGCGCTGAGGAGTGGGACGTTCTTCATAATAACACGAATTCGGCGCTTCTCGGTACAAGTCCGGCACAAATTAGGGCGGGCGCCGTGTTCCGGCGCAGAGGCAAGCCTCTCAATGGCTGGTCCGAAGCCGATCGGCAAATACCGGTTGAGTATCAACGCTGGTGCGAGTCTTTCGCCGGAGAATGGCTGCGGATTCTCAAACCCGGTGGTTCGGCGTTGGTCTTTGCGGGCCGCCGCCTCGCTCATCGTTGCGTTGTCGCATTTGAGGACGCTGGGTTTACCTTCAAGGACTCGTTAGCGTGGCTGCGGGAATCCGCTCCCCATCGGGCACAGCGGGTTAGCATCGTGTTTCAAAGGCGTGGCGATGAAGCAAGCGCAAAGCAATGGGAGGGTTGGAGGGTTGGCAACCTCCGCCCGAAGTTCGAACCGATCTTATGGTTTGTAAAGCCGTATATGATCGGAACAACGATAGCGGATAATGTGTTGGCCCACGGCGTTGGCGCCTTCAACGAGCCGGCATTCGTGCGTTACGAGCAAGTACCGGATAACGTACTAAGGTCCGGCTTTGCGAAGAGCGAGGGGGGGCGCCATGTCGCGCAGAAGCCGGTCAGGTTACTTCGAGCGCTGATTGAGTTGACGACCTTACCGGGGCAGATTGTCCTCGACCCGTTCTGCGGCAGCGGTTCCACCCTCGTTGCGGCGAAATCGGCCGGCAGAGAATACATGGGATTCGAAATTGATTATGAGGCGGTCAAGGTAGCGAAGGAACGTCTTGCTCCGGACATGTTCGAGGCAGCAGCTATGCGCGAAGAGCATGGCAACTTCTAAGTCGTCAGAAATTTATGTTGGATTTTCCAGAGCGTTTTGCCGCATTGGCCCGACCATCGTCGGGGCAGAATCTGGAGCTCATTAATAAAGCAGCCTGTCCCCTTTTTTATGAAAAGCGCAAATAACATACTATTTCGGCCGTGGGAAGAACTAAAATACCTGCAGAATAAAAAGCTGCGTCATTTCATCACGCGGCAATTGTACCCTTTCAGCCCCTATTACCGCCGGCTTTTTGACGACAACAAGATAAATCCCCGCGACATAAGGACGATCGAAGACCTGCGCCGCATACCCTTCACCTCAAAAAAAGACTTCCGCGACGTCATTGAAAAAGACCCGGCTAAAGGAAACCTTGTTTTCTGCCTCCAGCCGGACAAAGATACCATTAAAAAATATCTTCCGAAAACGGAGCTTGTAAAATTTATGTTGTCGCGGGCGCTGAAAGGAGAGGCCGGCTTTAAAGCCGGGCTTGAGAAAGAATACAAGCCCATTTTCCTTACCTCCACCGCCGGAACCACCGACACCCCGATGCCGTTTCTCTACACGGCTTACGACATAGAGAATCTTAAAGAATACGGCAAAAGGATGATAGCCACGATAGGGATAAAGAACGAAAGGCTGGTCAACGTGTTCCCTTACGCCCCGCACCTGGCCTTCTGGCTGGCGGTTTTAGGCGGGCTCGCGGCCGAGGTCTTCGTGCTCAGCACCGGCGGAGGCAAGACCATGGGGACGGAAGGCAACATCCGCGCCATCCTCAAGGTGAGACCGCAGTTTCTGATAGGCGTGCCGAGTTACGTTTACCACATACTGAAAACGGCGCGCTCGGAAAAACTCGACATGAGCTTCCTGAACCGGATAATACTGGGCGCGAGCCCCGTCCCCACCGGCTTCAAACTTAAAATCGCGGGGCTGCTCAAGGAAATGGGAGCTTCGGACATACGGGTCTTCGGGACCTACGGTTTCACCGAGGCGCGCTGCGCCTGGGGGGAGTGCCCAACAGACATTGAAATCTCAAGCGGCTACCATACCTATCCCGACAAAGAGATATTTGAAGTGATAGACCCGGTCACGGGGGAAGTAAAGGGCGAAGGAGAGGACGGAGAGTTAGTCTACACCGCGATAGACGCCAGGGGAACCTGCGTTCTGCGCTACCGCACCGGAGACATGGTAAAAGGCGGGATAACCTATTCCCCCTGCCCGCATTGCGGCATGACCGTCCCCAGGATTTCCAGCGACATAGTGCGCGCCTCAAATATAAAAAACGTCCAGCTCTCCAAAATAAAAGGCTCCCTCGTAAACCTTAACGACCTGGAGCGTCTGCTTGACGATAAGCCTGAAATAAACGAATGGCAGATAGAGATAGTCAAAAAGAACGACGACCCTTACGAGGTGGACGAACTGGCGCTGAATATCTGTCTTTCGCCGAACGTGGACAAGGACGAGTTCTCCCGCCTCCTGAACGCGGAGGTTCTTTGCCGCGCCGAGGTCTCTTTCAACAGGATCCGCTATGTTTCTCACCAGGAAATTTCCGAGAAAATAGAGATAGAATCGGCGGTAAAAGCGAAAAAAATAGTGGATAAGAGGCCACGGTAGGGTAGAGGGTGTAGGGTAGAGGGTAGAGGGTGTAGCGGTCGGATTTATCCGACTTCTACCCCCCTTCAGCAAAAGCCGGTTCGCAAAAAGGAATAATTCAGCTTGGAGTGCACAATGAAACAGATCAGAAAAATCGGCGTATTAGGCGCGGGAACGATGGGGTC
>JACQYT010000134.1 GCA_016208085.1 Elusimicrobiota bacterium | reverse complement strand
GTCTTCATATGAGAAAACCGTTTTAAAAGGCGAAAAGTACGATCAAAAAGCCGTCACCCATGGCGGTATCCTTATAGACCACGAAGAAAAGCTCTCAAACCACGAAACCCGCATAACCCTCCTGGAATCCAAAAAGTAGCCTGTCCCGACGTCACTGTTTTCCCATGCTAAAAACTAATTAACTAAGAGCGTCCCCTCCGCCGGGGATATGAGCGGGTTCCCTTTTATCGGCGCGACCCAGTCGCGCAGTTCCTTGTCGTTTATGCGGCACGGCAGCTTCGGTATTATTTTCAGATATTCCTCGGTGGAAAGCTTGCGGACCGTTAAAGATTCAAAATAATATTTTTTGCCGGTCAGGGTTATCAGCCGGACGAATTTTATGCTTGTTTCGTCCTCTATGGGTTTCAGCCCGGCCTCGCCCGGTTTCAGCCCTTTCAGATGCTCCTCTATGAACGCGGCCTCAAAAGGCGACCAGCCCCCATGCGGCGCGAACGCATTTTGGGCGGCTGTATCCGCTTCCAGCGAATATGCCGCCGAGGAATAGGCAATATCCGGCGGCGAAACGAGGTTCTTGAATGGAATCCCTTTTACCACAGCCGTTGAGATCTTCTCGCGCAGGCCGTAAGCCTTCTCCTGGACCCAGGGATCAAACTTCACAAATTCGCGGATGAACCGCTGCGCCAGGATGGGCCGGACAAATATCCTTTGATAGCGGCCCGTGTCGGCGCCGAAGTATTTTTTTATGCAGGCAAGTATCTCCGGGGCGCGGGTTTCGGCGTCTATGCGGGCGGCTTCTTTCCGGTATTCCCCGGGAGTTATGGGGCGGGCGGCTTTTTGCAGCGCTTCCTCAAGGATAGCGGCCTCAAACATCCGCATGAAAGCGGCCTTGCGTGAAGTTAAGGCGTCCTCACCGTAGCAGGCCTGAGCCGCTTGCCAGTCTAAAATGTCCTGTTGGCGCACTTCGCCGGCCCCCACGAGCGCGATTATCTCCGAACTGCCCGGCATGGTCTGCCCCGAAGCCCCTCGTGGAGAAAAACCGCAGATCCCGATAGCGGATAGACAGAGGAATATAAACGCAGTTAAGTTGACTGTGAATGGCGGAAAAAGCGCAAAATCCGGTTTTTCGCTTTTCATATCCGGTTTCAGGTCTAAAATCCCCGCATCATTCGCGCGCGCGGTTTATATAGTAAATATTATAATGTAGAGAGTTTACCACGTATCTGCCGCACAAGTCAATGTGACATTGGTTACACCGGCAATTCCGCGGTCGTTTGCGGAATTGGGCGGATTTACATCCGCGCCTTGACTTTCGCCTATAACGCTGGTATACTCAAAGTATATAAACCGTCTAAAGTATTTCTCTTTAAAAGTGTATTCCGGCGAAAAACTTGTTCATATTGAGGAAATCTGTATAGGCATCCCGCAAACATGATTCATTCGTAAAAAGTCATTTTACAGTTTTGTAGCGGGCGAATTGCTATTCGCCTGCCTGTGCGTGGTCGCACGCAGACAGGCCTCTATTGGGCGGGATAGCAATCCCGCCGCTACAATTTTCTAGAATGTGAACTTTTTACGAGAGAGCCAAACATGGGCGCAAAACTCCCGGTCATAACCGCGCCGCCGCCGGATTCACCCCGCAAGGTAACTACAGGTCTGTTACTGTAGTGGCAGAGTTTACTCTGCCTAAAAAGGCAAAGCAAGCTTTGCCACTACAAAAAATACGTGAAACCCGAAGCCGCAGGCGGCAAAAAAACGCCTGAGCAGTTACGAATAATCAGACAATTGGAGGTATCAATGGAAGACGCGAATAAAAGGGCTTTTAAGCTTAAACTGCTTGAGAACACAGCGGAGGCGTTAAAAAAGAACGGCTTCGGGACCGCGGTTTTTGAAAACGCCCCGTCGGCGGTAAAACATATACTCGGCCTTATCGGCTCGGGCAAAAAGGTCGGTATGGGCGGAAGCATGACGGTACAGGGCCTGGGGCTGCCTGAGGCGCTCCAAAAAGCCGGCAACGAAATCATAACCCATACGCCGGAGATGTCCCCCCGGGAAAGGCGGCAGACCTGGCAGAGAGCGCAGGCCGCTGACTTCTACCTGGCCTCCCCCCAGGCCGTGACGGCCGGGGGCGAGATGATATTTATTGATGCGCTGGGCAACCGGGCGGCTTCGGTCGTCTTCGGCCCGGGCAAGGTGGTGCTTTTGGCGGGCATAAACAAGATAGTAAGGGACCTGGACGAGGGGCTGTGGCGCATGCGCAACGTAGCCGCAATAGCCAACAACATAAGGCTTAAACGGAACAACCCGTGCGTGAAGACCGGCAAATGCGAGGACTGCGCAACGCCCGAGCGCATCTGCAACGCGGTGGCCATGCTTTGGAAGAAACCGCGCCCGACGGATTATGAGGTCGTTCTGATAAATGAGGAACTGGGATATTGATCCGGAACACGGATTTATTCAAATCCTCCCTTCCCCCCTTTTCTAAAAGGGGGGTATTATCTTTTTGATTTTAATCCTGCCTGGTGTTTTACGGTTGTGTTCTGGTCACGAGGGTCTGCGCGTCGTAATAAGTGTACCTAGCCTGATCGGTGAACTGCCGGGAGTTGCGCGAGATATCCATTGCAGTCCACTGCGCGTCATAGCCGATGACCTCGGGCTTGCCGGAGCGTATGGTCCATTCCAGCCTCTGGGCCGCGTCCTGGATGCCGGGCCACGCTTCGCGCAGTATGTCGCCGGCGTCCCACTCCATGTTCCGGGCGAGCTCGTTAAGTTGCTTCGCCTTTTGCGCTATATTCAGAAGGTTGCGCACCTCGTAGGAAACGCGCTGCATATCGTTGAAACGCCTGGACATATCCGAAGACATCCGTCTGAGATCGAACTGGAAGAAAGCATCCTGGCTGTTCGTCTGTATTATCCGTCTAGCCGTTCTTTCAAGGTTGTCAAGATCGCTCCTGACCCAGGTGAGATCGTTTCTCAGCCTCTGGAGTTCATTGGCGGCATTCTTGAATTTGAAAACAAGGTCCTGCGGCACCTGGTCTTCTCTGGCCGGGGTGGCGGGAACCGGCACCGCGACGGCGACAGCCGGGCCGATTTTAAAATCCGCGGCCCGCAGATTTTCCAGTTTTGCAAAACCGCCGGCGACAGCCGGGACCGAGAACGCGAACAACGACAGAAGATATACTGCTTTTTTCATTAGCAAGTCCTCCTGAAACTGTAACTGTCTTATATAGTTTAATATTAATTTCCCTCTCCTGTCCAGAGGCATGGACCCGGACGCGGGTAGACCGAAAGGCCCGCGTCACCGAGGCAGGGCAAGGAAGCAGGTGGTAAATAGGGAAAGTGTTCCTTAACCTACCTGCTGTTTATCTATAAAGGACCAGCAGCGAGATAGGCGGCACTTCTACAAAACCGGAGAATTTTCTCCCACCTGCGCAAAGGCCGTTTTCGTCAAAAGCTTTTTGATACTCGCCCGCCGGCAGCGCGAATTTCTGCGCCGTCCCGGCCGGATTTATCAGCACCGCTATTCGCGTCCAGGAGTCGCCGGAGGCGGCCGCGTTAAGCGCATAAGCAATGCCGGGCGCGTTCACCGGCAGGCCGAGCTCTTCGTAGAATTTAAGGTTGTCGCGCACTTCACGGGACGTCCTCATCCTGAAAGCGGGATGGGCTTTGCGCAGGGCGATGAGGTCGCGGTAAAAAGCGAAAACGCCTTTGTTCTCCTTTTTAAGCGTCCAGTCTATTTTATTTATCTCGTCCGGCAGGTTATAGGAATTTTCCTCCCCTTTTTTGGAGCGCAGGAATTCTTCGCCCGAGTGAAGGAAAGGAATTCCCTGGGACGTGAACACCACGGCCTGGGCCAGCTTATCCATCTTCACCCTGTTTTCCGGCGGCTGGCCGGCGGCTGAGAGCGTCAGCCGGTCCCAAAGCGTGTGATTATCGTGGCAGCTCACATAATTTATCGCCTCCAGCGGCGAATCCGTGAACTCGGCGATGGCGCCGGTTATGCCGCGCATGACCACGTCGCGTTTTGAAGCGTTCTGCACATAACCGGAGTCTTTCACGTTAAAGACGCTGCCCTTCAGGGCGTCGCGCAGGTTGTCGTTGAACACCGAAAAACCTTTTGATCTTTGAGTCCCTTTGCCGACGCCGCTAACCGCAGTGGGGCCCGAGGTCCAGGGTTCGCCGTAAATGATAATATCCGGTTTTATTTCCTTAAGCCGCCGGACAAGCTCCAGCGCCGTGTCCCGGTCTATAAGCCCCATCAGGTCAAACCTGAAGCCGTCCACTTTGTATTCCCGGACCCAATAGAGCAGGCTGTCTATGATGAACTTGCGGCCCATCGGCGATTCCGATTTGAATTCGTTTCCGCAGCCCGACCCGTTCCAGTAAGAGCCGTCCTCTTTGACCCGGTAATAGTAATCTTTCGCCAGCGCGTTGAAATTCAACACCCTGCCCGGGACCTCGGCCGTATGGTTATAAACCACGTCCATTATGACCTTGAGGCCTTTTTTGTGCAGGGCGCTTATCATGGCCTTGGTTTCCCTGACCCTGGAATCGTCGCCCGGAGCGGTGGCGTACCAGCCTTCGGGCGAATTAAAGTTTACCGGCATATAACCCCAGTTATACGCCGGCGAACTTTCATTGTTCTCAAAATCCTGGAAAGGCAGTATATGCACGGCATTCACGCCCAGCTCCGCCAGGTGGTCCAGAGCGGTCTTTATGTCCGGGGAACCGGTCAGCGAAGTCCCGGCTTCGGTAAGGCCCAGGTACTTGCCCTTGTTCCTGACGCCCGAAAGCCCGTCAATGGTGAAATCGCGTATATGCATTTCATAAAGCACGGTCTCGGAAAGATCAAAAACGGGGCCCGGAGCGACCTCAGTCCTGTCGCCCGTTATAAGGGCCAGCCCGTCATGAGCGGTTACCGCTCCGGCGTAAGGGTCAAGCCCGTCAAAAGTCCGGCCGCCCTGGGCGATCCGCAGTTTCCAGTATTTGCCGGTCAGATCCATATTAAGTTCGGTTTCCCAAAGGCCGTTTTCCTTCCAGGCCAGGGGATGCGCAGCCGGCTCGGCGGAGGCGGAAGCGTAAACGAGCGCCGCCGCTTTTGAGGCTGACGGCGCGAAGATCCGTATGAAAGTCTTTCCGTCTTTTACGCGCAGCCCCATCTCTTTGTCGCTTTTAAAATAATCGCCGTAAACCGCGCCGCCCAGGCTCAGGTTCGCCGGTTTCAGGTCCCGTGAGCGCACCTGCCACTCCCCCGCGTTAACGGAGCGGTAGTCTATCCTGCCCAGGCCGTCAAAGAGCAGGGCGGCGAGCCGGCCGTATTTTTTATCCCCGGAAAGCGCCGCCGGCAGCGGCTGGAAGACGGCTTTCCCGTGGACCGCGTAAAACGCCTGCCGCTCCACGAAAGCCGTATCCACGAACCGGTTGAAAATTATTTTTATCTCATTCGGGCTTTCAAGGAGCGCCGACACTATTTCCGTTGAAATTTCCGGCGGCGCGCCGTACAGCGCCGGATCGCCTTCCGTTATATATATGTTTCCCGCTTTGGCGTTTTTTAGGAACCGCTCAGGTCCGTCTTTGGTTTCCCAGCCGGCATATTTCGGCAGGAAGCCCGCGGTCGTATTAAGCAGGGCGGAGGCGGCAAGGTCCAGTTTGAACACCAGGCCGAAAGAGTCCCTGCCCGCGGAAAGCGCTTCAAAGCCGTCTTTTTTGGCTTCTTCGTTCCAGACCCAGAGCGTCCAGCTGTCATAGTCGCCTTTAAGGCGGTTGTAATGCACGGTCAGTTCGCCGTTTTGCGCTCCGGCGGCCGGAGAAAGCGCCGTATTAACGGCGCTTTCAGAGGATTGCGCGTGAAGATTGGCAGTCATGGCTATCGCTCCCGAAAGCAGCATTAGTATAAAATGTTGAAGCAACATTTTATACTACTCGGCACGGGGTTTTATCATCCCCGCGCCGGAGATGAGGGGGAAATTTCTTTCCCCCTCAAACTCCCCCTTGTCCCAATTTTTAGTAAACCCCGTTAGAGTAAAATATTTCATATCCGATTTATTGTAGAATATGATACCAAATTCCAATTTATGCTTGAGATCGCCCTTATACTGCTTCTCGCAGCCCCCACCGCTTCCTCGGCCCAGCTCTCTTTGAGCGCCGCCGATGTTTCCGGCCAGGCCCCGGTCAGCACGGCGAGCGCAACCGTAGCCGTCTCAACGACCGCCATAAGGGCAAAAATATTTTCCGAAACCCCCGTACGGGGCATCCACGTCACCTGCTGGGGCGCCGGCTTAAAAGACCGGCGCGCCGGCCTTATCGGCAAGATAAAAAATTCCGTCATCAACACGGTGGTCGTGGACATCAAGGAAACCGACGGTAAAATATATATACCGGGCGTTGAAAAGGCGCACAGGTACGGAACCTATCGCCCGGCTATACCGGAACCGGAAGAGATGCTCGGGGACTTTAAGGAAGCGGGCCTTTACACCGTGGCCCGCATAGTGGTATTCAAGGACAGAAGCCTGCCGCTCAAACGCAGGGACCTGGCCGTGCTCGCGCCGGGCGGGAACTTATGGAGAAGCGATAACGGGGCCACCTGGCTGGACCCGTACAATAAGGAAGCGTGGGAGTATGCGCTGGACGTGGCGGAGCGCGCGGCAGCGCTCGGCTTCGGCGAGATACAGTTTGATTATCTGCGCTATCCCTCGGAAGGAAAAACCGCCCTTTGCCGCTACTCAAAGCCGCACAACGCCGAAAACGCGGTCGCGAACCTCAAGGAATTCCTTATTTACGCCAGGGGCCGGCTTAAGCCTTATAACGTCAAGATTTCGGTGGACGTGTTCGGGCTTACCACCACCGCGAAGCACGATATGGGCATAGGCCAGGATCTGGCGGCCATAGCCGAATATGCGGATTATATATGCCCGATGATGTATCCCTCGCATTACTATAGCGGCGTGTATAACCTCGCGAGCCCCAATAGCCGGCCCTATAAGGTTGTGGACCGGGGACTGCGCGACGCGTTCAAACGCCTGGGAGAGGATTACGCGAAACTCAGGCCCTTCCTGCAGGATTTCAGCCTGGGCCGGCATTACGGCCCGCATGAAGTGCGCGCCCAGATAATAGCCGCCAGGAAAAATCTGCTTGAAAGCTGGGTGTTGTGGAACCCCGGCAACCGGTACAACTGGGCTGCTTTAACTCCGCAGTCCTACAGGGCGTTCGTGGATCCGGAATACGGCGAGGAAGCAGCCAGCGAGAAAGCGAAATAGCAAGAAAGCGAGAGAGCTAAAAAAAACTATATTCTCTATTTTGCTATCCCGCTTTCCTGCTTTCCCGCCTTCTTGCCATTCGCTATTTTCTGATATTCTTTTTCCAGGCCGAAGAACTGGGCCGCGACATTGCCTATATCGGTCAGGCCGGGGCAGACGTTCGTCTTAAGGCCGCCAAGCCGCCGGTCAAAACCTTTGCGCGCGGCGATAAACGGAAGCGGCTCGTTGGAATGGTAGCCGTAATCCGCCTTGTGCTCCATGCCGTGGTCGGCCGTGATTATGAACAGGTCGCCCCTGTCAAGCCGGCTTTCAAAAAGCGGGATGACGCGGTCTATCTCCTCAATGGCGTGCACGGCCCCCGCGATGTCGCGGGTATGGCCGTAAACGCTGTCGGTGTCCACCAGGTTGGCGAAGATGAACGTGCCCCTGGGCCGGTAGATGTGCCTGGCCCCGGCCAGGGCGTTTACCGTGCCCTGCACGCAATAGGGGTTGGTGTCTTTTTTGCCGGGATGGACGAATCTTAAGTTCAGTTTAGGGTCTATAAAACTTTTGCGGTTGAGCTTTATTTTGGCGTGGTAGGCCGTATTTACGAGGTCGCTGGTCTTTCCCACGGCCACTGTCCAGACATCGTGGTCGTGGAGCACGTCCACCAGCGTCTTCTGTCCTATAGGCAGGACCGCGTCGTGCCGGTTTGAAGTGCGCACTATCCCGCCGTCGGCGGTCTTAACGTAGGAACGGGCTATGGCGCGGGTGACGGCGACGCCCAGCTCCAGGGCCAGCGCGAAAGCGGCGTCGGCTATCCTGTGCTGTTCTACGACCGGGATGACCTCCTCGTTCATGGCCAACTGGATCAGCGGGTCGCACTTGCTGGCGTAGACTATGGGCTTGCCGGTCCTTTCATGTTCGGCGGCGTTTATTTCTATGGCCTCCATGCCGGCGGCCATTTTGTTGTAGAAGGTCCCGCGGCCGATCCTTTTTTCAAGCGCGCCGATATATTCTTTGGAAAAACCGTTCTCAAACAGGCCATAAGTCCTGCCGTCTATCACGCCCATCATCTCGCGGTGGCCTATCAGGCTGTCGGCCGTGGCCGAGACCTGCGTCACCGCGGCGGCGTACGCTTTTCCAGCGTACGGCCCGAACCGTTTTTTAAATTCCGGTGAAACTATTTCGCCCAGTCCCAGGCGCGAGAAATTGGGCAGTTTCACTTTTTTATCGTAATTCCTCAGCAGGTGCTCCATGGTGGAGACCCCCACCGCGTCTATGACCAGGATCAGCGCCACAGGTGATTTTTTCATTTTCCCTCCTGTCCCCCGCCTTCCCTCGCCTTTACCACACGCCGGGGATGAAGCGGTATTTCACTTTTTGAGCGTATTCAATATAACCGGGAAGTTCTTTCCGCAAGGTTTTTTCTTCAAAATGCGCGCGCAGCAACACCGAAAGGACCAGCAGCGCGGCCGGGATAAGCCCGTACCAGGAGCCCAGAGCCGGAGGGGTTGAGATATAAAGCAGGCTGACCGCCGCGTACATGGGGTGGCGCACGACGGCGTAAGGGCCCGCGCTGACAACCTGCTGGCCCTGTTGCACTTGCGCGGCCTTTATCGCGTATTTATTCGCTTTGAAAGCGTATAAAACGAGCGCATAGCCCGCAAGCAGGCCGGCAAACGCCAGAATATTAACCTGCACAGGCACTCCCGGCCGCCTGGAACCGGCGTCAAGCGAAGTCGTCACCATCATGGCCGCATAGAGGTACAGATTGACTTCAATAAAAATCCTGTCCCACAGCGCCCCGGCTTTAAGCGTCACAAGCAGCCTTTTGCGCAGCAGTTCGGGATTATATTTTTTAAGCCACGGCACGGTCCCTAAAGCCCACGCGGCGTAAAAAACCATATAAACCCAGGCCTGCGGCCAGTCAAACCTGCCGCCCAGAAAAAACAACAGCCCTCCTACCAGAATTATGCCGGCGAAAATTTTAAAAAGGGCCGCGTTAAGAGATATTTCTTCTGCCATGATTGCGTCTTAGTGAAGGACTATATCAACTGTTGTTGTTCCCTCATCCTTCAGCCTTCATCCCTCATCCTTCCCGAAAACTTCGGCCGAAGTTTTCGGGTATTACAGGCAGGGCAATACGCCGAGGAAATCTTCGGGCGGGTCCGCCCTGAATGCCCGCTTTTCCCCCTGCATGCCGGCGAATTTCATTGAATAAGAGTGGAGCATAAGCCGCGGGTAAAGCGCCTGCTCGGCCGGGTCGCCGTAGAGCCGGTCGCCTATGACCGGGTGGCCTATGTGGTACAGGTGCACCCTTATCTGGTGGCGGCGGCCGCTTATCAGTTCCACCTCAAGCAAAGTGGCGCGCTTGTAATGTTCCAGAACCGCATATTTCGTGACCGAATCCTTGCCGCCGAAACCCACGCCCATCCGGCCTGAGCCGTACTGCCGTATGGGCTTATTGACCTCTCCGCCGGCTGTTATCAATCCGTGCACGGCCGCGAGATATTTTTTCTCAATGCCGCCCGGCTTCTTCGCCGCAGCGTCCCCTCCGGCGGCGCGGACCCCCAGCGAAGTCCGCTCAAACAGACCGGAAAAATATTTGTGGGCGGCTTCGGTCTTGGCGAACAGAATAAGCCCGCTGGCGTCCTTATCCAGCCTGTGCACCACGTACATGGGCCGCTTCAGCGCCCGGGTAAGCAGCGCCAGCAGGTTCTTTTCCCCGGCTGCGGAACCCCGGCCCGGCATGGTCAAAAGGCCGGACGGCTTATTCACTACGATATAGTCGTCATTTTCAAAAACGGTTTCAAAAGACTGCATTTGAAAGCTCATTACGCGAGCTCCGGGTGAAAATCTTTTTTATAGAAATAGCCGGCAAGGATGGAAGTCACCCCGCCGAAGAAAAGGAAAATAACGGCCAGGAAAATTGCGAACGCAAGGCCGGCGGCGTCCGAGACGGCGCCTATTATGGTCGGGGAGACGGCGTCGCCGAAGGCGTGGATGATGAAGATATTAAGCGCGAAAGCCATGGACCGCATGTTGACGGGATTGACCTCTACAATGGCGGCGTGATAGGGACCTGAGTGCATAAAGACAAAGAATTCGGTCATAAATATCATCGCCAGGGCAGTGTTCAGATCGCCTGCCAGCACGGCTATGACGCCGAACGGCATACTGAGAAAAAAGCTGAGGTAGCCGACGATAAAATAAGCCCTTTTGGTCTTTTTGCGCAGCCAGTCCGCCAGCCAGCCGCCGGCCAGATTACCGGCGACGCCGGCCACTACCGTCACCGCGCCGAAATAAAGCCCGGCCTGCGCCACGGAGAGCCCGAAATTACGGACAAAAAAAGAAGGCATCCAGGCCGCCAGCCCGCCCACCGAGAAAGTGCCGACGGCCTGCGAGAACGCCACCAGCAGAAAAGTCCTGTTCTTCAGCAGCTCCTTATATTTGCAGAGCGTTATCCGCTCCGCCTGCCGGGCCGTTTTTTCCCCGGTCTCATGCAAGAACAGCGCAGCTACGCCCAGCAGAATGCCCGGGACCGCAACGATATAAAAAGCGTTCCGCCAGCCGAAATGATCACCCAACTGGCCGCCCAGCAGGTAGCCGATGGCGCTGCCTACCGGTATTGCCAGCGCGTAAAGCGCCATCACACGCGCGCGCCCGGCTGCGGGGAACCATTCCGCCAGGTAGGCCGGCGACACCGTGCCGTAGCCGGCCTCGCCCACGCCGACAGCCGCGCGGCTGACCAGCATCTGCGGAAAGGTCTGTATCATGCCTGTAAAAATGGTGGCTATGCTCCAGAACAGCGCGCTTATGCCGATTATCGTCGGCCTTTTATATTTATCCCCGAAATAGCCCACCAGCGGGGCGAAACACATATAGACCAGCATGAACGAGGAAGCCAGCAAGCCCAGTTGCGTATCGCTTAAGAGCAGGTCCTTCTTTATCAGCGGAAAGACCGCGTACAGCGCCTGCCGGTCTATATAATTGAACAGGCTGATGGAAAATATCAGGAGCAGGACTTTCCGGGAGTAAGGATTATCGGCGAGCATCCTAATAATAATATCAAATTGCGGCGCAATCACAAGTCGCCCTTCCCACTTTAAGAAAAGGGGGATTGAGGGAGATTTGATAAATATGCTCCTGAAAAAATCTCCCCCCTCCCCTCTTTTCAAAAGAGGGGCAACTTCAATTTATGCTAAAATTATATCAGCAAATCCCGAGTTCCGGAGGACACAAATGAAAACCGCGAAAAAAACCGACATAACCTACACCAATAAGAACGGCTATGAAAGACTCTCCTCCGCCGACGCAAAACTGATGGACGCGGTCAACAGGTTTTATATCGACTTTCTGGGCGCGGCCAAGACCGAGCGCGAGGCCCATGACGAAAGCGTAAAGCTCCTTGAAGCGGCCGGTTTTAAGAACCTGGAGCTGTTTGAAAAGAAAAACCTGAAGCTCAGGGCCGGGGATAAAATTTATAAATCCTGCGGCGGCAAGACCCTGATGGCCGTCCTCATCGGAAAAAAACCGCTGGAAGCCGGAATGCACATCGTGGGCGCGCACACGGACGCTCCCCGCATAGACATCAAGCAGAACCCGCTTTATGAGAACGGGGACATGGCCCTGCTGGACACGCATTATTACGGCGGCATCAAAAAATACCAGTGGGTCACCATCCCGCTGGCCCTGCACGGCGTGTTCATCAAGCCGGACGGCAGAACGATAAAGATCACCATCGGCGAAGACCCCTCAGAGCCCGCGCTCTGCATCACCGACCTGCTGCCTCACCTGGCGGCCGATCAGATCAAGAAACCCCTCTCCGAAGGCATAGAAGGCGAGAACCTCGACGTTATCGTCGGCTCCATGCCGGTAAAAGACAAGAAACGCAAGGAAAAGATCAAATACAACGTCCTCAAAATACTGCACGACAAATACGGCGTGACCGAGGAAGACTTCCTCTCCGCCGAACTGGAACTGGTGCCGGCCGACAGGCCCCGGGAGGCCGGCCTGGACCGTTCCTTGGTGCTCGGCTACGGCCAGGACGACCGCGTCTGCGCCTACGCGGCCCTGAAAGCGCTGCTGGACATCAAAGGCGCGCCGGAACACACCTCCTGCGTTCTGTTGTGCGACAAGGAAGAGATAGGCTCGGTAGGCGCCACGGGCATGGCTTCCAACTTCTTTGAGAACACCTCCGCGGAGCTGGTCAACCTGACCTCGGAGCGGTACAGCGGGCTTATCCTTAAGCGCGCCCTCAATAATTCCTGGATGCTTTCGGCCGACGTCAACGCGCTGTTTGACCCGCTTTACGCGTCCGTTTCGGAAAAGAAAAACTCCGCCATCCTCAACCACGGCGTGTGCCTGACCAAATATTGCGGCGCGCGCGGGAAATCCGGCTCCTCGGACGCCAGCGCGGAATTCGTGGCCGAGATACGCCGCATTTTCGACAAGGCCGGCGTCATCTGGCAGACCGGCGAGCTGGGCAAAGTGGACCAGGGCGGCGGCGGCACCATAGCCTGGCTGATGGCCCGCTACGGTATGCACGTGGTGGACTGCGGCGTGGGACTCCTGTCCATGCACGCCCCGATGGAACTGGCCGGCAAGCTGGATATCTACATGGCCTATAAAGGATATCTGGCGTTCTTCAGGGACGGGAGGAAATAAACTGCCAAAATAAAAAACTAATTATCTAAGAGCGTCCCCCTCTTCTTCCACCGGGCTTTGCTGTCCGCGTTAGAGAAAATGTCCCTATTGCCGGAACCGTCTATCCACAGCGCGGCGGCGCCTTTCATCCCGCCCAGCAGTTCGAACGCTTTCTCTTTTCCTATTACAGCCAGCACCACGGACGAGAGATAGTTTTCGCCCTCCATGGAAGGGAAATACACTATCAGGTTGGAGAAATCGGACAGGGGATAGCCGGTCCTGAGGTCCAGGATATGGGAATAAAGTTTGCCTTCTATCTGAACAAAGCGGTCGCGGCCCGATGAAGACATCACCACTCCATCCTGAAAAACAAACCTGCCTAAAATCTTATCGTCGTGAAAGGGGTCCCCGACGTCATAGGACCAATCCCGCCTGCCGTAAGCCAGCATGTAGCCGCCGAGCCTCAGCTCAACCGCATAATTGTTCCCCGCCAGTTCCTTAAGCAGCTTGTAGCCCCTGACAAAGCAGTAACCGCGCAGGATGCCGCCCATGTTTACCTGCACCGGCTTCGTGAAGCGGACCAGCTTGCGCGCGCGGTCTATCTGCACGTACTCCGACCCGATGTTCATAAGCGCCTTGATTATATCCTCTTTGGCCGGCATTTTTTTTGAGGAAGCGGCTTCTTGCCAGATGGGCCACAGCGGCCCGAAAGTGACGTCAAAAGCGCCGCCTGTCAGTTTATAATAATCCATGGACAACTGCAGGAGCATCAGAAATTCATCCTCCACCTTCACCCATTCCCCGTAGGCTTTCTTATTCAGATAGGAGGTGGCGCTGTATGGTTCGCTGAAACTGTACTCGGCTGAGATCCTTTTCCATTCGTTCAGCACGGCGTCGGCTATGCGACCCGCTTCGGCGTCGCCTGAGCCGTAGACCGTCACGCTGGCCGGCACATTCATTATGAACGTGCTCCGGGTGGGTTTAGCGGCGTCTTTTCCGGAACAGGCGTAAAATGCGATACAAACGGCCAGCGCCGCCGCGGGAAAAACAATTTTTTTCAAAAAAGCCATTTAGGAGCCGTTAAGAAATAACTAATACATTTGGAGGCACAGCTTTGAGCCGGATGCAAGGCGCGACGACGACGGTGTAGCAGGGCTACATTGAGGAGGAGCAACGCAGCAGCCGGCCAAAGATGTGCCTCCCCCAGGGGGCTGACCGCTTTTGGGCTGCAACTGCGTCACTCGTCGCTTGCGTAGCGCTGCTACGCCGCGCTCCTCGTTCCTTGTTTCGCTGCAAAATCGGTCAGCCAAATGCGTCAGTTATTTCTTAACGGCTCCTTACTGCCGCCCCCTTGCGGGATCTGATTATCCACTACAATACCAATTTTCCTTTTGTAATTCAAATAAAATGTTGCCGGTTGCCGGGTTGCCGGTGTCATTTAACTTTCAAAAGTGAACCGTTTTTTTAGGATTTAACGCTGAAAAGTGAACTCCTCCTTCGGCCACTTTTTGCCATTATTTCCTGAAAATCATCATCATCGTGTGAATCGAGTGGGCAAGCCAAAGGCTTGTCCAAGCGATTGTGGAGCTTGTGGAACCGCGCTGTTGCGGATCCATAAATCCACATGAGCGGCGCGATTCACACGTTTCATAAAGATTCCACATTCTTGTGCTAAGATGGGACAAAAACGGAGGTCCCATCATGGCTCAATTGCACAAGAGGTTCACCGACAGACAAGTCAAAGAAATTCTCCGGCGTTATCTTCAAGACGAAATCACCCGTGCTTATGTTCAGAAAATACTGAAAATCGGAAAAACACGTCTATTTGCCTTGATCAAATTGTACCGTCAGAACCCTGACTCTTTTTCCCTCCAGTATGAACGCCAAGGCAGATCTATTGCCCCCACCATTCAGAAAAATATTTTCAAGGAGCTCGCCATTGAAAAGAAGTTAATCCATAATAAAGACGTACCGCTCCATTCTTACAACTACAGCTATATCCAAAAACGCTTACAGACGCACTATGACCAGACCGTTTCCCTGCCCGCTATCATTCGCCGCGCCAAACAAAACTGGATTCATTCCACCACCCACGAAATCCCGGCGGTTCGTTTTGAAAAAGCCTTACAACAGAAACAATCGCTCTTCAGACCTTTTCATATTCGGCCGCTTTATCAGTCCGTCAAAGACATCTTCTATCTGCGACTGGAACGTACAGCAGATGCTTATCGAACTATCTCGCTCCGCACCCGTCAACTTAAAATTAACGGTGTCAATCCAGGCGACGTTCTCAACCTACGCCTCTACCCGCTTAACGCGGCCACCTCTGAGCTGCGCTGCTGGCGCAAAAACACACTTTTGGATATTCGCATACTCAAAAATGCAGACCTAAAAGGAGTTCACTTTTGAGAGTTAAACAGTTCAC
Source organism: Elusimicrobiota bacterium (assembly GCA_016208085.1). GTDB lineage: Bacteria > Elusimicrobiota > Elusimicrobia > Elusimicrobiales > UBA9959 > JAHJSU01. The sequence continues at coordinate 1,670 of JACQYT010000134.1, read as the reverse complement.
TTTTCAGAGTTCGGTAACTGGGCGGTTTCAGAGGGCGTTTTTGGTGTTGGAAAAAGAGGCCTCGAAGCGCCCTATTATAGGGCGCTTCGAGGGGCTTCTGGGGTACCGCTCCCCTTGATTTTTGCCGCGGTGTTGGCTAAATGCTTATTTCAGGCGGCGGATTTTTCTTCGGCGAGGCCGGTGAGGGCGCGTTAAATCTTCGGGCAGGGCGGTCCAGGTTCAGATGGATCTTTGATTTCACTAAGTGTGCCAACCCCCTCTTCGCTAAAATCCATTTGCAAAATGATTGAGCCATCCCTCTCGCGCACTCGGTGAACGCTATAATAATGAATTTTTCCTTTTGATTCCAAGGCGATCCGGTCCAGAAGCTGCCGGAGTGTTATATTGCGCACCTTGATTTTGAACGGGCACAAACTTTTTTTAAAATCTGGATTGAAAAACGAAAGCAAGAGGGGGCTCAATTCTTCCGGGAAATTACGATGTCTTACCTGTCCATATACCATTACAACCATGTCATAATAATTCCCGGTTTCGGAAAATTGTTCAATTTCCGCATTTAACTGATAATCGGCCCGTTTGTCCAAAGATTTGGAGATTATATGGATGACGTTCCCTTCCGTTCTCCACACAAAGTCTTTTAATGGAACAACTGCGTTCAACAGTTCCCGAACGGTTGTTTTATCGGCCGAATAGAGCATCTTTCCCGGATATGAACTGATAAGGGTATCGAATTCTTCTACAATTATGATTCTATGGTTGTGCCACATATATCCAGGTAAATTATCAAATCCATAATCAATTTTCACATTTTCTAAAACCCGGTCCTCTATATTCTCCTGGCTTCCAGCAAAGATGCCGATTAGAATAAGGAGAATAAATGCGCTAGTAAGAACGCAAAGCAGTATGAGAATAGTTTTTTTTAGGAGTTTCATTTGAATTTCACGGGATTCGTTCCGGTTACATCGGTTTCACTAAGATATATTTGCGCGGTTCCTTCATAACCCTCTTCTATCAATTTTAATACCTGGATAACATGGACACTGACATGCGCCTTCCGGTCCCCGATTGGGATGATGTATTGATCTTCCATCTGTCCAGCCTTATCAGTTGTTTCGGTAATCGGTTCTTTTTGTCCACTTTTAGGGAACCGCGTCTCTGCGAGAGTAATGTTACCGTATGTGGAATCAAAAGTAACAATTTCAGTGACCTTAATACCTACCATCGGGTCTCCGAGTTGGTCCGTCAAAGTCCATTTAAATTGATCGGGCGTTCCCACAACATAGGTCGCCCTAAAAGTTTCCTTGCGTACTATACATTCCAATTTATCTGGACGCGTCATTTTATTCGGGCGTCTAACGGTCAGTTTTTTGGGGGGAGAGGTTACGCCGTCTATGGCAACAAAAACGCTGATATCGTCCTTGGTTGCGCTTGCCGCCAGCGGCTTAACCACTACGGCCGCCTGGTCGGTCGCGCCCAGGAATTTTATCTTATCGCTGCTGGATGACGACCACTTAAATTTAGCCGGGCAGCAGCCTGCCGTCGCCCGCAATGTTATAAACTTTGAATTTGCCGCAGGTTTGTATAAAATCAAGTCGGAAGGCCCAGTAATTCCAATAGCGCCGGCGGTGCATGCCTGTTTCGAGAATACCCCTCCGCCGGAACAGCATTCG
>JACQYT010000050.1 GCA_016208085.1 Elusimicrobiota bacterium | reverse complement strand
TTTCACGTCCACGTCAAGAGCGGACCAGTTCTCCTCGTCAATCATGTTTATGATTTTCTTGAGATTGACCGGCTGGGTGAAATGATGTGTCGCCTGGGCGAAAATATCCCCGAGGATTCCGGGCTGCTCGCGCAATTTGCGCAGCATGTCGGAATAGTGATCGGTAAGCCCGGTCCCGCTTTTTTCTTTCAGGGAGTTCCAGTCACAATTTTTGGGAAGCTTCATGGATTTCTCGTCCGACATTTTAAGAAACAACAGATAAGTGAGTTGCTCAATATAATCCCCGTAGTCTATGCCGTCATGGCGCAGGGTATGGCAAAAACCCCAAAGCTTGTTTACAATATCACCCATAAATATCCCCTCTGTGATAGGAAGCCACTTCCGTATTTATCCGCTGAATCAGCGGGATTAGATTAGAGCTGAAAATCTGCCGCACACGGGAATGCCCTCCAAGGCGCTGGAATACAGGAAAGCCGTCAAAATCAGCCTCGGCAAGCGTAAGGTTGGCGATCATGTGCTGCTTTATCAAATCAAGCCATCTGTCTTCCGCCGTCAGCAGCGGTTCCTGTTCGGATGCGGCGTGCCGGATTATTGAAATTATATCCGCAAGATCCTTATGGCTGGCCGCTTTGTGAGCCCGCTGAAGCTCTTTTTCATCATAGTCGTTCTGTTTCAGGGCATTCCGCAACTCCTCCAACGCGGTCGGGCTCCAGTCTTTGGGACTCTTGAGCAATATTCTAAGCGCCTGTATTTTTTCGCTATTGTCGCGGACAAAGCGGGAAAACGCCTCAAGATAATCCTCGGCGCGGTCAAAACCGCCGAAGCGCTGAACTTCACGCGAGGTTACCTCGTCGGCTATGTCATAAGCCTTCCAGAACGCTCTTTTTGCGCGGGGATAGTTGAGCAGAAGGTCCTGGAAGTTCTTATCGCGCAAAAGCTTCATGGTTTCAGTGAAATCTTTTTTGAGCAGACCCGGCAGCTCGGACGCGAAAGCCCCGATGTCGCCTTCCGGAATAAATTTTGTGAATTTATCCCGCGCCTCCGCGCTCATGTTCTTTTCTATCCGGCGCAGACGCTTGACCAGAATGCGCGTATAGTAATCCCTGTCTATGTTCTGCCAGATATTCTCTATGACCTGGATTATAGAAACAGGTTCAGGACCCGGCTCTTCAATCTGGAAGTTGGAAACATCCTTGAAATACCTGATCAGCGTGCCGTCAAAGCAGTCAAAGATGGTGAAATGGCCCTTGTTTATATCGTCGCAACGGCGGGTGCCGCGGCCGAGCATCTGCTCCCAGAGTATGCGGGATTTTACCGAACGCAGGAAAACAATGAATTCCAAAGCCGGGATATCCACTCCGGTGCTGAGCATGTCCACAGTCACCACTATTTTTGGGTTCGGCCGGTTGCGGAATTCGCGGATGCGCTGCAAAGGCCGGTCAACATTGGGATTGCCGGTTATCTTTTTGACAAAATCGTCCCCCTGGCCGAAAACATCGCGGCAGATTTTGACAAGCTGGTCGGCGTGGGAGGTATGGGGTAGATCATTAGCGGCGAAAACCAGTATTTTGGGGAAACAGCCGGTTTCCTTCTCGTGCGCATAGGCATATTTACCTATTTCCTCCACTATCTTCCGGTTGCTGTCCGGGGAGGTGATATTGCGCTCTACCTCCTCGGCGGGGAACCGGCGCTCATCCTCAACGGCGTCAAAAATCTCATCGCCGGTTTCAGTGTCCACCTTGCCAACCTCTTCTCCCTCCTTAAGAAACACTCCATCCAACCGCACATTGGATTTTATGGACACGGCCTCATAATCCACCAGCCAGCCGGCGCGGATTGCCTGTTCAACCCCATAGCGGAACACCGGATTGCCGAAAATAGCCACTGTATGGGCGGCCGGGGTCGCGGTAAGGCCGATTTTAATCGCATCAAAATAATTTATGGTCTCACGCCAGATGCCGGTTTCAGTGACGGTATAACCGCGATGGCACTCGTCCGCAATTATCAGGTCAAAGGCATGAATCGGGATATCCAGCTTGTCCGCGTCTTCTTCATAGTCCGGATCATTGGACCACTGCGGGAAAGTTTTTTCGCGGCCCAGCAGATTAATTGCCATGCGCTGGATGGTAGACACATAGACAAAGGTCTGGCTGGGCCTGGGATTAGTCAGATATTCGTTAGGCAGGACCTTTGGGTTAAAGGGCTTTTCATCCCCGAAATCATCGCGGTGGAAACGCTGGCTGTAAACCTCGTATTCCTGGTTGAATGTATTGCGCTTGGGGGTGCTGAAAGACGCGAATTCGCGCACTGCCTGGGCCGCCAGCGCTTTGCGATCCACCAGAAAAAGGACCTTCCGGGCAAAGCCGGAAGCCAGCAAGCGGTAAATTTGAGCCACCGTAAGGAAAGTTTTGCCTGTGCCTGTGGCCATTGATACCAGTAATTCATGCTTTCCGCCGGTTACAGCTTCTTCAATTGAGCGGATGGCCTGCTCCTGATATGGGCGGATGTGCCTCAACCGGTCTATTGAATGGGTTTGAAGCCATTTTACGGCCGTTGTGGCGTCTTTGGCGAAAAAACAGTCAAGCGCGTCAGACGTATGGAAATTACTAATCTGCCGGGAGACGGGCTTCTCCGGCCTTACATCAATAAACCACAGCAATTCGCCGTTTGTGGAGTATAGGAAGGGAACCCTGTATCCGTGCCAGTTGCCGGGGCTGTTTTCCGCGCCGGCAGCGTAGCGTTTGGTCTGCTCTAGGACATTTCTATTATGCCAAGTAGCCGGCCGTTGACAAAAAGGGCATAGTCCGCCGGCCCGTTTGCGGTAGGGAATTCGGTAACGGCATGATGTGAAAGCGAAGAGAAGTTAAGACGCTCACTGAATTTTACGATTTCCCAGGCCGGTTTCAACGAACGCAATCTTGTATCTATGCGTGTTTTTCTGGTTAGCCATTCTGACTCTTCCATAAGCTAATTTTACATTAATAACGACACGGCAGAAAGCCGGTAAAAATTTTTGCAGCAAAAATTTTAAAAAATCTCCCCTTGCCCCTCTTTTTAACGGAGATTGTTTTCCCCACCCTAAACCCTATACCCTATACCCTGCTTTATTTCCCGTGGCATCTTTTGTATTTTTTGCCTGAGCCGCAGGGGCAGGGGGCGTTCCTGCCCACCTTGAGTTTGGCGTATTTTTCCTGGGGTTTCTGTTCCGCCAGTTTTGCCGGCTGGGCGCCCTGGGCGGGTTTTGAACCTTCGGGCTGAGCAACCCTGGGGCGCGCGGCTGCCACCGGCGGCAGCTGTATCCTGAAAATGTATTCCACCATCTGGTCGCGCACCCGGGCCAGCATCTTCTCGAACATCGCGTAGGATTCCCGTTGGTATTCTATCAGCGGGTCCTTCTGGCCGTAAGCCCGCAGGCCCACGCCTTTTTTAAGGTGGTCAAGCTCATACAGGTGGTTCTTCCAGATGTGGTCTATAATCTGGAGCAGCAACACCCGCTGCATCTCGTCAAAATCCACGCCCCGCTCCGAAAATTCCCTAAACCGGGTCTCATAAGCCGCCAGGGCTTTTTCAAGGACGTCTTTCTTTATCGCTTCGTGCTGCATGTTGTGAAGCTGCTCTTTGGAATACGCCAGCGCGAAGCCGAAGGTCTTTTTCAGGTAAATATTAAGGTTCTCGAGGTTCCAGAGCTGCGAGGACTGCTCGGCCGGCGCGAAAAGCGCCAGTTGCTCCTCGGCGGCCTCCTGCACCATCTGTTTTATGCGGTCCGTGACCTCGGCGCCATCCAGGATGATGTTGCGCAATTCATAGATGGCCAGGCGCTGCTTGTTCATCACGTTGTCGTAGTCCAGAAGCTGTTTGCGGGCGTCGAAGTTCATGCCCTCCACTCTTTTCTGCGCGCCCTCTATCTGGCGGCTGACCAGCGCGGATTCTATGACCTCGCCCTCTTCCATGCCGAGCTTCTCCATGACCAGGGAGATCTTATCGGAGCCGAACAGGCGCATCAGCTCGTCTTCAAGCGACACGTAGAAGATAGAGCTGCCGGGGTCGCCTTGGCGGGCGCAGCGGCCCCTGAGCTGATTGTCTATGCGGCGGGACTCATGGCGCTCGGTACCCATCACGGTGAGGCCGCCCGCGCCGATGACGTATTTCTGCTTCTCCTCGTCCGGGGGATTGCCGCCGAGGATGATATCCGTGCCGCGGCCGGCCATATTGGTGGCGATGGTCACCTGGCCCTTGTTGCCGGCCTGCGCTATGATCTGGGCCTCCATCTCGTGGTATTTGGCGTTCAGGACCTGGTGCGGGATGCCCTTGCTGCGGAGCATCACGGAAAGTTTTTCAGATTTTTCTATGGAGCGGGTGCCGACCAGCAACGGCTGGGCTTTCTTCCAGCGCTCCTCTATCTCGGAGACGATGGCGTTGTTTTTCTCGCGCTCGGTCCTGTAGATGCGGTCCGCGGAATCGGCCCTGACGCACTCGCGGTTCGGCGGGATCTCAACGACGTCCAGCTTGTAGATATCCCAGAATTCGTTCGCCTCGGTCATCGCGGTGCCGGTCATGCCGGCGAGCTTTGAGTAAAGCTTGAAATAGTTCTGGAAGGTGATCGTGGCAAGCGTCTGGTTCTCCTCCTTTATGCGCAGGCTCTCTTTGGCTTCTATGGCCTGATGCAGGCCGTCGGACCACCTGCGACCCGGCATAAGGCGACCGGTGAATTCGTCCACGATGATGATCTCGCCGTCCTTGACCACGTACTCCACGTCTTTTTCAAACAGGTGGTGGGCCCGCAGCGCCTGGTTCAGGTGGTGCGCCCATTCGGCGCCCACGTCGTCGTAGATATTGCCGACGCTCAGGATCTTCTCGGATTTCCTCACGCCGTCCTCGGTCAGAATGACGGAGTGGTTCTTCTCGTCTATGACGGCGTCGTAGCCCTTGCCCAGATCTTCCTCGTTGCGCTTGGCGTCGATCTCCTCTTTTTCGGTGATGAAGCGGACGTTTAAAAGCGGGATGATACGGTTGACGATGTAATACTTGTCGGTGGATTCCTCGGCCGGGCCGGAGATGATCAGCGGGGTGCGGGCTTCGTCTATCAGGATGGAGTCCACTTCGTCCACGATGGCGTAATTGCGCTCGCGCATGACGCGCTCGGATTTATCCATGACCATGTTGTCGCGCAGGTAATCAAAACCGACCTCGTTGTTGGTCACGTAGGTGATGTCGCAGTTATACATCGCCCGGCGCTCGACGTTTTGCATGTCATGCTGCACGAAGCCGACGGTTTGTCCCAGGAACTCGTGGATGGGCCCCATCCAGAAGCGGTCGCGCCTGGCCAGGTAGTCGTTGACGGTGACTATGTGCACGCCCTTGCCGGACAAAGCGTTGAGGTAAGCGGCCAGCGTGGCCACCAGGGTCTTTCCTTCGCCGGTGCGCATGCCACCAGGGTCTTTCCTTCGCCGGTGCGCATCTCGGCGATCTTGCCCTGGTGCAGGATTACGCCGCCGACCAACTGCACGTCGTAGTGGCGCATCTTTATGGCGCGTTTGGCGGCCTCGCGCACGGCCGCGAAAGCCTCGGGCAGGATGTCGTCCAGGGTCTCGCCCCCGGCCAGGCGCTTTTTAAATTCCGCGGTCTTGGCGCGGAGCCGGTCGTCCGGCAGCTTTGAGATCTCCTCCTCAAGGGCGGTTATCCGGTCGACGACGGGGTATATCTTCTTCAGGTCCCGTTCGCTTTTGCTGCCTATGATGGATTCCACGAGCTTTTTAAGCATAATATCTTTAGCGAACATATAGCAGATTCCCTGGAGCGGCGGGATGCTATGTCACTACATTGTGCCAAAATCGCCCTCCCCTACTCAATAGGAGGGGGCGCGTAGCTGCCGGAGTCTGATCTTGGCGTTATTTGATTCGGTAAACGATCTCAAAAAATTTGTCTTCCCGGGTTTTTTTATGAGACGGTGAATAAGCGGTTATATTTTCGCAATCCTGATGAAGCAGTTCTTTCCACCCGAACTGAGGATAATTATCTTCGCGTATCCTGTAGGCATCAAAAGCCGCGGTCCATGGACGCCTGAAGATTAATTTTGATATCTTATTAGCCACCCTTAACCCGAAACCTGTTATAGCGGGTAGGTCGTTGAGGTGGTGCCCCTTTTTCCAGTCTTTGAGATAAAAAAACCTGCCTTTCTGGTTTATCAGGCGGAAGTAATGGTTTACAATTCTAAATCCAAGTTCGCTCATTACGGAACTTGAATAAAATAAGTCCGCTTCCTCTTTGAAATCCAATTCCTCGGGAGATAAAAATTCTGCGTTAAATTTTCCGGTTAAAAATTTTTCTGACACTTCAACCGCCGGAGACACATCGACTATGGTATATTTGATATGCGGATACCTTTGCAGAATCAGCAGTGCCATCCTGCCGTAACCGCCACCGATTTCGACAACGGTCTTCACTTCTTTAAGATCAATAACAGATTCCATTGAATACAGTTCAGATGAGGATGTTAACAGGTCTTGAGTAATAATCTTGCCGTCAACCTCAACCCGCACCGGATTTCCTTCGGCAAAATCGGTTTCATTGATCCGCACGCCGCGCGCCTTCAAAAAATCATACGCGAACCGGATATCCTCTTCAGAGTAGTCGGGGTCCGTGAAATACCGGCTTGCGATAGTCCTCCTGAAATTGTCCCAGGAACCCTCTTGAGAAAGTATGCTTCTGTGCATAGCCCCCAAGTCCTGCCAGCTCTTTGATGTGCCCGGAGGTTTTGCCTGTTTCATCGATAGTCCTTCTCTACTTTATTATATCCGAATTGCCAAAATTTAGCAACTATCTCAGGTTATTTAATCATTTTTTTGCCTGCAGCGTTTAATTTTTTACTGAACCCGATTTGCTTCCGGCCTTGAACTTTTTGTAATGTTTCATCAGAGCGCTTCTTCCGTTAATAAAAGTTTAAAAATAGGGGAGTGTATTATATATGAAAGTGACCTTGATATCTCCATATTCAGACCTTCAGGCGTTTGGGATAAGAACTTTATCGGCATGTCTTAAACAAGAAGGGCATGGTGTACAACTTATATTCTTGCCAAGAGATTTTACGGATAAATTTGAAGAGACAGTATTAAATGAGGTTGTTGAACTGTCAAGGGGCTCAGGATTGATAGGAATTTCATTGATGACAAATTTTTTTAATAATGTTGTTCAAATTACCCAAAGGCTAAAGGAAAAATTGCGCGCTCCTATATTGTGGGGAGGGGTCCACCCGACAATACGACCGGAGGAATGCCTTGATTACGCAGATATGGTTTGCTTGGGTGAAGGTGAAGAGACTTTAGTGGAATTGGCGGGGAAAATGAAAGATGGACTATATTGCCATGATGTTCAAGGCATGTGGTTTAAGGACCAAGGACGAATCATTGCAAATAAAATGCGACCATTAATTCGAGACCTGGATTCTATTCCATTTCCGGACTATGACTATGAAACCCATTACATTCTGAAGGATAATTGTATTCAAAAAATGGATGAACATCTGTTAAAGGCGCATATGAACGGGATTTATGTGACTATACCTAGTAGAGGATGCCCTTTTGGATGTACATATTGCTGCAATAATACACTTAACAAAATGTATTCTAACGCAAAAATAGTGAGAAAAAGGAACGTAGACAACATAATTAAAGAGTTGATGGAGGTAAAAAGCCGGTTGCCCTTTATAAAATGTATTATATTTGGTGATGATGCATTTTTCATCCGCACCGTAGAAGAGATAAGGGAATTTTGCAAAAAATACAGGGATAATGTGGGGTTACCCCTGAGTATCGGCGGAGCAACCCCTTCAACCATCATCAGAGAAAAATTATCTCTCCTCGTGGATGCAGGCTTGATATTCCTAAGAATGGGTATACAGACAGGAAGCGAGCGCACGAAGAAATTATATAAGCGATATCATTCTAATACACAAGTTGAAGAAGCTGTTAAGATAATAAATGAGTTCAAAGATAAAATTAGGATACCGCATTATGATATTATCATTGATAACCCTTGGGAAACCGACGAAGATTTAATTGAAACACTGATGTTCTTGGCAAAACTTCCAACTCCATATCAATTAACCCTTTATTCTTTGGTTTTTTATCCGGGAACGGAGCTATATGAAATGGCAAAAAGAGATGGTATAATAACCGGCTGCCTAAAAGACATTTATCGTCAATATTATCATGATTGTAAAGCAACCTATTTAAACAGCTTGTTCTTTTTACTGCACGAGTATGCCTCAAGGGGAGATAAGATATCAACGAAGATGATGTTTTTGCTGACAAATCGGAAACTAAGTCAATTAAAATTAAATCGGTTATTGTATTATATCCTAAAAACTCAGAATTTGCTGTATAAAGGTTTTAAAGCCATACAAAAAGGAGATTGGGCTCGAATAATCAGGTATATTAGGGGTTCTTCTGGAATTGCAGTGCATAACTATAACCACGGCACAGATTGACGTTATAATGAACTGTTCCGTTTTATAGATCTTAGCAGCCGAATTTGGGCCGCCCGGCGCCGGGAGTTTCCGGCTTTTACAGACAATTATATGCGGAATTTGGATAAACTAAAAACAAAATTAAGGGAAATGGCCAACACCGCAGCCATGGAGAGGGGCATGATCGACGGCGTCCCTTTCCCTGCCGAAATATTCATAGAAACCTCCAATAGCTGCAATCTTAAGTGTGTCATGTGTCCGATGTCTGCCGGCATAGGCCGGAAAGCCGAGAACATGAAGTTTGAGATGTTTAAGTCCATCATTGACCAGATAGCGGGGATTATCCCGAGAGTCAGCCTTTTCTTATCCGGAGAGCCTCTGCTGAATAGCGACCTGGCCAAGTTCGTGAGATACTGCTCTGACAATTCAATGTACACGAGGATTCATACCAACGGGACTCTTATGTCCGGGCAGGCGGCAAAAGACCTGATCGATGCCGGGCTTGATGAATTGTCCTTCAGTTTTGACGGGCCGACCGAAGAACGACACATGAAAATGCGCGTTAACAGCGATTTTAATAAAGTTGTGGGCAATATTAAGAACTTTCTGCGCATAAAAGCCGTAAAACACGCGGTTAAACCGAAAACGCTGATACAGTCCATCTATTATCCCGGGGAATCAAAAGAGACGATAGAAGAAGGCCTGAGAAAACTTTTTTCCGACGTTCATGGCTATGAAACCAACGTCATACCGCTGCATGATTTTCCGAAAGACATGGAAACCTCGGCCCGCGTGAAACCGGAAAGCAGGAAAGACGGGTACACCGCTGTCTGTTTTGTCCCGTATAACCGCATGGCAGTCTATGTTGACGGCACCGTGGTAGCCTGCTGTAAAGATTTTCGCGGAAAGCTGGTTATCGGCGACAATAAAAACGAGCCGCTTTTGAGCATATGGAACAACACCCCGATGCGGGAGCTGCGGGAAAAAATAGCCGGCAAGCGATATAATGAAATTCCGTTTTGTTCCAATTGTGACATAGCTTTTGAAAAACCCGCGGTTGTGTCCCGCCGGTTCCCGGTTCTTTTCAGCCTTGCAAAGCGGGCCGCTTTCGAGTGGATACGCAGAAGTGACCGGGGAAGGCGCTGATGGATCTCATAAAAGCCGCGAACAGCGAGCCCTTCCGAAGGTTCCGCGGCAGCTCGTCTTTACAACTTATTGTTATTGCCGCCCTTAATCTCGTCGCTGCAGCTATCGCATTCCTGACAAGCATCCTCGCCGCCGGGTGGTTCGGGATTGGAAGCGACCTTGACAGCTATTATGCCGCTCTTACCATCCCGACCTTGTTGATCATTCTGTTGGGGGTGGATTACTTCGGCACTAATTTTTTCCCTGTCTACAGCCGGCTGCGCAAAGAGCGCGGGATAGCGGCCGCCAACGAACTCATAAACAGCCTTATTAACAGTATTACGCTCGTTATCGGCGTCCTGGCCGGCGCGTCATTTGTCTTCGCGGGATTCCTGCACCGGGTCCTGCTTCCCGGGCTCAGCCCGTCTATAAACGACTCGGTCACAACACTTTTCCGGATTATTGTGCCCATAGTGATATTCCAGGTACCGACCGTGTTTATAGGGTATGTGCTCCAATACGAAAATAAAATTATCCAGTCGCAGATTTCCGCTGTTATCAATGCAAGCATCGCTTTATTCGCGCTGCTGTTCTTTTGGCAAAAACTCGGTATTCAAAGCCTGGCCCTGGGGATCCTGGCAGGGAACGCTGTCAGCATGGTTTCCCTGGCGCTTATTTCGGAAGGTTACTCGTTCAAACCTGTCATGAATTTACGGGACAGTAATTGCCATAAAGTGATTACTTCCTCGCTTATCATGACAGGCTCGGGTATGATCGCCAGGCTTACCACGCTTGTTGAACGATATTTTGCTTCTTTTTTCCCGGCCGGGTCATTCGCCAGCCTGGGGTTCGCCTACAAACTGATAAGTGTTCCGGCATCCATGATAATCACACCGCTTAACACTGTTATGTACGCAAAAATGACACAGGCCGACTCAGGCAATGACAACAAAGCCTGCGCCCATATCTGGCAGAAGTATATAATCTTCGCTTTTATGGTCATGATACCGCTTGCCATGCTTATTGTTTACCTAAGCAAGGATATTATGCAGCTTGTGCTCCAGCGCAATAAAGTTACTCCCGGGATGTCCGCCCAGGTGGCACTGGCCTTTGCGGGCTATTCCGGTGTGTTTCTATTTGGCGGTATCGGAACCATGCTTACGCGAGTGTATTACTTAAAGAACAAGATTATAATACCGGCTGTTTACTCGGTGGCGGGTTTTTTTATGTATATCGCGCTGGCAACGCTCTTCACCAGGCTATGGGGATTTATAGGCCTGCCGCTGGCAATGTCTGTTTTATTCGTGATCTGCGGTCTTCTGATCCTTCACATGTCAAAAAGCATTTTAGCTGAGATAAACACCGGGATCTTTTATCGTAATATCGGGATTATCACTGTTTTTTCCATTGCAAGCATCACTGCTGCGGCTCTTTTTACGGAATACCTGTCCCTGCACTCAGGTATTCCTAAAATATGTTCGGTTTTGTTAGTGTCACTGCCGCTTTACGCGATCTTAATGTTCACGGCAAATAAATCGTTAATTTTAGAGGTTATGCCGCGATTCGGGGCTAAATAAGCGGAGGCAGGGTGTCAGACAGAGGTTGCTGGTCCGTGATAAAACAAGACATTCCCGTCCAGGCCGATGATCCACAAGTCCGAGGACAAGATTTTCTTAAACAACACGTCCAGGTTGTTTTTTGCCCGCGCCAGCGTGATTTCGTACGACAGGTTCTTGGCGCTTGTGCAATACACCCGCCCCGGTGAGCAACTGTTCAATAATTTTTCGGTCCATCAGTCTCCTCCTCGTTCGGTTCTTCATCGATACCTCCTGGTTTCACAATGGAGATATCATAGCTTCATTCAGCCTGGCCGAGGACGAGTCCAATGACCCAATTTTTCACCGGGCCTGGATTGGTGGGATTTACCCCCCAAAAAGTGGGTCCGGATAGGTGGGATTGACCCGCCCCAATGGGGGGTGTCTGATTAGGTGGGATTTACTACCCCAAACCTGGGCTCAAGTAGGCGGGACGTAACAATTGGCCGGGGGTGTCGGCGGGAATTTTGCCGCTCGCGCTCCCGGCCGGCTTGCGGATAAAAATATTCTTTTTTCAAAAACCGCGCCGAACTGACTCTTCAGCCGTCTTTTTGGTATTATAATTTTTAACACGCGGATCCGGCCGGATATGGAAAAACCGCAAGTCCGGCTCTGTGAGGGAGTGCGAACAGCATGGCAATGGGCTGGCTGTTGAGGCACCGTCAGCCGAAAAGGACGGAAACGGAGAGAGTGATGAGGAAGCTGACCAAATATTTCACGGCCATAGCGGTTTACACTTTCGCTGTCTGTATTTTATATCAAAGATTTCTGCCGCATACCTTATCCGTTAACGGAAAGGCGGAATACTCAGACTCGGCAAATAACCCGGATTCTGACGATTATTATACGCTGGCGGCCAACGTGGCCGCGGGAAATGGATTCTCCGCAGACGGGAAGACTCCGTCGGTCCTCAGACCGCCCATGTTTCCCCTCATGCTTGGCGTGTGGTTTAAACTCAGTGAGACCTCTTACGATTCGGCCTATTATTACCAGGCGTTCGTTTACTCGCTGACTTGCGCGGCAGCATTTCTCCTCTTTATGGAAATATTCGGGGCGCTGCGCTTCTCCCTGCTGCTGACGGCATGGCTCGCTATACTGCCTCCGCATCTCGCGAGAATAACTCACTCGCTCCTGGAGCCGACTATGGCGCTCTTTACCACCCTCTCCATACTTTTGAGCGTGAGGGCGCTACGCTCCAATAAACTGGCTACCGCGGCGTTGGCCGGCGCCTCCTGGGGCGTGCTTACTCTTTCAAAGTTCCCGTCGTGGATAGGCCCGGTTTTGCTGGCCGCGGGCAGTTTTATCCCCGGGACCGTCCGTCTTTCCAGAAAGCAGGCGGGCGCGTTAATGCTCATGTTCGCGGTGACACTGACCCCTTGGGCAATAAGGAACTACAGGCATTTCCACAAGCTGATATTGGTTAACGCCCAGGGGGCGTGTATGCTGGAGTTGTTTACGGCAAATACATATAAGTTAAGCCCGCACAGCGAGGACCCAAAATTTGGGGAAGCGAGAACGTTAATAAAAGAGATGAACGCGCAGGGTCTTTCAGATTCTCAAAAGTTCGATAAGCTGCTGCCTTTCGTGTGGAAAGACGTCCCATATTTTCTTTTTGAGAGGCCACTTGTCGCAACCCTATATTTCACTTTCCCCGACTTTTACGGGAACTGGTACACTTCTCCGCTCTCTCCCTCGCAGCGCTATTGGAAAAGCGTGGCATACGCCTGGTGGTTAGCGCTGGTGCTGCCTCTCTATCTGGTACTCTTCTATCGCTGCTTCCAGCTGGTCAGGGGAAAATTGCGGGCGCCGCTGGGCTTTTTAGTTGTCTTCTACCTGGTGTATTGGGCGCAGTATGCAATGATATGGTGTGATCCCAGGTACTCCGTGCCGGTCTACGTTATCCTGTTATGCCTGCTGCCGTTGAATTTGAACGTAAAGAAATTCGACATGGAACCCGCCACGGCTGTAAATATTCGGTGAACCCATCATTTACACCTGGCCGCTTGATGAGCATAGCTCCTGATGCGGCATAGCCTTGTAGTGGCAAAGCTTGCTTTGCCTCTGCTCCCTGTAGCGGTCGCATTTACGGGGCTGGGCTTCCAGTGTTCATCTTCCCCGCGCCTGCCGCAGCAGGTCGATAGCGCTTTTAACGCCCTCGTCGAGGTTCCCTTTAAATTCGAACCCCAGAGCGCGGAATTTTTCGCAGACAACCCGGTAGGAAAGCTGGTTCATGATAGGAGAATCCACCAGTTTAACCTCCAGGTCCGGGATGTGCTTCCTTATGGCGCCTATTATGTCGACCACGGACGCGTTGTCCGTAAGCACATTATAGAGCTGATTATCAAATCTGCCGGCGGCAAGTATAAAATTTATGGCGCGTACCGCGTCCCCCAGGTCCAGGTAAGGCCGCTGCTGGTCCATCGCGGTCCGCCATACGGTGACGGGAACGCCCATGCATGCCTGCCAGATGAATTTGTTCACGGCGGTATGGAACCGCATCCCTATAGAGGTTCCGTATATAGTCCCGAACCGGCAGACGACATATTTAAGGCCGGCGCTATGCCCGAGTTCATCCAACGTCTGCTCCGCCTTGAGCTTGCTCTCGGCATACGGGCTCTGGGGTTTTAGCGAATCCTTGGGGCAATTCTCGTCCACCACGTTCTTCTGCGTGCCGTACACGCTGGTGGTTGAAAGGAAGATCATCGGGCAGCCTTCGTCCGCGCATGCCCCGGCCACGCGCCGCGTGCCAGAGCAGTTTACCTCTTCCACGTGCTTTTGCATGTCAAAGCTGCCCTCGGCGTCGGTGATAGCCGCGAGATGCAGCACAACGTTTGCTCCGGCCATAAGTTTTTTAAGGTCGCAGGCGCAGATATCGGCTTCCCGGAACCGGAAAGGAACGCCTTTTGGAAGGTTGAACAAGGAACAGTAGCGCTGCGTAGAGAGATTGTCTATCAACAGCACTTCCCCATACTCCCCGGGGCGGATGCCGTGTATCAGCCGGGACCCGATGTGGCCCAGCGCCCCGGTAATGACTAGCTTGCCGCCCTTTTTAAATGCCGGTTCAGCCATGGCTTTCTCCTTCAATTACCGAGCGAAGCGTTGAGAAAGCGCGGTCGAGAGTGAGGTTTCCGCGCACGGTTTCAAGCCCGCCCTTCGCCAAAGTCTGCCTGAGCACGCGGTCGTTTATCAGCGTCTCCAGCTTGCGCTCCCATTCCTGCGGCGCTGCGGCCAGCATGCCGTTAACGCCGTCTTTAATGAAATCCGCGCATTGCCCCACGGGAGAACAGACCGCGGCGGCTTCCCCGCTCATGTACACGGAGGCTTTTAAAACTCCGCGGTAATAAGACGCTTCTATATTGTGCAGCGGGTACAAGCCGATGTCCATCTTCAGCACCTCGCGTACCATTTCTTTCTGGGTGTACGACTCGACAAAGGAGTACCTGACTTTCTCAAACGGTGGGAGAAGGCGCAAATCCCTGCCCACGCCCACCAGTCGCAGGTGGAGGTTCTCATGCCTGGCAAAGAGCCGCTCAAGCGTTTCCCAGATCAGGAAGAGGTTATAGACGGTGCTCGAGCTGCCCACCCAGCCGAGGATCACGGGGCCGGAGGCGTTCTTCCTGATTTCCGCGCGCATACTGTCGAACAACTCTATCTGCGGGGAGTCAGGCACGACCGTGCAGTTCTTATTAAACCGCCTGACATACCCGGCCGTCAGCTCATTGTCCGTGGTTACCGCGTCCGCCGCGGCCAGGGCGGAATTAAGCTCCGCGGTGGCGTACTGCGGCATGCCCGCGTCCCCGGCATCCAGCACTAGCCTGGCCTTTGTCCGGCGGCGCAGCATGGCGACCAGCCGGCCGGACTGCACTTTGCACATATATACGGCATCGCACGACCGCGCGAGATAAACGATCCGCAGTTCGTTCAAGGCGCGGAACAGGCTAAAAAGCGATTTGAACCGCCAGAGCAGCGGACCGGTAAAATTGTGGTTTACGAACCTGACCGAATAGCCCGCCCGGGCGAAATGCTCCTTGAATATCCCGGCGCGCACGAAGCCGGTGGTCCACAGGTACCCCATCTCCAGCACTACAAGGACGCGGGGCTTCCTGAGCAATTCGCCGTTTGTCATTTAAGCTGCCTTGACGGTGTGCGGGCGCCGCCTATAAATACTTCTTAAGGACCGGGGTGAAATATTCGCGCGTCTTTACCAGCCCCTCGGTCATGGACACGCGCGGGGACCAGCCCAACGATCTTTTTATTTTTTCGTTGCTGATCACCGCGTCGCCGATGTCTATGGTGAAGCGTTCCCTGGGCCACTCCACGAACTGGACCTGCCCGCCCACATTTTCGGCTATGCCGGCCGCTATCTCGGCCACGCTGTACTGAGTGTCCCCCACCGCAAAAAAAACTTCCCGCTCGGCGGCGGGGTTAAGGGCGGCGGCGACCAGCGCCTCGACGCAGTCTCGGACGTAGGTTATATTCCTGAGCTGCGAGCCCTCGCCGTATACGGTCAAAGGCTTGCCCTGGAGGGCGAGACCGATGAAATAGTTCATGAAGCCGAAATCCGGCGTCTTTATGTTCGACCTGGGGCCGAACACGTTGGCCAGGCGCACCACCGTGGTCCGCATCTTGTAGGCGCTGCCGTAAATAAGGACATACTTTTCGGAAGCGGTCTTATTGGCGGAGTAGATATCCAGCGGGAACTCGGGGTGCTTCTCATCCACCGGGCTGCAGCACATTTTCCCAGTTTGCGTGCTGGTCCCGACATGGATAAATTTTATTTCCGGGTTGAACCGGCGGGCCGACTCCAGAATGTTTATCGTGCCCTTGCAGTTCACGTCTATGTCGATAAGCGGCTCCCTCATCGAATTCGGATGTGAGGTGTAGGCGGCGCAATTGAACAGAATATCCTGCCCCCTTATGCATGAGCTTATGCCCTCCATGCTCCTTATGTCGTTGACCACGATGCGCACGGACTCTTCTATGCCGTGCAGATTATACATGTTGCCGCCGGAGCGCGGGTCCAGGCAGTCATAGACGGTAACCTCGGCCCCCTCCTCCAGGCAGCGCAGGGCTATATTGCTGCCGATGAACCCCAGCCCGCCCGTGATCAAAACTTTCTTGTTTTTCAGGTCGCTCATGGTTTTCCTTTAAGGAGCCGTAACGCGGGGGATTCTCCGAGGTAATACGCAATGGTCGCGTCTATCCCCTCCGCCAGGCCGTATAGCGGCCGCCAACCGGCGCTCTTGCGGAAAAGCCCGGTGTCCGCGATAAAATTCCGCTTATCCACGGCCGGGGCTCCGCCCGGAGGCTTAACCCGGACTATACGCGCCTTGTTCCCGGTTTTTAACGCTGCTCTTTCGCTCACCAGCCGGAAAGCCTGCCGTAGAGAATACCCTTTCCCGCTTCCTACGATGAAGCGGCGTCCTTTAAGGCCGGCCGCCTTAACGCCGGCCGCAAGGAACGCCGCGGCGACATCCCCTGCGTAGACATAGTCGCGGATATAGCTTCCAGCGCCGTAGACGGGAAGGTCCCATCCTTTTAATGCCTTAAGGATCATCCGGTTAAGTATGCCGCGGTCCGCGCTTGCGCTTTTCGGCCCGGGGCCGTACACGTTCGCCAGCCTAAGCGCTGCTCCGGACACCGCGCCGGCCGCCGCGTAGTATTCAAGATAACTCTCCGCGATGGTTTTATGAAGGTCATAGACGGTGGGCGGGACTTCCCTGAAAGACTCGTCGACAGGGAGCCTTTTGGGAATGCCGGCCGCGGTGACCGTGCTTGCGAAAATTACCGCGGAGCGAAACTTCCGCTTCCGGCAGGTCTCCAGCAGCGCAAGCAGCGGCAGCACGTTCACCGCCTGGTCTGAAAGCGGATCCTTGTCCGCGGCCCCGGCGCTCGTCTGCGCGGCCAGGTGGAACACGAAATCCGTTCCCCTGAGCAGCGCGGACCAGTCGCGCAGGCCCCTGAGGTCCGCAACGACGTCTTTTATGCGCGCGGCCGCGGCGGGCCGCCTTTCGGGGGGAGGAGCGGTATCGAGCAGCGTTACGGCGCAACTTATATTTTTCAAGGCGTCGACAAGGTTGGCCGCCAGGTACCCTCTGCCGCCCGTAATAAGGAGCCGCTTGCCGGAATATTTCCTTAAAACGCGTCCCCTCTCCAGCTCGGTTCTGTTTCTCATTTTTGTCAGGACTTCCAGGCTTTCCTCCGGCACCGGAACGAAACGCGGCAGGTAAGCCTCAGCTTCGACATGAAAAATCCGATTACATTCCCCGCGCGCGAAGACGCCAGCATAAACATAACGCAGTCAAGCGCGCCGCCGCGCCCCTCCGCCCGGCGCCATGAGATCGGCCGGGAATAATCGGCGGGGGCGCCGTAGTAAAAACACTCCGGCGCTGTGAACAGGCCCTTCAGCAGCCCGAGGACATCGGCCATGGAAAAATGCACCATGTGCCGCGGGAAATCGAAACCTCCCCAATAATCGCCGAACAGTTTGAAATCCAGCGAACCCCGCAGGACCGTGGAAAAAAGGAATTCCCCTCCCGGTTTCAGCTTTTTCGCGACCTCGCCGACGACAGTGAACGGATCCGCAAGATGCTCAACGACCATGCTGGAAACCACCGTGTCGAAAAACCCGTCCTGGTACCCGGAAAGATTATGCTCTATCTGTCCGCTGACCACTTCAAAGCCCTCCTCGCGGGCCTGCGCGGCCGCCGCCGGAACAAGTTCTATGCCGTACAGGCGTTCCCAGCCCAGGCGGCGCAGGTAAAGCAGGCGCGCGCCGGAAGCGCAGCCTATTTCCAGCAGTTTCCCGCCGGGAACAAAATGCGGGGTAAGGTTCACGCCGTAAAGCCATTTCCGGACCGGTGAAAATACCGGCAGGCAGGTCCAGCGGAAGCCGGCTTGCGTATCAGGCTTCAAGCCCGCATAGCCCATATGCCGGCGCAAATACTCGGCCGCGCCCCGGTGCAGCGCCACCGGCTCCGGCCGGACATGCGGCGCATACTCAGCCGGATAAAGGTCCGCGAGGCGCTCAAGCGGCGGGCGGGGGTTCTGGAACCACAACCCGCAGCCGCGGCACTCGGCGGCATAATATTCACCCGGAACCCCGTAAAGCCGGTCTTTCCCGCGCGCAACCGTAACGCTCTCTCTTCCACCGCACCGGGGACAGGAAACCTTGACCAACGCCACAGGTAAACGTTTTATTGTCCCATTGGAGATCATAGAGCCTTTTTCTGCTCCCCAGGCTGCCACTCATAGCCTATGGAGGGGTCGTCGCTCCGGATGCGGCCTTCGTCCCCTTCGGGGTCATATACCCCGGAAGTGACGTAAAAGATGTGCGCCGGCCCGGCGAGGCATTTATAACCGTGGGCCACGCCGGGAGGGAAGGCATAGACGCGCGCAGGCTGATCGTCGCCCGCGAGAAATTCCATAGTCTTCCCGAAAGTCGGCGAGTGCGGCCGCGTATCATACAACGCCACTTTGAGCAGTCCGCATGCCGCATAATTCCACTGAATCTGTTTCTTATGAAAATGCCACGCCTTGACAACGCCCGGACGGACTAGCGAATGGCTGAGCTGTCCGAAATCGGCCGGGAAGGAGCCGTCTCCCGCGCGCATAAGCTCGCGGAAAAAGCCACGCTCATCGCTGTGCGTGGCCAGATCTATTATTTTTACGCCTTCTATCATGGCTTCTCCGGCCCTTGCGGCCTGAACTCCAGCACGGCGTTCGCCACCGCCTTTAACTCGCTTTCTGAAAGCTCCGGGTACATCGGCAGGGAAAGCACTTCCCGCGCGGCGCGCTCCGTTTCAGCCAGGCCGGCGGCGGGAATGCGGTTAAGATAGGCGGGCTGGAGGTGAACCGGCACAGGATAGTGCACCAGCGCCCCTACGTCTTTTGCCTGTAAATGAGAAAGAAGCTGGTCCCTGCGCGAAGACCGCACTACGTAGAGATGAAAAACATGTTCGCGCCCGGCGCCGGCGGCCGGAAGGGTTAAATCCGTTCCGGACAGTTTCTCGGCATAGCTCCGGGCCAGCCTTTGCCGGAACTGGTTATCCTGGTCTAGATACCGTAGTTTTATCCTGAGGATAGCGGCCTGTATTTCATCCAACCGCGTATTCACTCCCTGGATGTCGCTTATGTAGCGCCGCGCCCAGCCGTACTGCCGTACCAGCCGGGCGCGGCTAGAGAGCGCGTCGTCATTTGAAACCACCATGCCGCCGTCGCCTATAGCGCCCAGGTTCTTTGTGGGATAAAAACTGAAGCAGGCGAGGTCGCCGCAGGAACCGGTGCGCCGGCCCTTGTACACCGCCCCGTGCGACTGGGCGCAGTCTTCTATTACTCTGAGGCCGTGTTTTTTCGCGATTTCAAGGATAGGGTCCAAATCGGCCGGCTGGCCGTAGAGATGCACGGGGATTATAGCTTTCGTGCGCGGGGTTATGGCGGCTTCAATCTTGTCCGAGGCGATTGTGTAGTGGACGGGGTTTATATCAACCAGCGCCGGGACCGCCCCTGCCATCTCTATGGCGGCCACAGTAGCCACGGCGGTATGCGAAACGGTAATAACCTCGTCGCCAGGCACTATTTGGCAGGCCCGCAGCGCCACGTTCAGCGCGTCGGTGCCGCTGCCCACGCCTATGGCGTGTTTCACCCCAATGTAGGCCGCGAACTCAGCCTCAAAGGCCTCCACTTCCGGGCCCAGTATATACCTGCCGCGCTCCATGACGGTTCGGACCGCCCTGTCAATTTCATCTTTGCGGGCCGCGTACTGCGCGCGGGGGTTGCTGCACGGTATCATTATAAAACCTGCACCCTGGGAACATAGACGATCCATTTTCCGCCGGCACGCCTGAAGTCCCGTTCCTTTTCCATTATCTCGCGCGCGTGGTTCCAGCCGAACAGCAGCGCGTAGTCTGGATATTTTTCCTTAAAATCGTCATACGGACGTATGGGGATGTGCATGCCCGGGCTGTATTTTCCCTGTTTTATGGGAGTGGTATCGCTGATATACTCCACCAGGTCCGGGCCGATCCCGCAGTAGTTAAGCACGGTCGTGCTCTTGGAAGTGGCTGCGTACCCGGCAACGCTCTTTTTGGCCTGTTGCATCTCTTTAAGCAGTTTAACCAGCTCCGTCCTGGAGGCTTCAACGTTAGTCCGGAACCGCTCGTAAGTGTCCGGCCGGCCTATGCCCAGCGCTTCTTCTTTCTTCAAAAGGGCGGGAACGGCATCGGAGACCTTCCGGGTTCCCTTGCGCGCCAGCACGTAGCGCATTGAGCCTCCGTGCACGTCCTGCGGCATCACATCCGCCAACTCAAAGCCGTGCCGTTCGAAGAGATAGCTCACCGACCTGGCTGCAAAATAGAAAGCGTGCTCGTCGTAGATCTGATCGTACGATGTCTTTTCAAGGATATCTCCCAGGTACGGATCCTCGAAGATCACAACACCTTCCGGCTTAAGCAGCGCGTCTATCCCGTTCAGAACGGAATGGATGTACGGGATATGGCACATGACATTGGCGCCCAGGAAAGCGTCCGCCTTGCCGTGCTCCGCCGCTATCCGGGCGGCCGACTTTTCTTCAAAGAACTCGCAGACGGTGTTTATACCATTATCCCCGGCCGCCTTAGCCACGTTGGCCGAAGGCTCTATACCGAGGTAATTTATTGCGGCGGAGGCGAAATGCCGGAGCAGGATGCCGTCGTTGCTGCCTATCTCCACAACGAACGGTTTTTTTTTCGGCAGATACGAGGACTTCACGAGCTTCGCGAACTCCTTGAAATGTTCCGCCATCCCAGCCGAGGTGGAGGAATAAAAAGCGTAATTTTCGTGGAACATCTTATCACGGTCCACCAGTTCGGTCAGCTGGGCCATTTTGCAGTTATCGCAGAAAGCCGCGTCCAGCTTGAAGAACGGTTCGTCCTTGAACTGCTCCGGCGGCAGGAAACCGTTGGCGATAGGCATTTTGCCGAAAGACATAAACGGCGCAATTTCTGTTTTACATATTAGGCATTTGCTCATATGTGAGGGGCCTTTTAATATATAAATAGCTTCAATCACAAGTATACAACAAAGCCCGCCGGGTTTCAAAGATTTTGTCAATCTCCTGAAATTTTGCCATAAGGTCGGGGCGGGCGGCGCGGGCCGGAGCCAAACACTGGGCGGCGACTGGGAATCTAACCCCCCACGGCCCCGGACACACCGTGGGGCGGAGCGCCCCGAGCCTCCCACCGCGGGGGAGGCTCGGGGCGCGATGGCTTTTAGCTTAAATGATTGGCAGTGGGCCTAAATGAGGGAAACAGGCTGCGGCAG
>JACQYT010000133.1 GCA_016208085.1 Elusimicrobiota bacterium | reverse complement strand
GATGGTTTCGGGGTTCGGCCTGATCGACAAAGAGGGGCGGCCCAAGCCCTCCTACGGGCGATACTGCCGCGCGGCTTCGGGCAGGTAGGAGAAACGAGCCCTCGCTGCCCATATTTGGCATAGGGGATGGTGCCGTGGATAAAGCGGGTCTTATTGGCCACTATCTCATCGATATTGCTTATTTTTTGGACAGGCTTTTTTTATTTTACCCACGGCTTCGTTGATTGTTTCAACGGAAGCGGCGTAAGAAAACCGGAGATAACCCTCTCCGCCGGGGCCGAAGGCGGAGCCCGGCAGGCAACAGACGCCGGCCTTGTAAAGCAGGTCATCCGCCACTTCCCGCGAGGTCTTGCCGGTCTTTTTGATGTTGGGGAAGGCGTAGAACGCGCCCTTCGGCGCCAGGCAGGAAAAACCCGGGATCTCATTTAAGCCTTTAACTATGGCGGCCCGCCTTTCTCTGAAAGCGGCCATCATCTTATGCAAATCTTCCTGGCTGCCTTCAAGCGCGGCTATCCCGGCTTTCTGGACGAAGGAGGCCGTGCAGGAGAGCGCGTTGATCATCAGGATTTCCATCTTTTTAATAATGGCCGCCGGGCCGACCAGGTACCCCAGGCGCCAGCCGGTCATGGAGTATGATTTTGAAAAGCCGTCCAGAATGAGCGTCCGTTCTTTTGCTTCGTCAAGCGCTGCCGGCGAATAAAAAGCGGCGTCATAGAGCATTTTTGAATAGATCTCGTCGGAGAGTATATAAACGCCGTGCTTCTGCGCGAGTTCAGCCGTCGCCAGCAGCGCGTCTTTGGTCATCACCGAGCCGGTGGGGTTCTGCGGGCTGTTCAGGATGATAAGCTTGGTTTTCGCGGTTAGCCTTTTTTTAATATCGGCCGGGTCCAGCCTGAATTCATTTTCTTCTTTTACGGGAATGGCGCCGTCGGCGGCGTTCAGGTATTTTACCAGCGAGCCGTAGGTGGGGAACGCGGGATCGGGATACAGCACCTCGTCGCCTGCCTCTACCAGCGCGAGCATTGAAAAAAAGATGCCGGGCTTGGCCCCGGGAAGCACCAGTATCTGGTCCGCGCCGGGCTTAAAGCCGCGCGTCCTTTTAATTTCTTCCTGTATCGCGGCTTTCAGGTCCGCTATGCCGCCCGCCGCGACGTAGCCGGTATAATTTTCATTAATGGCCTTGAACGCAGCTTCCTTTATGTGCAGCGGCGTTGGGAAATCGGGCTGGCCTATCTCGAAATGCAGCACATGCGCGCCTTCGCGCTCCAGGCCTTGAGCCTTTGCGAGGTATTCAAATGCGCCCTCGCCGCTGATCCTGTCCATCCCCGGGGCTATGGCTTTCATTTTAAACTCCAAATTTCTAAACGAGATTTAAATAATATCATTCTAAAATTTTTTGAGCCGTATTTCCATGCGATTTTTTCCAGAGGCTTGACAGGAGGCCGGTCTTAAATGGAGCTCCGGCTGAAAGCTTTTTAAACATTTTGCGGGATTGGAACTGCTGCGCTGTCGGTTTAGCCCTGTTACTAAAACAGCCAGGTCAGTCTGGCGGACGGCGAAAAAAGATAAAACGTGCTTTTTTTGACAATTATTCCGATGCCGGACGCTTCAAGACCGATGCCGAAGTTTTCCCCTAAAGGCAGCATCAACCCGGCGGCCAACGCGGCCGCCGGGTAGTTTATGGTTGATCCTTTATACACCTCGGTTTCATCCAATAGGGTAATCCAGTCATTTCCCACTTTTATTTTATAAATATAGGTAGAGGTGCTTTGAAGGATTTTCAACCGACAAATGCCGGCGCCGACACTAAAAAAGAGAATCGTTTCGCTTGTGACGGCAGGGAATTTTAAACCCAAAAATAAGAATCGCATTACAGGCGCGTTAACTATACCTTCGTCCAAAGAATAATCCACATCGGTTGATACCTCTTTGCGCCACGACGCAAATTTAGGTTTCAAGTTCAAAGCGGGAACATAATAATAGGAGAGCCCCAAAGACACCTCACGGAGCGGGAAAACAATCTCCGCGCCGGCAGCCGGGCTGTTCTTAAACGCTTTGGCCATTTCTCCGATGGGAACAGTTATACCTCCTTTTACAGTCACTCTCTCATTTGCGGAGAATATTCCATCGATGTAATAGACGGAATCCGCAATCGGCGATTTGAAGCCGTCAAAATTAAGATTAAAGCGTATATCGTTTTCCGTCTTTGACATTTCCGCCGTACGCTGAATCTTTAGAGCAGCGCTGTCCTGCCCCATGTCTTTCAAAGCTTCCCCGCCGGATTCAGGCTGTATTTGCAAATCAGAGGTTTTAATATCGGCAGGCCCGGCCTGAATTGCGGGGACATCTTTCTCTTTCGCAGGCGGGGACAAAGCAATAAAAGAAGCGGGAATGTCGTCTTTTTTTGCCGCTTTATTTATGTTTTCCGCCTTGAAAGCGGCCACGGCAAGCAGCGGCTTCCCCGCGCCAACCGTGACGGAAGCTGAAACAGCGGTTGTTCGCTTTTCTTCCCGGCCCTCGGCCTTGAAACCGGGCGCGGCGGTCCCCGTTTTATGGCCGGATTTTTCCTTCGCCGGCGAAAAATAAAAATACAGACCGGAATTCAGCACCCATTCTATGCCGCTGACTTTATAATTATCGGATTTAAGCCCTATCAGCGTGGGCGAAAAATCCATCGCGAACGAAATTTTCCGGGAGATAAAATACTCGCCCCCGAGCAATACGGCACCCTCATAGCCCGCGCCTTTCATATCAAGAGTGTCGAAGTTCACATAGCCGCCCTCAAGCCCGGTGAAGAGATTCAATTTATCGTACCTGCTGAAATTCCAGTAGAACCTGCCGGCGTATAAATTTATGCCTTCGCCTGCCGCGTATACCGCCTCCGCGGCGGTTTTTTTCGAGAAGTTATATTTCAACGAAACATAAGGATACCCCACACCAAGGCTCAGACCTCCAGCGCGGCAAACCGCCGGGAAAACCGGCGGGAACAGAAACAAACAAAATACCGCCAATCTTTTCATAATCTTTCCGCTATGAAAAAGCTCCCGATAAAAATCACCATGTTAGGGAGTTAAGTTCAATCCTTGAATAACAGACCACCAGTTGGCCCCTGATTTATTTTTCAACGCTAGTTTAAAGATGTTTTCTCCCACCGGCAATTCCACAAATGGCCCGTCTACCGATGCTCCATTCCCGTATCGCATACTCCTTGGTGTATCTGTCTTATAACCAAACACTTCCAAAAAGTTGGTATCCCAAAGCGCCATCCATTGAGCGGTTCCACTCCAAATCAGTGTTGATCCGCCTGGATAAGTAAATTGATGGATTGTCGGGGCGCTTATAGAGTTAGTCGCATAATCGGACATGGTATTATCACCGCCAGGTTTTGTAAATCCACCAAGCAAGGCAGATTGATTTAATACCGCATCCACAAACACCTCGACACCATTTGCGTCCCAGGAGATACTGACTGTTTTGTTCCCAAGGTTGGTTGTGTAATTGAAAGTACAACTAGCCGTTCCGGAAGACCAGGAGACAAGGGTGGCGGTTTCATGCGGCGCACCAACAACAGAAAGTCCTATTGGACCGCCATATTGCGCATCGTTCCAATAATTGTCAACCCAATTATAACCTGAACCTTGTTTGTACCTGAGTTCTGTAATATCTGCTATTGAGTGGTTGAGAACAATTTTAATATTGCTGTCGTCAATCGTGTCCGGTGCGTGGTTCACGGCGGCGGAAACCACCACGCTTGCGCTTTTTTGAACCGAACCGCCGTAACTGTCGGAAACCGCGCAGGAAACCGTGTATACGCCGGTGGAAGCCGGCGCGGTCCAGGTGGCCTGTGAACCATTCTTTACCAATGTCCCGCTTGCCGCGGACCAGGCGTAAGTTAAAGTGTCGCCGTCGGAATCGGAGGCCGAGCACGTCACTGTCGTAGCCGCGCCGGTGGATATTGACGCAGGGTTTGCTGAAACCGCCGATATCGCCGGCGCCTGATTTAAAAGCACACCGTCTTTAATGACATATTCATATTTCAGCAGACTGGCCTCTATTGAAAAAAGCGTCACATTGACAAACCAGGCGTCCACCTCGGCTTTTATGCCACCGCTGGCTTCGGCAACCAGCGATATCGTATAGGGCAAGTGGTTTACCGGCGTGGTCACCGAGGCTTTGCCGCCGACGAACAAATCAAAGAACGGCCCGATGATATCGCACAGTTTGGCGCTCAGTTCCACGTCCGGCCCCATTTGAAGGCTTAGTTCCGCGCTCCCTGAAGCCTTGGTCACGCTGAAATGTGATGAACTGGAGCTTTCCACTCTCCAGTTATTGCCGTTAAAGCAGTTATTGTCGCATATCACGCCGGTATATGAGGAATCTGTTCCCGAGGCCACAACGTCAAACACTCCCCCTAGGGACGCCGTTATCATGTATTTAGGCTTAAGTTCCAGTATAACCGGCGGCATTGCCCAGATGGGGGCTTTTATCGTGGGTGAGAGCGGATATTCTTTAGTGACGCTCGCGCCCACTTTAGCGCTCACAGTTAATCCCAGTTCCTTCTCAGTGTTAACTTTCAGATAAAACTGGTTTAAATGCTGCGGGTCGGGCATATCTATCTTCACGTCCACATCAATGCCAAACATGAAACTCAGTCCGCTGGTGATCTGGTCGTTCGTGGTGGCATGATTACCGTCCGCGTCGTATAAAACAGTATTCGTGCTGAAATTAAATTTCGTGCCCACCCCCTGCACGTTCATGCCTGCCGTCTGCTGTAATGACTGCACGTTCGCGTCGTCTGGCGTGATCGTTTTGTGAAACTCCAGGTTGAGCATATCAAACGCTTCATTTAACCCGGCAGTCGTCGTCATGACCTGGTATTCCGAGCCGGTATTAACCAGCGATACGACTTTTTTCAGATAGCCGCTCCCCTGTGTGGAAAGGATGATATTGCCGAGATGCAGGGTGGCTATTTCCGAAGCCTGGAGGGTGTATTTATAGGTTGCACTGTCGGGGGAAACGTAAAAAAGGCACGAATTCGTCTGCGCCGAAAGGACTTTGGTCTGAGGGCCGAGCTTGTATTGTATTTTTTGCCCGGCGTTTTCCTTTTTATCCTTCAATTGTCTGACTTTGTTTTTCACCGCCTGGATCCTGCCGAAATTGACTTTGGCATGGAGGTTTTCCGGCGGCAGAAAAACAAGCGCCGCCAGCGCGATGGCCCCCGCTGCAAAAAACAGGCTTCCCCTTTTCATAAAACCCGCAATCCGGTTCCGCAGCCTATATGTCTTTCCTTAATTTCAACGCCATAAGCTCGCAGACGAAATTATACGGCTTCTCTATCCCCTGCCACACTTCCTCCAGCGCGCTGCCAGCGTCCACCGTCCATTCGCCTTCCGCGTTTTTTTCGACCTTGCCGCTCCATAAAACATTGCCGTCGGCGCCCCAGAGGTTGGCCGCTATTCCGTCCAGTTCGACGCCCCAGCCGCTGAATGCCGGCACAAAAACAACCTCGTTTTGGACGGTAAAAACCGCGTCCACATTCAGTTCCCTGGTCAATTTGCCCATTATAATGGCGAATTCGTCGAAATCCCTATTCTTGAACATGGCGTCCGTTTTGAACGTCAGCATCTTCCCCATCTGTTTTATGCCTCCGAGAAACGTCTGATTTTCCGCGGGGCCGGTAAAAGGCCCCCATTCGAACACCGGCGGCATGAGATATTTAAGCCCCGGCGTTGAAACGCCCTGCCAGGCGGCTTTATAGGACGGCCCGAAAATACCGAACAGCTTTTTCGTGGGGACGTCTCCGTAATCAAGCCCGGCATAATAACTGTTGGCGGAAATGTTTTTGGGGTGGATGATAACCCAGCCGGTTTGCTTTGAAATCTGCCGGGCAAAAGAGACGTACATATTGATCAGCACGCCTTTTTTAAAATCCTTGTCAGCCACGAGCTGTGTTGAAACCGCCGAACCGGCGCCGAAAGATACACCGTCGCCGCCGGATGTTGTTTTGGTTTTGGATTTGATGTTGCCGGCAAAAGCCACTATGGCGACGCGCTTTACGTTTTTAAGGCGCGGGTTTATTTTTATGTTTCCGCCTTTCATAGCCTGGCCCAGATTAGCATAAGACCCGCTTCGCCCCGCGTCCATTATATGGGTGTTCGTAAATTTCACTTCCCGCGAAACAGTCGCCGCTTTTTCAGCCTCGTTCCCGGACATGTTTAAATTGCCGGTGCCGGCGCAGCCGCATGTGCCCAGAAAAAAGAAGAATGAGGCCAGGCGTAGAATTTTATTTTTCATAAAGCTTTCTCTGTGTGTTTTAAAGTAACTACGTTTTAAAACAACCAACTCATCGACGGCACAAAAAATACGTTGTACTCGAAAAACTTCCTGAAAACCGGTGTTTAGGGTGGCCGGGGATGAGCAACGCCGCGGATAATTTCCGCACAAATTAAAAACCCCCTATCGGCTGACTTCACCGTAGAGGGCTGTAAATTGTCGCACCCCAAAAAAATGGGGCGGCAATCAGTCCCAAGCCATTGCACTAACCCGGAACGATCGTCGCCCTTTCACCCAGCTTGCGCTGGATTACATCGGCGACTCCGAACACGGTGTGCAATGTGCCCCAAGCATTTCACTTGGAAGCTATCCCTGCTCTTATGCAGGGTCCCGGTTGAAGTCAAATGTCGGCAGATTCAGCCAACAAGCAATTTTAAAATTCTGTTAGAGTTTCCTCCTATGATTTGTAAACTTCCTATGCGCTATATTATACCGAGTTTATAGGCTGATCGCAATCGCTACGCTCACTTAAATTCATCCCCTTGGACCCGAAAATTGACTCTCTCGTAAAAAGTCCATTTTGCGCAAAAACCGTGTTGGTAGTCGCGAGGCTTGGAGCCTGTGTTCTCGTTGGAAAATGGTTTCATGTTTATCGCAGGCTAAAGCCTGCGGCTACCATTTGGGACTTTTTACGAATGAATCAATAGGCTTACCCATAAATGCCTGTGAAATTTTGTAGCTGCAAAGCACCAGCTTTGCTTTTTTGGGTTCTTTCGTAAATAATGTGGACTCTTGTTTTTATTTTTGTTAAAAAGTAGTTGTAGCACATACATAATTTATTGTTAGACGTAAATTTCTCGTTTCATCAGTTGAGTACGTCCGATTTTCTGTAATTATAGACCGCCGGCGGGCCGGGGGCGGGATTGCTCTGGAGCCGCATAGCGGATGGGAGGCTCCAACCCTCGTCGAGGGTCGGAGGAAAACCACGAGAGGGTTTCCTACGCGGCGGAACAGGTAGTCCCGCTCACGGCCCGACCACAGCACTACTTTCACTACTAAATCCCACATTGTTTACGAATGGCCCCTTTTTTGGCAGAGTTGACGCTCTGCGGCTACAAAATAGGCGATTGACAAATCGCTCGCTACAGGGCAAAGCAAGCTTTGCCGCTACAGGCACGCCAGGGGCGTGCAACTACTTTCAGGTTAATGCAGGGCCGTCGCTGCTATTACGGGTATGCCGGCTCTGGTAAGGGCGCCCGCCGTTAAATTTATGGCCTCGTGCTTGTCCAGGTAATTCTGCTCCAGCGCGGGCATTAGGCCTTTGCTTATGACCTCAGTTCTGGGAATAAAATAATCAAGGATGCTCGACGGGTGTTCCCGCTTCTCTTCCACCTTGACGGGGCCGCCTTCATGCTTGGCGCCTATATTCTTGACTTTTTTGCACAATTCCACCAGTTCAGCGGTCCTGTCATAAGGCTGGCGCACTATGGCTTTCCAGGTTTCCGTGATATGGTGCTCAAAGCGGACGCAGGACTCCAGATTGAGCGCGCCCCGCACCTGGGCCGAAAGCTCTATGGTCCGGTTGTTTACGGAATTGGAGAAGTTGAAGCCTATAAGCGGCGTCGAGCCGTCGTCCCTTGAAAAGAGCTTCGCGGTCAGCAGCGTCCAGAGGACGGAATACGGATTGTCGTTTCCCATAAAAACGGAGATTTTAAACTCATTGTTGATTCCGAGTTTGTGCATCATATAGCCGAGAAGAATGGTCCCCGGGTTGAGATTCAAAACCTGCCTGACGCCGTAATTGGTGTAGTAATACAGGAACTCGTCCACCCACTTCAGGGCGTAATCGTTCGGCTGGCCGACCCCGCCGAAGTAGCCGGTTATCGTGTCCGGCCCGCCCAGGTGGACGTTGGCACCGTCGGTGCCCTTGGTATCCAGAGTTTCAACATAACTGGCGCCGATGATATTCATGGCAGCCGCGATGGCCGTAAGCTCCCCGTCCCGCTGGTTTTCCTGCTCTTTCATGAACCTGACGCGGATGTATCGCCCGGGCATCAGTTCTTTCTTCTCAATGGCCCTTGCGGCTTCCGTTATCAGCCAGGGGAAATACTGCAGGGCGCTTATTTCCAGCGTAACGGCGAAATCGGCGTTGAACCGGACTTTTTTATAATCCGCCCCCAGCTCCCTCTTGCGGTATTCTTCCACGGCGATGAACGCCCTGGAGTCCCTGGCCTTCATCAGCCATCGGAGGTCCTTCAGGTACGGGGATTTTATCCTGCGCAGGTCGGAAAGCTGGTTGTCCAGGTTCTGCGCTTTTTCTGCCTTCGCGTTGATCTCTTCAATAGTCCCGTATTTAGCTATGACCTTCATAAAATCCCGGGTAAGCGCGTTGGAGGGGGAGGCCAGGAATTTATTGATCTCCTGAAGCTTTTTTTCCGGAATTTCCAGTTTTGCGATCGTTTTGGTTGACATTTTCAGCTCCTACGGGGACAGTCCCTAATGCGGAGTAGTTGCAGGCCCTTGGCCTGCTTTTATGGCACGCCAGGGGCGTGCTAC
This sequence comes from Elusimicrobiota bacterium, assembly GCA_016208085.1. Taxonomy (GTDB): domain Bacteria; phylum Elusimicrobiota; class Elusimicrobia; order Elusimicrobiales; family UBA9959; genus JAHJSU01. The sequence goes on along the minus strand of JACQYT010000133.1, from coordinate 32,899 downwards.
TACACAAACCCGATCAGAATTTAACGCCGCGTATACTAGCCGCCGAAGAAGTTCTTAAAAAAGGCCTTTTGGTCCATCAGGCCCAGGCCGCCTTTTTTCGCTTCCTCTTCGTTATATTCCCGCACCGCGTCCGGGCGCACCCCGCTGCCCCACAAGATCACGGGCACCGGGTCCTTGACATGTATCCCTGACTCCACCGGGGTGGGGTGGTCCGGCAGCAGGGCTATCCTGATATCCAGCTTCGCTTCTTCTATTCCCTTCATTATGGGCGCCACCAGCCGGCTGTCCAGGTCTTCAATGACCCTGATCTTCAGCTTAAGGTCCCCGTCGTGGCCGGCTTCGTCCGCCGCTTCCACGTGCAGATACACGTAATCGTATTTTTTCAGCGCCTCCAGGGCCGCCGCGGCCTTGCCCTCGTAATTCGTATGGGAATTGCCGGTTGCGCCCTCGACTTCTATAACCTTCATGCCGGCATAGATGCCCAGCCCCTTTATAAGGTCCACGGCGGTTATCACCGCGCCGTCGAGGCCCGTGAGTTCTTTTATCGTTTTCATCCGGGGCTTTTCGCCGGCGGCCCACGGCCAGATAAGGGTCGGGCGTTTTTGGCCGGGCGCGGCTTTCTCCCGGTTCAGCGGCAACTCGGCAAGGACAGCGGCGGAATCGGCGATAAGCCTGTTCAATATTTCCGCCGTTTTTTCTCCACGCTTCTCAAGAGCCGTTACCTTCAGGTCAGCGATGTTTCTCCCGATGTAATCGTGCGGGGGCCGGCAGTTTATATGCGAGTCGCCGCCGTCAATGACCAGCAGGTGCCGGTAGTGCGCGCCCTGGTAAAATCGGATGCCGTTGCCGCCCAGCTTGTCGTTCAAAAGCTTTATTATTTCCGCGCCTGTCTTATGGGAAAGATCGCCCCCCGAATGGCTGGCGATCTTGTCATCCTTCGCCCAGATAAGGTTGCAGCGCAGCGCCAGTTGCGAATCCGACAGCTCCACGCCGAGGCTGGCCGCCTCAAGCACCCCGCGCCGGCAGAAATTTTCCCGCGGGTCGTAGCCCATGACCGAAAGGTTGGCCACTTCGGAGCCGGCGGGGAGGTCGGCGGGGATGGTGTTAAAAAGGCCGCAGGAGCCTTCCCTGGCGAGCCGGTCAATCACCGGAGTTTTAGCCGCTGCGAGCGGCGTTTTTCCGCCCAGGGCTTTTACCGGGTAATCGGCCATGCCGTCGCATAAAATTACCAGACGTTTCATAAAATAGGGTAGAGGGTAGAGGGTAGAGGGTAGAGGGTATAATGAGTTCCTTATAACTCTACCCTTATTCTACCTTCTCCCTTGCAGATATTTATAAAAGCTTTCATAATCTGCGTTCATCTTTATGTAGTTCTCTTTTAGCTTGTCAAGCTTCGCCAGGCTTTCTGGAACTGCCGGGGAAATGCCCAGGATCCTGGTTATCTCTTCCGGGAACTTGGCTGGATTGGCGGTCTCCAGGCTTATGCAAAGAGTTTTGTTCTCTTCCTTATGCTCTTTCAGGAATTTCCCCAGCGCGTACCAGGCCACCGCCCCGTGGGGCTCCAGCACTATCGCCTCTTTTTTGTAAGTGTCCGCGATGCACTTGCGGGTCTCCTCGTCGCTTACCGAAACCGCGTGTATGAAAGCGCGCATTTTCTCCATATCGGGGGCTTTGCGCAGGTTGCCCTTCTCGTCCATCCGCCCGCCGAAAACATCAATAAGGCGGGTAAGATTGCTGGGATGCCCGACGTTCATCGCGTTGGAGATGCACCTCCGGGAAGGCTCTATCTTTTTATATATCCCGGTTTTCATAAATGCGGGAAATTCGTCGTTGGCGTTCGTGGCCACGATGATCTTTTTTATCGGGAGCCCCATTTTCCAGGCGAGTACCGCCCCCATCATGTCGCCGAAATTCCCGGAAGGGATCGAGAAAATTACTTCCTCGCCCATATCCGTTACAAGCTGCGTATAGGCCCAGAGATAATAAACGGACTGGGGGATAAGCCGCGCGATATTGATGGAATTGGCGGAACTCAAGTTTAGTTTCAGGCGCTTATCAGCGAAAGCTTCTTTGACCATCGCCTGGCAATCGTCGAATTTGCCGTTTATGGCTATCGTCTTCACGTTTCCGCCCAGCGTGGTCATCTGTTTGCGCTGGTTCGGGGTAACCTCGTTTATCGGGAAGAGTATGATGATTTCTATGTTCGGGATGTTATGGAAGGCGTTAGCTATGGCCGAGCCCGTGTCGCCCGAGGTGGCGGTAAGGATGAAGAGCTTTTCGCCCGCTTTGAGCTTATGCCCCATCAGCGGGGACATCATCTGGGCGGCGAAGTCCTTGAAGGAAGCGGTCGGGCCGGTGTCTAGCCACAGGAGGTATTTCCTGCCGCCCGCTTTTTCCAGGCGGGGCCAAAAGCTGTACGCCTTTTTGCACTTGGCCAGCAGTTCCTCGTCGGTTATGCCGTCAAGGAACATCCTTAAAACAAAATTGGCCGCTTCATAATACGGCGCGCCCGAGAATTTCCGGAAATCGGCCTTGGCTATTACGGGAATCCGCTCCGGCATGTAGAGGCCGCGGTCCGGCGCCTGGCCGGTCAGAACGGCCGTGAAGAAATCGGTTCTGGGCGCGCGATAATTGGTGCTGTAGAAACGCATAGTCAGCCGCCGAGCGTGACGGTCTCCCGGCGCTTCCAGCCGGCGGGCATTTCCTTTTTACCGAGATTATCGCAATAGCCCATGGTTATTTGTCCAGTTTTTTAAGTTCCGCCGCGGCGGCTTCAAGGCCCCTCCAGGCCGGCGGCGGATCTTTTAAAGCTCTTTTAAGCTCGTTCCTGGCGGCCTCGCGGCGTCCCATTTTCGCCAGGATCTGCGCTTTCATGTAAGACGCCTCGCTTATCAGCATTTTCCGGGCGTCGGGATAATAGGAGTCCGCGCCCCAGCGGGCGGCATCGCAGCTCCGGAGCGCGGCCGGAAAATCTTTTTTTGAAAACTGCACGGAACACAGGCTTAAAAAAGCCTCGGCGTTCAAAGGATTGAGCTTGACCGCTTCTGCGAGCAGCTCCCGGGCGGCGGCTGGGTCACCGGCCTTTATCTTGTCGACTCCGCTATCGGCCGATTTTTTCGACTCTTTGATCTCCGCGGGGGACGCTTCCGCATCCGGAAGCGCCAGGCCGTACGCTTTGCCGAGGACCCCGGCCCGCTTTCTCAGCGCCGGCACGGGGTAAAGCGCCGCCAGTTCTTTTTGGGCTTCTTTTTTCCGGTCCAGGCCCGCTAGGGCGAGGGCTTTGACCAGGCGGAAATAAAGCCTGTCGGGGTCCAGGGCGATGGCGCGCTCGGAGAGCGTCAGGGACTTTTTAAAATTCCCGCGCCGCCTTTGGACCTCGGCCAGGTGCGCTATGAACTGCGGCCGCAGCCGGCCCAGGCGGGAAGCGATCCCCTGCGACCACAAACTGCGGATGAAGAAGTTTTTGAAAGCTTCCTCCGACAAGGAGGTTCGTTCAAGCATTCCCGGCCGGCGGGCTTCCATGAACTCTATTTCGGCGAGCGCCTTCTCGCACAGGAAGCAGTTATGCGTGGCGGCAGGAGAACACAAAAAAGGATTGTCGATAGCCGCCAGCGCGTTGGAAAAATCTTTTTTCAGCTCATCGTCAGGCAGAATCTGGGAGAGCGGATAGGCGGGGAGGTCTTTAAAGGCGGCCAGCCCCATCGCGCCGGCGCTCTTGAGGATCTCGTCCCAGACAAGGCTGGTGTAGGACGGCCGCCAGAACGTGGCGTCGGAAAACTGCTCGAACCCCGGTATGCCGTTCTTTGAAACGTTATAAAAGGCCCGTTCCAGATCGCAAAGGCCCGCGCCCCAGCGGGCGGCGACTTTCCGTATCATCTCGTTCCGCTCCGGGGAAGTCCTGTCCTGCCTGCTGTCCGTCCCCAGCGCCCGCAAGTAGCCGATCTTCGCTTCGTTAAAACGCTTAAGGGCCTCAAACGTCCTGGCCAGGTAGAACCGGGAGAACAGATCGCGCGGGTCTTCCCTGAGGCTTTGCTCGAATAACCCGGCGGCCGGCTCGAATTTCCGCTTTTCGAACGCGGCCAGGCCGGCGGCAAAAGATTCTTTTTCCAGCGGCGGAGTTCCCGAGGGCGGTATGCCGCTGAGATTGGCGGGAAGGGTGCAGAGGATCAGCGGAACCTTCCGTTTCCCGGCCAGGGCCGCCATTTCAGTCAGGCGCGTTTCATGTATCTTTAAAGAAGCCCTGACGGGAGCGGGCCCGGCGCCTGATTTCCAGCCGTAAAACTTCTCCAGCATAGCGCGGTAGCGGCTCCGCATTGTAAAAGAAAATTCGTCGCAGGGATAGCCGCCGTCCTCGCTGTTTCCGCTCAGCAGGACTATCAGGTCGGGCTTGTATTTCAGGACCTCTTTGAAAACCCCGGTTATGCGGTGGCTTTCATAGCCGCTCATGCCGCAGTTTATCATTTCAAAACCGGGAACATTCTCGTTCAATTCCGCGCCGCCGCCAAGGAGCGTCGCGGCCGATTCCCCCAGGATAAACATCCTTATTGTGTCGGCGGGCTTCTCTGCCGGGAATTCCCGCGCCAGGGTTTGCGCCCGCATCGGCTTGGCCGTGCAGGTTCCGTCCGTATCGCATAAAATCTGAAAAAACGGCTTTTTCAGGTCCTCGCACATGACTTTCGCCTCGGTCTGAGCGCAGGCCGCTCGGGCCGGGGTTCCCAGTAAAGCAATGAGACAGGCGTTTAAAAGAGGCATCATCATAATTTTTGGAAGCGTTCCAAACCCTCCTGAGTTTTTTGGCCGGACAAAGCGGAGATAATGCGCTTGTATAGACCTTAAATGCGGGCGTTCATATCTCTTGATTATTATAGCATAGGACCCGCCTCGGCCTGCAGGAGGAGGTGGAGGCGGTCCCGCTCGGCCGCCGCCGGGGCGGCGGCGCCCCAGAAGAAAAATTCGCTGTATGCCGGCCTTTCTCCGGGTTTCATTATATTATTTTTATCCGGAGTTTGAAACCGGGGAGGGATAAAAGATAAACTAACGCGCATGGCTTTTAGCTTCGTCGGCTGCCTGGCCGCTTTGGTGTCCGCCGCCGCGTGGGCCTACAGTTCCATCCTGTTCCGCAAAGTCGGCGAGGAGGCGTCGCCCGCCGCAATGGTTCTGGCCAACTGCGGCATCGGGCTCGTTTATATGGGGCTCCTGTTCGCGGTTTCGGGAATGGGGCCGGTGGATATCCGGACCGTCCTTGTGCTTGGAGCAAGCGGCCTTCTTGGCGTCGCGCTGGGCGGCATCCTGTTCTTCAGGGCGCTGATGTGTCTCGGCCCGAAGCTGACGGTGATAATGGGGCTGGTCTGCCCCGTCGTCACGATCCTCCTGGCGGTAGTTCTGCTGAATGAGCGGCCCTCACCGGTCGCTTGGGCGGGCTCTTTGCTGATCTTCGCGGGCATAAGCCTGGTGTTGTGGAAACGGTTCCCGGCCGGGGTCCGGGAGAAAGCGGTCGCCGGCATCGCCTATTCAGCGCTGTCCACGCTTTGCACGGCGGCGAGCATAATCCTGGCGAAGGTCGGGGTCGCGGAGATCCCCGCCCTGGAGGCGACGTTTATCCGGCAGCTTTGGGCCGTCGCCGGCCTGGCGGCCTGGGGCTGTGCGACGGGGACGATAAAAGCATGGCTGATTCCCTTCAAAGAAAGGCGCCTGGCAAAGCTTATTTTCTTTTCCTCTTTTGTCGTGATCTTCGGCGGGTTCTGGCTTTCTATGGTGTCGCTGAAATACCTTGACGCTTCTATAGCCACGGTTCTGAGCATGACCGAGCCGCTCTTCATCCTGCCGTTTACGGCCCTGCTGCTGAAGGAAAAAATAACCCTGCGCGAAACGGCCGGCGCTCTTATCGCATTCGCCGGCGTGGTCATGATCTTCCTGCGGTAATCCGTCCGCCCCTGCCTACCGGCAGGCAGGTCCGGCGGACGGACTAAAACGGCAGCAGCGTCTGCAGCCAGAAGCGGTCGCCCCGTGGGCGGTTTTCCGCGTTGAATTCGCGCTGATATTTCACGGTGACCCTGAACGCTTTGGAAAAGGCCTGGCTGAGGTATGGGCCTATGGCTGTCACCTTGCCCCTATTGCCTGTTCCGGTGTTGGGCAGGCCGCCCAGCGCGTGGAAATGAATTCCCCGCCCTCGTTAATAAGGCCGAGCTCTATCAGTTCATGGAACTCCCCGACCGCGCGGGAGGTTTTTTCCTGCAAAACGGAATTGATCATAAACGGTTCCTCTCAGTTTGTGTTTTTTTAAAAAATAGGATCATAGTGCGTCCCCTGGAGTCGCTCTTGTCCGCGACGAGCCGGAAATTCCTTTTTTTCAGCGCTTCGGCCGTTGTTTCAACGGATATTTCAAAACGGGGATCAAAGTGGTCTACTAAAACCAGCACACCGTCGCTTTTAAGCGCCTTATAAATGCCCGCAAGGAAAGTATCAAAAAAAGGTTCCAGATATTGCAGCCCTTTCTCATCCAGCCCTATCACTATGCTCCTGTAGATGTGGATAAGGGTGGCCATGTCCAAGGCGCCGGGCGGAAGCTTTATGTCGTCAGGGGTCCCGAGCACCGGCGCGATGTTCCGGAGGCCCCCTTTGTCCGCGCAGTATTTAATGAGCTTTATCATGCCGGCGTCTATATCTTCGGCGTAGACCTTTCCCTTCGGTCCGACCTTCTCCGCAAAGGGAAAAGTGAATTGCCCGACACCGCAGCCGATATCCGCAAGGCGCATCCCTTCCCTGAGGTCCATGGCGGCGATAAGGTTTTTAACGGTGTTGCGCTTTTCCCCTTTGAACCGCCGCCTGTCCTCCAAATCTGTCGCGATCGAGGGAAGTATGGAGACCAGCAAGTTGGCCTTTTTTACGCGGTGAAGAATGATATTGCCCAGGAAGTTCTTCTCAGAAAGCTCGATCATACCGTCGCATTTCGGGCAGATGAACCGTTCGATCATGTTATTCCCGCGCTGATAGTCTTTCTTCACGATCGGGCCGCCGAAGCTGGGGCATTTCGCCCGCGGAGGGAACGAGTCTCTGGCCCTGGGCGATTCCCGCAGCTTTGAGCAGAGGTATGCGGGAAGGAAATATAAGGCGTCGGCAAGTTCGTCCCGGCGCTCATAAAAACAGAATTTATACATATTCTTCTGCTCGGGGCGGTATTTCGACAGGGTCCGGGCCTCGCCGGCCGCGTCGCCCGTTTCATGATAGCAGAAAGCGGTAAGGAACCCGTTAAACACGTCCTCGGGCATCCTCTCAGCCGTGGAAAGACATGTCTGGAGCGCGTTTTGGAGCGTTTCCCGCCCCGGCGCCCGGAGGTAGGCAAGAACGGCCTGTGAGGACGCGACTTTGCCGGCAATATCGGCGAGGCGGTAAGCCCGGCGCTCAGGTCTCCCGCGGCCCGTTCTATAGATTGTCAGATAAGCGCCGGCGCCGGCAATGATAATTACCACGCCTATCAGTATCAGCCAGGTTTTCAGCGATCCCTTCACTATGCCTCTCCCTGTGCCGGAACTTCGATTTTACACCTTATATATTTTAAACGGTTTGAACCGGCCTCTTTCGCGCATATGTCTTTAATTGATAATATTACAATATCCGGAGCGTGCTTATCCACTCCAAAAACGCGTCAATCGATTTGCATGAACGCGGCTCATTTATGCGGAAGATCTAAATGCGCGCAAAAGTTATAGCGGAACTCGAAAAAGGAAAGTTTACCGGCAAAAACCTCGCCGCGGCGCTGCTGCTGCGGGGGCAGCCGCAAGGGGAGCTGTTCGGCCTCGCCCGCCGGGCCCGCTCGCTCGCCTTTCCTTCCGGGACAGTGGAGGTCAGGAGCGTCATTGAAGTTTCCAATATCTGCCGGCAGCGCTGCCGGTTCTGCAACATCAACAGGCTGCCGAACGCTGAAAAATATCTTCTGGACCGCGGCCGGCTCCTGCGCATCGCGGCCCATCTGTACCGGAAAAACCGGCGCGTGCTGCTTTTGCAGTCCGGCGAGAATAATTCAAAAGCCTATATTGAGCTTGTTTCCAAATGCGTGGCGGACGTAAAAAAAACCTTTAGCGGCCTGACCGTCATCCTGAGCATGGGAAGCCTGGGCTTCGCGCAGTACAGACAGCTTCGCCGGGCCGGGGCCGACCGCTACATCCTGAAATTCGAGACTTCAAACCCCGCGTTCTATAAAAAGATCAAGCCGGACGATTCCCTTCGCAAGCGCCTGAGGTGCATCGGGTTTTTAACGAAACTCGGTTTTGAAGTCGGCTCCGGGAATATTATCGGGTTGCCCGGGCAAACCGTCAACGATATTGTAAACGACTTACGGCTGGTAGGCAGACTCGGGCTGACAATGGGGAGCTCTTCGGTCTTCGTCCCCGGCGAAGGCTCGGTTTACTTTAACCGGCCCATGGGGGACCTTGACCTTACGCTTAATTATATGGCGCTTATGCGGATGCTCTATCCCCGGCTGCTTATTCCCACCACCAGCGCCCTTGAAAAAGCCGGGAAGAACGGCCAGTTCCGCGGGTTGATGGCGGGCGCTAACACCGTCACCGTCCACGACGGCACGCCGCCCGGCATCAAGCGGCATTTCCCTATTTATTCTCTCGACCGGTTCACCCCTGACGAAAAACATATCCGCGCAATAGTCGCCAGGGCGAAGCTCAGCCTATGACCGCGCCCGGACTGCTTCACGAAACCCTGGGAAGTTCAGCCGCCTTGCTGTCGGCCGCCGCGTGGGCGCTCAGTTCCATCTTATTCCGCCGCCTCGGGGAGCAAGCCTCCCCCTCAGGCATGAACCTGGGAAAATGCATCCTCGGTTCTGTCGCGCTGGGAGCAATCATCCTCGTTATCGGCATGAAGCCCGTCCCGACCGGGGATTTTGTTTTTCTCGGGTTGAGCGGGCTTCTGGGGATAGCCCTGGGCGACACTTTGTTTTTTACCGCGCTGATGAACCTGGGCCCGCGCCTGGCCCTGCTGCTGGGGGCGCTCGGGCCGGTATTTACGGTGATCATGGCGGTTATTTTCCTGGGCGAGAGGCCGTCCCTGCCGGCCTGGGCCGGCATTGTCGCCACTATCGCCGGGGTTAACTGGGTGATGTGGGAATCCGTTCCGAAAGAAGCGGAAGGGCGCAGTCATAAGCTGGCGGGGATAAAATTCGGTGTGCTGTCAATTTTTTGCAACGCCGCCGGCATAATCCTGGCGAAAGTCGGGGTTTCTTCCGTCTCCGCGCTGGACGGGACCTTTATACGGTTTCTGTGGGGCATGGCGGGGCTTCTTGTCGCGGGCGGTTTTTCCGGGAAGTTGAAGAGCTGGCTGGCGCCGTTCAGCGACCGCAAAACGATAAAGCTGCTGTTGTCGGCGGTGTTTGTCGCGATTTTCGGCGGGTTCTGGCTTTTCCTGGTGGCGCTGAAGCACATAGACGCGTCCATAGCCGTCGTTCTTAATGAAACGGCGCCGTTGTTCGTCCTGCCTCTCGCTTTTTTTATGCTGAAGGAAAAAATCTCCCCCCGCAGCGTCATAGGCGCTGCCGTCGCCGTCGCCGGCGTGGCGCTGCTATTCATCCGCTAGTAATTATTTTTCATCTTCACCAACGGCCCCGGCCGATTATCTAATCGGCGTCAGGATAGCCCCGGGCGGCCCAGGAGAATCCGGGTTAGTCGTTGTAGGGGGACAGGGCGCCGGGGGAGTAGGTTTCGCGGGGGAAGGGGACGTAGTCGGGGTGGTGGAACTGGTGGCAGACCTCGTCGGCGAAAAATCTGCCTTTTTCGGTCAGCGTCAGGAAATTGGCGTCCTCGGACAACAGGCCGAAACTCTTAAGCTTCTCTATCTTTTTCCCGAACGCTTCGTTCAGGTCCCTGCCGGTCAGCTTCTTGAAATACGCCTTGATGACCTTGCGGTTCTTCAGCGGCAGCGCCACCGCCCAGCGCAACTGGTTCTCGGCGGTCCGGATAAGGCCGCGGTTTACCGGCAGCTTTCCGCCGGCAATCAGCGAATAATATTCCTCAAAATCCTGCGTGTTCAGAGCGAACCTGTCGCGCAGGCTGCTGAACGCGGTCAGGCCGAAGCCCACCTGGTCGAAAAGGTTGCAGCACTGGTCGTGCGCGTAACGGGAAAAGTCATCTCTGGTCCTGGAATAAACGCGGGCCAGGTTTTCATTATACCCTGCCTGCGGCAGGAAAGCCGTCGCATACGCCTTCATCAGGATGGTCTGCTCTAGGCTCAGGAACTCTTCCCTTTTAACGCCGAATTTTTTGGCGATGGCGCCGGTGTGGTCCCCGTAGGGGACGACTTTAAGCCGGTAGAGCTGTATCTCATCCGCTGCAAGCGCGGCCGTTTTTTCCAGCGTGTCGGCCCAGGATTCCAGCGTCTGAGCGGGATAGCCGTAGATAAGCTCGACATTAACTTTGAACCCGGCGTCCCTGGCTTCGCGTACGGACCGCACCGCGGCGGCGGCGTCGTGATGGCGGTTCATGACCTTCAACAGGGCGTCGTCCAGGGACTGGAGCCCGATGGTCAGCCGGTCCACTCCGCGCTCCCGCAGTAATTTCAGGCGGGCCGGGCCTTCCGCGTCGGTGATGGTGACCGGGTCCACGTCATAGGAGAACTGGGGTCTGGACGAGAGGTCCGTCCGCGCGCAGAAAAACTCAAGGAAGCGCCGCAGTTGGGCGGGCTTGAGGTAGGTCGGGGTCCCCCCGCCGACCAGCACCGAGCGCGCCCGGAACTTTGTCAGGCCCAGCCTCGCCAGGTAGAAATCCATTTCACGCTCCAGCGCGTCCAGATACCGGTCCTTTTCGGCGCGCATCTCGCCGAGCTTTACCGGGTAATGGCAGAAGGCGCAGTATTTTATGCAGAACGGTATGTGAATGTAGATATCAAAGAACTTATCCGCCGGGACCTGGTAGCCCTGGAACAGAGCTTCTTCGGTTATCGGCGGATACATCGTGATAGGCGGGTAATGCACGGAAGGGAAAAACTGGTCGTTTAGGGCAAGCAGGCCCTCGTTCTTAAGCCGGGGGATATCCAACCCCCGCACCATCTTTTCGGCTTTGGCCTTAAGTTCGGGATCCATCATTTTGATTAAAAATTTTTGCCGCAAAAATTTTTACCATACCCCGCCCTTTAGGGCGGGGTAACCTTGGGGCAAAGGTGAGTTTGAGGGGGAAAGAAATTTTCCCCTCATCTCCGGCAAGGTGTTGAAAAAAACCCCGTGCCGGGTAGGATAAAATGTTGTCGGACAACATTTTATTATTTTACTAATTTCGGCGCTTTTTTGAAAAAAAGGATGATGGTCCGCTCCTTCAGGTCGCTCTTGTCGGAGACCAGCTGAAACCCCCTTTTTTTCAGCGCTTCGGCTGCTTTTCCGGCCGTTACGTCAAATCGCGGATCGATGCGGTCGACCAGGACCAGCGCGCCGTCTTCCTTGAGCGCTTTGCGGATGCCCGCGAAAAAATCGTTAAAAAAAGAGTCCACGTACTCCGGCGTCCTGCCGCCCAGGCCCATCAGTATGCTCCTGTAAACATGGATGAGCGCCGCCGTGTCCAGCGCGCCGGGCGGGATATTTACATCGGTCGGGGTTCCCAGTACGGGCACGATATTTTTGAGGCCGCCCTTTTCTATGCAATACCTGATCAGTTCCAGTTCCCTTTCATCGATCTCCTCGGCGTAGACCCTGCCCTTCGGCCCGACTTTCTCCGCCAGCGGGAATGTGAATTGTCCGTTGCCGCAGCCGATATCCGCGACGACAGTTCCCTCCCTGATGCCGAGCGCGGAAAGGAAGCCTTCCAGGCCTTTATACTCCTTTGAGGTGAACCGCCACCTGTTGTCCAGGAACTTATAGGCGACATGGAACAGGATGGGGCACAGGGAATCGTCGTTTTTGGCGGCGCGAGCGCCCCCGGCTACGGACTTCCGGAGCCGGATCATGCCGTCGCATTTCGGGCAGACGAATCGGACATAGGTTTTATTTTTGCTTCGGTATTTTTCGCCTGATACCGGGCCGCCGAAGCCGGGGCATTTTGCGCCCCGGGAAAAAGCGTTCCCGGCATTGGGCAGTTCGCGCAGGTGCTTGCAGAGGTACGCGGGGATGATATGCAGCGCGTCGGCAAGCTCCCCCCTGCGCTCATAAAAGAAAAAGCGGTACATGTTCTTCTGCTCGGGAGGGTATTGCGACAACGCCCGCGCCTCGGCGGCGGCGTCCCCCGTTTCGTGATGGCAGAAAGCGGTCAGAAAACCGTTAAACACGTCGTCCGGGATCCTTTCCCGCACGGAAAGGCAGGTCCGGAGCGCCGCTGCGAGCGTTTCCGGTCCCGGGCTCCGGAGATAGGCCAGGACGGCCTGCGAGGACGCGACCCTGTAGGAAATTTGTTCGGTTTTGCGGGGCCGGGCGGCCTCTCTTCCTCGGCCCGCTTCCGGGCGCGGGTTTTCCCCGCCGGCTGGGCCGGGTTTTATGCTATCCGGGGCCGCCAGGCAGGCGGCTGCGCCGGCAAGGATGATCATTGCGCCCGTAAGGCAGACTTCAGGCAGCCGCTTCATGATGCCTCAGTGGTCCGTAAAATTATGTTTATCCGCTATACGATAGCAAAAACGGGGCAATTACCGCAAAAAGGTTTTTACCCCCCATATAATTGGTAAAATATTTTTAACTAGGAGGCTATATGAAAAGAATAACTTTGGCGGCGTCAGTGGTTTTCGGTCTCTGCCTGCTATGCGCGGACGTTCATTCACAGGCGGAACAGGAACGCGGGAAAACCGGTTCCGACAAGCGCGGCGGGAAACTGACCCGGAAAACCGAGGCGGGGCTGGTGAAGAGCTGCAAAGACGATATAGATAGGTTCTGCAAAGGCGTTGAGCAGGGGCCGAAGCTGGGAAAATGCCTGCTGGAAAATGAAAGCGAACTGGCGGCTGACTGCCTGAAAGCGCTGAAGAGCCTGCCGTCGTCGGGACAGAAAGGCAAAACCGGGAAAGGGGGCGCAGGCAATCAGGAAACCGAGGCCGCGCTGAATAAAGACTGCAGGGAAGACATAAGCAGATTCTGCAAGGGCATCGAGCCGGGCCCGCAGCAGGGGCAATGCCTGATGGAGAATGAAAGCAAGCTGTCGGCCGGTTGCGGGAAAACGCTGAAAAGCCTGCCGCCGCCCGACCAGGAAGGCGGGCCCGGAAAAGAGGGAAGTTCGGGCAATCAGAAAACCGGCGCTGCGCTGATGAAAGCCTGCAAAGCCGACCTGACCAGGTTTTGCAAGGGTATCGCGCAGGGCCCGAAACAGGGGCAATGCCTGATGAAAAATCAAAGCAGGTTATCAGCCGAATGCGGGAAAACGCTTGAAAGCCTGCCGCCGCCGGACCAGCAGGAAGGCGGAGCCGGAGAGGAAGGTTCGGGCAATCAGAAAGCCATCGCCGCGCTGAATAAGTCCTGCAAAGACGATACGGACACATTCTGCAAGGGCATTGAGCCTGGCCCGAAACTCGGGCAATGCCTAATGGAGAATGAAAGCAAGCTGTCGTCTGAGTGCGAAAAAACGCTGAAGAGCCTGCCGCCGCCGGACCAGCAGGGCGGCGCCGCGTTGATGAAGGCCTGCAAAGCCGACATAGGCAGGTTCTGCAACGGCATCGGGCCGGGCCCGAAACAGGGGCAATGCCTGATGGAGAATGAAAGCAAGCTCTCGGCCGAGTGCGGAAAAACGCTGAAGAGCCTGCCGCCGCCGGAAGAGAGGGGCGGGTCCGGCAGGGGCGGTCCGGGCGGCAGGGGCGGGGAATAACCCGAAGGCCAAGGGGAGTTCGTGAAAAAAATAATATTTGCGGCGGTATTGTTTTCCGGCTTCTGCCTGACGGCCGCGGCCGTTCATGCGCAGGCGGAACGGGCGCGCGGGAAAAGTCCGAAGGGGCAGGGCAGAAAAACAACGCAGATGGACAGGACCTTGCTGAAAAAGGCGTGCAAGGATGATCTGAATAAATTTTGCAAGGGAATCAGATCGGGCCTTAACAAGGCGAAATGCCTTAAAAAGCATGACAGCAAACTGGCGTCTGATTGCAAAAAAGCGTTGAAAACCCTGCCGGCGGAGCCGGAAAGCGGTTCCGTCGAGCAGCAGGCCGGCGCCGCGCTGCAGAAGGCCTGCAAGGACGATATAAGCAAATTTTGCGAAGGCGTAGAGTCGGACCTGAAAAAGGGAAAATGTCTCAAAAAGAACGAAAGCATACTCTCTCCCGGCTGCGCAAAAACGCTGAAGAGCCTGCCGCCGCCGCCCCAGGAGGACACGCCTGAAAAAGGCAGTTCGGGCAGGCAGGGGGTCGAAGCCGCGCTGCAGAAGACCTGCAAAGACGATATAAGCAAATTTTGCAAGGGCATTGAATTCGGCCTGAAACAAGGCAGTTGCCTGATGGAGAATGAAAGCGAACTGTCGGACGGCTGCGCAAAAACGCTGAAGAGCCTGCCGCCGCCGGACCAGGAAGGCGTGTCCGGAAAAGGCGGGGCCGGGGACTATTTAAATTCCAGGAAATAGTGGTAGTTCAGAAAATCGTGCTCGTGGACGAACTGGTAGCCGGCGGCTTCCATTTCGGAGATGATGCGCGCTTTTTCGGCGTAAAGCGGGTAGATGCCCTGGATAAAACCCAGCTTGTCCATTTTAAAGGCGCCGCTCAACAGTATTCTGTTAAGCCTTCTCACGTTTTTCTTTTCTTTTTCGGTCAGCTGTTCCGCTTTTTTCTCAAACACGCCTTCGCTCTCCAATTCCGTTATCAGCCACCGCGCCAGCTCGATATTGCGCGGGAACAGCATCCTGAGCAGCGCTTTTCCCCGTTCCGGGCTGTCGCTGTCCTCGGGCCGGCGCGGCAGGTCCAGCATGCTGTTGAAAAATCCCGGGTCGTTAAGCAGCGAATTAAAATTCCGGACGATCTTTTCCCTGATTTCGGGAGGTGCGTTTTCCCCGCGCCAGTTCCTGATAAAATCCCCGGCTCCCGCTTCCAGTTGCGCGAAAGCGGGGGAACCTTCCCCTAATTGCAGGGTTTTTATGGTCCCGGTGAAATCATCGAATTCGATCTCGTTGAAATCGGGGACATTCTTGAAATGGAGAATGAAGATCCGGCCGGTTTCCTTCGTCAGCGAGGGGCGCAGTTGGCGGAAATAGTCCACGGGCCGCCATAGATAGTGGTATAGTTCGGCGAAGAGCATAATGTCAAAAACGCGCCCCTTGTAAAACGGGTCCACTCCTTCGGCGGAAACACTGACCGGCAGGACGTTCTTATACCCTTTCCGATCTATCTCCCGCCTGAGCGCCTGGATCATTTTCGGGTCCGTTTCGGTGGCGAACACCATTCCCGTCCCGTTCAGCGTTTCGGCCAGCGGGAAGGCGAAGACCCCCACTCCCGCGCCCACGTCCGCTATCTGTATGCCCGGCCTGATGTTCATCGCTTTCATGATCGGGCCGGCCGGCAGCATGGTTTTTCTCTCGATGGCATCCATCAGGACGGCTTCGTTCAGCTGGTAGTTCTGTTCGGCCTTCCGGCCTTTCCCGCTCTTTCCGCCTTTCCGTTCTTTCCCGCTCAGCATATTCTCCAGGGGAATGCTTTTCAGCGGCACCAGGTTGACTGAAATATCTTTCCCGTTCACGCTGACGCTCATAAAATGGAACAGGACCGGGTGAGAGGAGCGTCTTAACGCGCAGGGCGGAGAGCCCGTTACAATATAGGTCACGCCGTCGGCGTGCTCCGTGGCGAAAAAATGCTCCTTGGCGGCGAAAACATATCTTATTTTATTCATGACGGCGAACCCGAAACCCGCGCCCCATTGTGAAACGTTTTCCCGCATCCATTTGGAATTGTGCAGGAATATGAAGATATTATCGAATTTCGCCGATTCCCTGAGGGTTTTTTTCAAAAATCCCAGCTGCGCAACGGAGAGCCTGCCGTCTTCGGCATTGCCGGACGGGTTCGGAGCGTCCGAATCCAGGAAGACGAAGAGGCTGTTTTTATGCTCGAAGGAATAATAGCGCTTCTTATACCGGTCAAGAAAACATTTCCCCATTCGTTCCATCCTGCTCTTCTCTACCAGCAACGGGCCCCAGCTGCAGGAGCCGGGAACGTCATAAACCGGCACGCCCAGCCTGGCGGTGATGGAGTCGAATTCTTTCCACACGGTGTCGACGTCCCCCCCGCGCGGGACGTCCACCATGCCGCCCAGGAAGACGGCGAAATCAGGCTTCTGCTCCTTTATTTTCGTCACCGCCAGCATATAATCTTTCGGTTCGCACACGCCCATGTGCGCGCAGCCCATCACCGCGAAATTAAAAGTCCGGCGGTCCTGCGCGCGGATAAAAGGGGACGATAAAAGAAAAACAATACAGAGGCCCGTAAAGACCGGAATTCTTACATGCGCGGCATGTTTTGCAGGCATAATTTTTATAGATTAGCAAAAACAGGCGGTTACCGCAAAGGCCGGACCCTGTCTCCCGGCATATGCTTGTAGAATTCGCGCAGCTCAGCGTCAACCTTGGTCATGTTGTCCGTGAATCTCATGCCGGGGGGCAGCGCCTCGCTCAAAGCGTCCTTTGCGTCCGCCGCCAGGCTGTCGGACAGCTTTTTCCGGAGCTCGTCGGCGGTTTCTTTTTCGGTACCGGCCAGGTCGGTGCGCTCCGCCGGGTCTTTTTTCAGGTCGTACAGCTCGGTTTTCCCGGGGGACCGGATCAGCTTCCAGCCGGCGGAACGCAGGACCTTCCCGCCTACGCTGCTTTCGGCAAAGGTATATTCATTGCCGGCCGCGTCCGTTTCGCCGCCGTAAAGCGGGGATTTAAGACTGCGCCCCTGGGCGTCCCGGCCGGGCGCTATCCCGGCCATGTCCAGTATGGTGGGCATAAGGTCTATCAGCCGGACCTGCTGCAAGATCTCCTTTTTCCCGATACCCGGGCCGGTTATTATCAAAGGGACTCTCAACGTGTCGTCGTACAGGTTGAAGTCGTGAAAAAAATAATCGTGGTCAAACAGCCCCTCGCCGTGGTCCGCGGTCACAATGAGTATCGTCCGGTCGAGCATTTTTGCCGCCCGCAGCTTGCGGATAAAATCGCCGACAAGCCCGTCCGCGTAATGGATACCCTCGTCATATCTGGCGACGATGTGGCCGATGTCGTCGTCGCTGAGCCTTATCACTTCCAGCTCCGATTTCAGCATCAATTTCCTCTTGTAGACCGTGATAAGCGGGGATTCCGGGGCAGAAAGGCGGTTCAGCCTGGCGTTCACCTTGAAGCCCCTGTCGTAGAGCCCGGAAGCGGGGAAAACATAGGGCGTGTGCAGGTCGTTGCCGTGCGCCACCAGGAAGAATTTTTCGCCTTTGCCGTTCCGCTCTTTCGCCCAGTCAAACGCCGCCGGCAGCGCGGTTTTGAACGAGGCGCTGGTGTAATTAAGCTGGTAATAGACGTCGAAGCCCTGGTTTAGCTTGAAAAGCGGGTTTACATTCAGCCCGGCCATGAAAGCCGCTGTTTTATAATTGTATATCTTAAGGATCTCCGCGAGCGTTAAAGCCGAATCGCTTAAAGCTTTGTTCAGGGCATTCACCCCGTGGGCCGACACATACCTGGAGGTGAATATGGACGCGAAGCTTAACAGCGTGGTGGGGGCCTGGGCGATCGCCTGCGTAAACACGGCCGACTCCCCGGCCAGGGCGTCAATATTGGGGCTTGTGTTCCTGTGGTAGCCGTAGGAAGAAAGATGGTCCGCCCGGAGGCAGTCCACCACAATCATGATAAAGTTATAATCCGCCGGCCCGGCCGCATGCAGCAGGGTAGAGGGGTTAGGGTAGAGGGCAGAGGCAAGAATAAACAGCAAAACCCCGGATATTGTTTTCATATTGATTAAAATCGCATTTCCTCCGCCTGATGTAACAGTTCAGGTACAGGCACAGGTAGAGGTAGAGTAAGAAA
Organism: Elusimicrobiota bacterium; assembly: GCA_016208085.1. Classification (GTDB taxonomy): domain Bacteria; phylum Elusimicrobiota; class Elusimicrobia; order Elusimicrobiales; family UBA9959; genus JAHJSU01. The sequence continues at coordinate 14,981 of JACQYT010000133.1, read as the reverse complement.
ATTTACTTTACCTGTTCCTTTACCTAATATCTCTATCTCCAGTAGCCGGCTTCCTTTAATTTACGCTTCATTTCCCCGGTCAGCGTCACGCGCGTGTCGTCGGGACTCTTGGCCGTCCTGGTTCTCCTGCGCCAGCTCATAAGCTCCTGCGCCAGCTCATAAACCACCGCCGGGTTTTTTTCGGCGAGATTTTCGGTTTCGGACCTGTCGTTTACAAGGTCAAAAAGTTCGTATTTCCCGCTTTCATATATTAATTTCCATTCGCCGGCGCGCACCGCCCACTTATGAAAACCAGCTTCGGAATAAACGAAACGGTTGAAATCTTTTTCCGGTTTCCCGCCCGCGATAAGCGGGACCAGGCTTACCCCCTGGGCTTCTTTGTTAACGGGGACGGCGAGCAGTTCCAGAACGGTGGGCATTATGTCTATCAGCTGCGCCTGCGCGGGAATGCGCGCCCCTTTTAGAGCTATACGCGGATTTTTGACGATAAGAGGGACCCTTATCGCCTCCTCGTACAGGTTTCTCTGGCCGAAACGGTCAAAACTGCCGTGGTCGGCCAGCTCCTCGCCGTGCTCGGAGGTGAGGATGACGACCGTATTCCCGGCCAGGCCAAGCTCGTCGAGCTTCGCCAGCAGAGCGCCTACAAACCGGTCTGCATAAGCGATGCCCGCGTCGTAGCGGGAAATGATGTAATCAATGTCCGCCCTGGACAGAGGCACCTTCCGCCCGTTCAGAACAAGGGCACCGTTCTTGAAATTCCTGAGAAGATTGTAGTCGAGAACCGCTCCCTTCAGCGCGCCGGAATATTCGGCGGCGCCGGGCCCGGGTTCAGGCTTATCAAACGGGGAATGAATATCGTAGGAATCGAGGAATAGAAAAAATTTCTCGTTCTTATTGGCCGCCAGCCATTTTAGCGCTCTGGGCATGATGGCGCTGAACGAGCCCATCGGCTTTTTTCCCGTGTCGTCAGAATAAACCTCAAACCCCTGCTTCAGTCCGTATACGCCCGTCATGTCCAGCCCGCCGGTGAACGCCGCGGTCCGGTAGCCGCGCTCTTTCAGCGTTTCCGCCAGTGTGACTTCACGCTCCGACAGCTTCCCCCTGCGCTCGTACAGGCCGTGGCTGTGGACGTATTTTGAAGTAAAAAGCGAGGCCATGCTTGGCAGGGTCCAGTGGCTTTGCGCCACGGCAGTCTCAAACACGGCCGCTTCCCCGGCGAGCCTGGTTATGTTCGGCGCCGTTTCCGTTCCATAGCCGTAGGCCTTAAGATGGCCCGCCCTTAACGAGTTAAGGCAGATAAGGATGACGTTCAGCCCGGGCTCATTGCCGGCGCCGGAGCCTTCCGCGCGGGAGACGGCGCACGCGCCCGCCAGAATTACGCCGCCTGCTATAAACTGTTTCAACGTCCTTCGTGTCATTCTCTACTTCCGGGCGGGGCTTATCAGTTCATTAATTTGCAGATTCAGGCTGTCCCCGCAGCTAAAGTTCCGTATCTTGGCGTATTCCCTGCTTTTATAATAGTTAATTTGCAGGGATAAAAGCGCTTTTTTGTGCAGATTCCGCAGCGGCAGGCTGTCGGACTTGAAATTAAGGTCGTTCAGCAGCCTGTACTTCTCCATGGTCAGCTTGTCCCTGTATTGAGCGAAAGAGGCGGTGCCGGGGTAGGGCGTCCAGAAGTAAAGTTCCATGGACTCCGGCAGATATTTGAACAGCAGTCTTGCAACCGTGTCCAGATAATAGGTGGACGTCCTGTCTTCGGCCCCCTTGACTATTATATTCAAGTGCGCGTTTATCCCGTATTTATGCGCCAATCCCGCGACCCGCAGCAATTCCCTGTCTTCGGCGTACCCTTCCCGGATATTGAACCCGAAGGTCAGGCAGAACCAGTTGCTGTCCTTCAGGAATTTCATCGCGCTTTCCGTGAGCCCTCCCAGCGGGCCCAGGAAGGAATAAATCCGCTTGCCGGTCCCGGACAATAATTTTACCAGCTCCCGGAATTGCGGGTGCAGAAAAAAGCCCTCGTCGCGGATAAACAGATAGTCGTAGCGGTACCGGCCCAGGAGCTTCAGCTCTTCCTTAATATAGCTCAGCGGGTAAAAAATTTTGCGGGACCCGTAGGTCGAGAAATTATAGCAGTTGTCGGAAAAATCGCAGGGGAACGGGCAGCCCATGAAAGCGCTTATCGAGAGAGACTTTTGCCGGGGGAAGATCTCGGCGTACCACGCCTCCTTCAATTCGTGCAGCGGGAACACGCTCCTGTCCATGTGGTTATATCTGAACTTCCCCCTGATCGCGCCCCGCCTGCCGCTCTTTATGATCTCGTCAATATTATTCCCGAACCCGACGACTGTTTTCGCGGCGCTGCCGGCAAAATCTTCCGGGCGCAGGCTTGGATGGTAACCGCCCGCTATTATTCTTTCCGCTCCGATCTTTTTTGAGAATTCAAGGAAATCCGGATAGCCGCAGGTAAAGACCGAGCACAGGTAAAGGTCCCCGTCGGCCCTGGGTTCGCCGTCAAAAACGAACTCACAATCCCATTTTTTTTCATCGGGGACGGCGTAAAGGATTGACGGCTCTTTTATCCGCGGCTCGCCTTTCAGGCGCGGGAAGTTGTACAGGTAGCACCGTTTTCTGGTCATAAGGAGCCATTAAGACAGGATTTTCCTGCAATAATCGCAGCGCCAGCAATCGTGCGCGCAGGAGGTCCGGACCTTGAAAAAATCTTTCGGATACGGCTTGCAATAGCCGGGGGGCGGTTTTTTCGCGCAGCCGGCTCCGTCCCCCTGGAAATACTCACGGGCGAAGAAAGAGCCCCCGAAAGAGGTCCGCATCGCCCTGTCCACGGTTATGTCCTCTTCGTTGATATATTCCGCCAGGATCCCGCGTATGAAATCGTTCGCCGCCGGTTCGCCGTGGGCGCCCCTTGTGGCAAGCTTGAACTCGTCGGCCAGACCGCAATACCGGGCCAGGAATTTCGGCGGGATATACTGCCCGGTCAGGAACCGCCAGTGCCGGTCCGGCCCCAGCTTGTGGCAGTAGAAAATGCCCGGGTCAAAATACCTGCCGTGCGTCATGGTCATCGTGCAGGAATGAAAATTCTGGTCCGGACATTCAAAGACGCACCCTTCGTTGACCATCAGCTTCAGGTTCAGGCCGGGGAAGGCCTTCCGGACGGAGGCGATGTAGCGCAGATCATAGGTTTTGCGCCTCCCGATGTTGTAGGAAGTTATCAGGCCGCGGTTGTCCCTTTCCAGAAGCTGGCACAGCTGGTTACGTGAGTTTATGTCGTTGATGATAGAGATGTTCAGCTTGTATTTCCCGAGCCCGAGGAATTCGTCGATGATGAAAGTCCCGTTGACCGTTATGACGTCGGGCTTCAGGAGCTCCGCCACCGCCGCGAGTCTGCCTGTAATGCCGGGGTCCGGGATGCCGTCGAAATTATAGACCAGGTTGAATTCCATGCCCGCGGCTTTTAATTTCTTCCTGAATTCCAGCAGCCGCCCGGGCGCGATATTCGGGGTGAACCGGGCGCTGGAAATCCCGAGCGAGGTCGGCGGGGAGGAATACACTGAGGAAATATACTTTTTTAAAGGCAGAACGACCTGCGGGAAAAAATCCCCGTCCCCGTTATAGCCTATGCTGAACCTGTGGTAATATTTTTTGTTGTCTTTGATTGCGGCCATATCGGCGCATCCGCTATTTTTTGCCCCGGCTTGTTTTTCTGCGCTGTTCATCCCAGAAATCCACCCGCGGCCTGTCCATCCACCAGTACCCCAGCTGCTTCATTCGCTCGCTGACTATCGCCAGCGGCCGCTGATAATTCCCGGCTCTGCTGCGGGGCAGCGCCTTCACCAGCCGGTCCAGCTCCGCGCTCCGCAATTTAAGGATCTCCGGATGCGCCCCTGCGAGGTCTTTTTGTTCCTTCGGGTCGTCCGCCAGGTTGAACAGTTCGCGGCGTCCGTCCCCCAGGATAAGTTTCCACGGATATTTCCGGGCGCCGATATACGGGTCGCCCGTGGTGAGCGAAAGGGTCTGGGCGTATGCCAGCCTGTCCGGCGCGGGTCTGCCCTCCCGCCCCAGCGCGGGCTTAAGGCTTATTCCCTGCACGGCTTCGGGCACGCTGAACTGCAAAAGGTTCAGGACCGTCGGCATCACATCCACCAGCTGCGCCTCGGCCTGTATCCTGGAGGCGCCGGCGCCCGGGACGCGGATCAGCAGCGGAACATGTATCCCCTCATCGTAGAGCCCCCCGTGGAACGAGCTTATGATGGTGCCGTGGTCCATTAACGCTTCCCCGGCGCTGGCAGCGAACAGGATAAGCGTCTTGTCTTTCAGGCCCTGCGCCTCGATTTCCGACAGGAGCACGCCTATATAACTGTCGGCGTAAAGCACCGCGCCGTCGTACTGCGAAACTATGTAGTCCACGTCTTTCTTATCAAGCGTTGCGATCTTCTTCTTCAGGCGGAAGTCCTCGTAAAGCCCGTCTTTGTAAATGCGGTCGGCCAGATAATAATCCAGTGTCAGAGCGCTGAACCGCCCGTCGTAGCCCCCGCTGAACTTGTCAAGGAACTCTTTCGGCGCCCGGTAAGGCGCGTGGGCGTCGTAACCATGCACCAGCAAAAAGAATTTTTTTTTCCCGTTTTCGCGCAGCCATTTCACGGCGCAGGGAACGATATCGTGAAGCGTCCCGAAATCCCTGGAATCGTCGTAGACCGCGAACCCGCCGTTCAGCCCGAAACTGCGGTTTAAAAAAAATCCGCCGGTGAAAGCCGCGGTTTTATAGCCGTGCCTTTTCAATTCTCCCGCCAGCGTCGCGACGCCGGGCGCCAGCCGCGCGGTTACATTTACCACCCCGTGAGAGGGAGGATAGAGGCCCGTAAAGACGGAGGCGGCGCTTATCAGAGACTGGCTGGACTGGGCGAAAGCGTTTTCAAAGACCGCGCTTTCCGCGGCCAGCCTGTCTATGTTCGGGCTGGTCCGGCGCCGGTATCCGTAGCAGCCCAGATGGTCCGGGCGCAGCGTCTCCATCAGGATCAGCACGACATTGTAATTGCCCTGATACTCAACGCCGCTCCCGGCAAAACACGTGGCTCCGGCGAGCGGCAGTGAACAGGCCAGCGTGAGCATCCGCAGATTCATAAAGTCGTTGAACCAGTTTGAAACATCGGCCCTATTGTATTACAATACCAGCCTCTGTGCCGCAACAAGGGTTATGCCCGCCTGACCGCCTTGCGCGGGCGCCGTAACGATCCTCCGGAGGATGCGGCCTCTGTTTGCGGCCGACGATCAACCGGTATAGTATTATAATATTTTTTTGACGAACAACCTCAGAAGTTGCTCTATTGGGCCGCCGGGTCGCCGGCGGAGCTGGACGATTTTATCGAAGGAACAGGGAACGGGTCAGGGGAAGGGGCAATAGACCAGGCGGTCCACCCTGAGCCCGGCCAGGTCTTTTTCCGAACCGTAGAATTTCTCGGGGAAATGCAGGAAAACAGTGTTGCCCCGGAGCACCAGTTTTTCCTTTATCGAGGGATGATTTATCTCAAAGGGGCAGATGCGGCATTCCCGGGCGCATCTGACGCCTCCCGCGGATTCTTCCGGCGGGACGTACGGCATTCCCAGCATGCAGGCGCGCGCGCTGGTCAGGTTCAGGTAGGGATAATAAAGCGTCACCTTAAAGCTTCGCGGGTCAAACCCGTAGATCCGGCCCCGGCCGAAATTGGTTCTAGGGCGGATCCCCGTGGTAGACAGCTCGTAACGCGTTATGCCGAGTTCCCGGAAAAATTTCAGCGCCAGCCCGTTGTGGATCTTCAGCCAGTCCCCGGCCCCCTCGAAGACGTTATAGTAGAGCAGGCGGCCGGCGTTCAGCCTGAAAGGGAGACGATTGCGCTTTGCCAGTTCAAGGGCGCCGAAGTCGTTTATAGTTATCTCAAGCCTTTTTGCGTCCAGCCTGCCCCGGCGGACGAGCCTTAAAAGCTTTTTGAAAACGGAATCCACGAGCCTGGCGCCTTTTTCGCTCAGCATCGGGGTGAGCAGGCAGATCTTCCTGCCCAGGCCCTGCAGGCGGACCGCCTCTTCGCAAACGGACGCGTCAAGCAGGTTTTCGCAGAATTCGGGGCCCAGGTAGAACCAGCTGAAACCCCGGACGGCCGCGCCGAGCCCGCCGGAGTTTTCAAGGTCCTCAAGCGTCATGGTCCCGAGCCGTATGCCTTTTTCTATCATCAGGTTAAAACCCGCTCCCGTCCCATTTGTCCATTTCTTTTATGAAAGCCCGCCTGGCCTCCTCCTGCGGCAGCGAGGAGGAGAACCCCTCCGCCAGGTCCAGCATGCTCCGCAGCGCCCTGACTTTCCTGACTTTTATTTCCGGAGGGTCCCGGCGCGTGCCGTACTTGAAATACTGGACCCCGGAACGAAAGAAATCAAAAAAAGTCGCGGCGTTGGAGAGCCGAGGCGCGCGTCCGCAGGTGAGCCTGAACGTAAGCCTCTTCACCAGTCCGGGCAATTCCCCGGCGCGGGCCGGCGTCTCCAGGCTCCCGATCTTCACCAGAGCGCCCGGCTTCGCGTTTATGCGGCAGAGCGAGCCTTCGGGCAGGGCCGATCTCAGCGTGTAGTAGTCCGGGCGGTGCAGCTGGCAGCGGCCGTTCACGAAGGGGCAGCCGAAAAAACGGTAATCAAAGATCTCGGTTTCGATGCCCCGCTCCCCGCAGAACGCGAGGATCTTGCGCGCCTCGGACGGCGTCAGCTGGTTCGGCAAAATGACGCGGGAGAAGCCGGAACGGCCGGCAAAAAAAGCGGCGGTCAGGCTGTTGAAGACCGGCTGCACCGAGCTCAGATAGAGCTTTGCCCTGAGGGGCCGGGCCCGGTCGGAGAACATGCCGATGATATAAGGGTTGGAAACGATGAAGGCGTCCATTCCGAGATCGTCCAGCTCCCGTATCCGTTCCATGATGGCGGCGCGTTTTTTAACCGTCGCCGGGGCGTATATGGCGTTGACGGCGAGCGCTATTTTTTTTCCGAGCGCGTGGACCCTTTTTATGGCCGGTTTCAGCGCGGCGCCGCTCAGGAAGCCGGGGCCGAAAGCCGGCAGCGTCGAAACCGCCGTATAAAACTCCTGCGCGCCGGCGCCGGTCAGCGGCTCCAGTTCTTTAAGGTCTGAAAAACAGGACACTATTTTCATTTGTCTAGAACACTAGTGTAGTGCGTCGCATATGGCTTTACATTTGATTCTCATTGACAAATACTTGGCAAAAAGCCCTTTTTACTAATAGCGCAAATGTCAAGAAGCGTTGGAAGCACTACACTAGAACGCCTCCGAACCGATGCTTCCCGGCTTCTTATTGGAAGCCTTTAATTCCCTGTTCCCGTAGATCCTCAGATAATCGGCCCTGGCGCCGCAGCAGGCGGGGGCCAGGGAGCAGCGCCCGCAGGCGGGGTTCTTCGCTTTTTTCGCTATGCCGGCCTCCAGGATGCGATCGCCCCTGCGCCAGCGCTGGAACTCAAAAGAAAATCCCTCAAAATTGCGGAGCCTGCACAGGGGCATGTTCTGGATCACGGCTTTCAAGCCCTTAAGCTTGAGCTTGGCAAGCGCCAGCTTCAGGTAGGGCTCCGCGTCTGTGTAGCGCGGGACGATGTCCCGGCTGTCCCTGACCCGCCCGGCGTTGCGCACGAAAGTGAAGTTGACGAAGGCCAGCCCCGGAAAATTCTTTATCACCCAGTCCGCGAAGAGCGGCAGGCGGCGGTAGTTGTCCCTGAAGATGATGTGGAAGAGCCGTATTTTGCGCTCCGCGCCCAGGGCTTTCAGGTTTTCAAGCCCCTTTAAGGCCATGGCGAACTTGACGCTCCTGGTGGCCTTCCGGTAGGTCTCCGGGTCCGAGGCGGGGAAATTGACCGTGAAATAATCTACGGCCTTCTCCACCCTGCGGCAGAATTCAGAGTCCGCAAGCGCCACGGCGTTGGTGGACAGCATGAAGTGCTCCGCTCCGGCCGCTTTAAGCGTTCTTATCCACTCGAAAAAATCCCTGTTCGTGGTCGGTTCGCCGCCGCCCTCCAGGCTTACCGCTTTAACGCCCTTTTTCCGTATCCCGGAAGCGACTTTTTTCCTAGGAACCGGGTCGCCGCCCGGCGGTTCCTGGCAATAGACGCAGTAAAGGTTGCAGGTGCGCGCCATCGGCACGCAGAGCTGTTCGCTTATCCATTCTTTTTTCAACGAAGGGGGCATTTCCAGGTTATCTTACCATTTTAACCTTGCAGAATCGCTCCGCTGTGCGCGTGTTTTTCAGGCAGGGCATTAGGAGCCGTTAAGAAATAACTGGCACATTTGGCTGACCGATTTTGCGGCGAAACAAGGAACGAGGAACGCGGCGTAGCAGCGCTACGCAAGCGACGAGAGACGCAGTTGCAGCCCAAAAGCGGTCAGCCCCCTGGGGGAGGCACATCTTTGGCCGGCTGCTGCGTTGCTCCTCCTCAATGTAGCCCTGCTACACCATCGTCGTCGCGCCTTGCATCCGGCTCAAAGCTGTGCCTCCAAACGTATCAGTTATTTCTTAACGGCTCCTTAGCGCCATGATTCGGCTGCGTTCAGGATTTCAGGAAGAAGCTTTTTTATCGCCGCGGCGTCTTTCGGCGCGGAAGCGGCTCCGGTTTTTCCGGCGCCGGCGGAGGCCAGCAGCAGGACGGCGATCCTGTCAAGGGCTTTTTTGGCAAGCTTTCCGCAAACGATTTCATGTCTGAAAGCGGGGGGGCGGCTGTTAAGCGATATTATAAACCTGGCTTTGCCTTCGGCCGACTCCAGCAGAAGGCGCAGTTTGCCCCCGGCGGCAGGAACGTTATCAACGGTAAGCCTGGCTCCCAGCGCGGCTATAACAGCGGCCAGTTCCGAATTGCTGCGCCCGTTCTGCCTGTGCCCGTCGGAGCGCAGCACAAAATAATTCCCGTGTACCAGGTTGTCCGCCGGGTTTATCAGGATGTCCTCGCTTCTGGCAATCACCGAACAGGAGAGGGCCGTTCCTCCCTTTTCCAGCGTGAAAGCGAAACTTTCGCGGCTCGCGGATCCCAGGCGCATGGCCGCGCCGCCGGCGCGCAGCAGCAAATTCAGCCCGGAGCCGGGGGAGAGGGCCTGGGCGCGCAGCCGGGAGTAGGCGGCCGCTATATGCGGATTTACGGTATAGGCCTCCTCGTAGAGTTTTTCTATAAGTTTTTTCCTGCCGTGGCCCAGCGCGCGGTACAGGTACATCAGCAGGTGCGAGTCGTCCATCCTGGCGGCGGTGGGTTTGCGGCTTTTCTTCAGGCCGTCTATGAACTGCCGGATATGCTCGTTGGAAAGCCGGTTCCGGCGTTCCTTTTCCTTCCAGGCCGGCCCGCCGTCCTCGTCGAAAGCCGACTGGCAGTAAAGCTGCATGGCTTCTTTAAGCTTAAAACCGAATTTTTCCGGATTGTCATGAAACGGGGACCCGTCCACCATGTGGAACGAGCCGACGGTGTAAGAATTGACCAGGTCACCGGTCGCTTTCAGCCAGTCCTCCATTTCATGCACGTCGTCTGAGGTCTCGGTGGGCAGGCCGGTTATAAGCAGCACATGGTTCCAGATCCCGGCCTTATGCAGCTCTTCCAGGTTCCTGTAGATTTTTTCCAGGGAAAGCCCTTTGTTTATGTATTTGAGCATCCGCCGCGTCGGATATTCCACCCCGGCCACTACCTTAATGACGCCGGCTTCGCGCATCATGGCTATCAGGTCGCGGTCCATATTGCGCAGGTTGAAGCAATCGGCCCAGAGTATTCCGAGGCCGGCTTTGATCAGCTGTTGGAGGAAAGCTCGCGCGTATTTGTAGGTGGGATTGAAGTTGGGATTGTAAAAAAGGAAGTGGCGGCAGCCCAACTCCTCTTTCAGGATTTTAAGTATCCGTATGGATTCGCCTATGTCCAGCGCAAAAAGTCCGGTGCGCGCGCTGCTGCAGAAAAAGCAGTTGAAAGGGCAGCCTTCGCTGAAGCTGACCTGCAGGGTCAGGTAATTGTCCGGGAAACCCCGCCGTGAATATTTTTCGAGGGAGGCGGGGAGATGGTAGAATCCGCGTATTTCCCCGCCGGTATAGCTGTAAGCCGCGCTGTTGGCCTTGTCGTAAGCGGGAAACCCCGCGGGCACCGAGGGATCCTTTACCTCCGAATCCGGCAGAAGCTCGAAATAATGGCTGAGCGCCTCCTGCGGGGCCGCGCCTTCCCCCGCCTGTACAAGGACATTCTCGTTGATGGTTTCACAGCTGAAATCCCCGGCGCCCGGGGCCTTTAACGGGACGTTCTTTTCCACGGCTCTGCAGATGCCGGCCATGGCCCTGTGCGCGTTCCCGCAGACGGCGTAGTCTATGTCCGGGCAGTCCTTCAGAATCTTGCGGTAGTCGTCGCCCTGAAATGCGAGGGACATATTCTGAAGGCCGCCCAGGGCTATGACCGCTTCGGGAAAGCGTTCTTTAAGCGTCCTGGCCAGGCATTTGGCCAGATTTATTCCGAGGCCGATTTCGCGGTTGTCTCCGAGAAAATGGGTTAAGGAAATCCCGAACAGGTCTTTTTGCTCCACGTTAAGCGCGTCCAGCAGGAACTCCGTCTGTTCCCGAATGCGCCGGTCGTCGGTCCGGAGAAAGCGGTTTACCGCCTCGTCCGAGGCGTAGAGCATCAGCTTCACCCGCTCCGGATTTTCAGCGTAGGCCAGCCGTACCTGGTTGTTGAAATCATACTGGCTGATGTCGGAAAAACCGGCTCTTTTCAGGTAGCCGGCAAGATTGGGCACTCCGACCTTCTGATACAGGAGATCCCTGTACCAGTCGTGTTTCAGCACGATGGGCGAGGGCGTAAGAAAAGCTATTTTCATATGCAATACCGCGGCCTTCGGCATACATGTTATAATAAAATTCAGCGCTACGGCGAACCGTGAAACCCGGGGAAAGCGGTTGCGAATTATCCGCTTTTTTCGGCGACACGACGGATTAGGGGCGGAGGACGGAGCGGATTTCCCCCGGCTCCTTAGGAGAAAGTAATCCTTGAAAAGCCCGTATTCAGGGCGAACTTCCTGACGGCCGCGGTCTTAGCGGCGGCCTCTCCCTTAAAACCCTTTATCTTCGCTTTGTCGAATCCGCGGTACCGCAGGTCCAGCAGCCGCACCAGCAGCGCGGAAACCGGGTCTTCCCAGCCCGTGTCCTTTTCAAACGCCAGCGCGGCGGTCCCGCCGGACGCCGGCAGCCCGAGCATATCTTTCCGCGAGCGCGGCTTCAGCTCCGCCGTGCCGCGGCGCTCCGCGTAGAACTTCCAGATGCCGCCGCAGACCGGGTCCAGCGCGCACGCGGCGCAGGAGGGAGGCTTGGTCTTGTTCCGCTTATTGAATAGCTCCGTGAAAAAGGGGAGGGACTCGGTCTTGGAGGTATCGCAGGTCTCGGAGCTGATATTGTTGTCGATGACCGTGTCCGTGAACAGCGTTTCGCAGCCGCCCAGCAGGCAGACCGGGATGAGGCCGCAGTTGCTCATGCTCACTTCCAGGCCTTTCGCCCTCAGCTTTTCAGCCGCGCGCGAAAGCTGCGGGGCGACCTTTGAAAGCCTCGGGTAGAGGCGCAGGTTCTCCGCTTTGCGCGAGGCCGGATAAATATAGGAAAAGGTCACGCCTCCGACGCCGCGCAGATCGTTTATAACGAAATCCGCGAACGCCGGCAGCGCTCTGTAATTGAGCGAGGTTATCAGGTGGTATACCGTGGTGCGGATGCCGGCCGAAACAAGGTTCCGAATGCCCAGCACCGTCTTTTCAAAGGTGCCGGACGACCCGGTGAGTGTTTCCGATATCCTCCGCTCGTGGGAGTGGAGCGACACGCAGACGCCTAAACGCTTCAGGCGGCTGGCGGGGCCCGAAGCGCGCTTTATCGCGGCGACCTTCTCCGGGCCGGACAGCGCCACGGCGTTGGTCAGCAGATGTATCTGGGAATACCCCAGGCCCGAAGCCGTCCGTATCACGTCCGGCAGGTAAGCCAGCAGCGTCGGCTCGCCCCCGTCCAGCGAGACGGCGTCGCAGCCTTCCAGCCTCTTCTTCCTGAGCAGGGCGGCGCATTCGCTCATTGAAAAGCGGCGCTTTACGCCTTCCGGGGCCTTCCCCTTGGCGCAGAAAAGGCAGTCCTCGTTGCAGTCCCAGAGCAGGGAGAAGAAGAATTTTTTCATGCTAAAAAACGTCCATGGCTGTTTTCGGGCTAGTGTACATAGCATTAAATTCTGATTGGGTTTCATGATTTGTAGCGGTCGCATTTATGCGACATTTTCCTGGCAGATAAATCCGCCCGCTACAAGCAGATGTTAGTCCGCTTAATATTTGCAAAATCATCGCTCAAAAACCCGCTCAGAATTTAGCGCCGCGTATACTAGCTCAGCTGGTTGGCGGCCCTTTCGACGATGGGGCCGGGGTCCTTTTTTGAAGCCTTAAGCCCGGCCGGGCCGTAAAGCCTAAGATAATCGGTCCTGGGCCCCGGGCAGATATTTTTAAGCGTGCACTTTTTGCAGGCCGGGCAGTGTTCTTTTTCCCCGAGGTAGAGCGCGCTTTTGAGATGGCCGAGCTTGAAAGTGTCTATCGCGCGGTCTTCATAGCCGGGGGCCAGGCAGAGCGGGAACCCGTCGGTCAGGAACTTTATCCCGAGTTTATCGAACACCTTGAAAGCCTTTATGAGCTCCGGCATTACGGCGGCCAGACGCGGCACCAGCCAGGTCTGCTTTTCAACATGCCCCAGCACCTTTATCATGTTTATCTCGATGTAGAGTATGCCGGGGAAATTTTCCGCAACGAACCCGGCGTACTGCGGCAGGAACCGCCCTATCAGCGAATTCACGACCAGCGTCAGCCGGACCCTGCCGCCCCCGGCGACGGCTATCAGATTCCTGACGGCGGCGACCCTTTTTTCAAAAGTGCTCTTTGTCCGGGTCAGCAGGTCGAACAGCCCGGCGTTGTGCGCAGGGAGATGCACGTTGAACATCGTCACGCCGGCCTTCAGCAGGGCCCGCACAAAATCCGCCCTCCCGAGCTTCGTGCCGTTCGTGACGAGTATGATATCCCTGACGCCCCGCTTCCTCGCGTAGGCGATCCATCTAAACAGGTCTTTGGATAAAACAGGCTCGCCGCCTTCCACGCAGATGGAGTCCTTGAACATGTTTATCAGCCTTTTTATCCGGCCCGGGGAATCAACGGGGTTACAGCCGCCGCGCGAGCAAAAAACGCACCGCTGGTCGCAGCGGCTGGTTATGCAGATTATCGGTTCGTTCTTTTTCATAGCCGGCTGCCCGGCGTCTGCAGGCGTTCCACCAGGCCGGTTACCGCGGAGCCATCCGCGTGTCGCCGCAGCCCGGCAGTTTCTCGTATAGTTCACGCTGCTCCGCGTCGGTTCTGGCCATGGCCGCCGTGAATCCGGCGCCGGAGGGCAGCGCCTCGCTCAGGGCGTCTTTTTCATCCGCCGCCAGGCCGTCTAACAGCGCTTTCTTAAGAGCTTCCGCCGTCTCTTTTTCGGTCCCCGCCAGATCGTCGCGCTCCCCGGGATCTTTTTTAAGATAGTAGAGTTCCGTCTTTTTCGCGGACCAGATCAATTTCCACCCGCCGGAGCGTATCGCTTTCCCTCCCACGCTGCTCTCGCTGAAGGCAGCCCGGCCGGCCTCCGGGTCCGCTCCTTCGCCGGAGAGCAGGGATTTAAAGCTGCTCCCCCGGGCGTCCCTGGCCGGGCCTATCCCGGCCAGTTCCAGCAGGGTGGGCATAAGGTCTATCAGCCGGACCTGCCGCGCTATTTCTTTTTTCCCCGTTCCCGGGACCTTTATTATCAGAGGGACCCTCAGCGTGTCGTCGTACAGGTTGAAATCGTGGAAAAAATAGTCATGGTCGAAAAGCCCCTCGCCGTGGTCGGCGGTCAGAATAAGAATCGTGCGGTCAAGCAGTTTTTCCGAGCGCAGCCCGCGCAGAAAATCGCCGATAAGCCCGTCCGCGTAACGTATCCCCTCGTCATATCTGGCGACGATATGGTTCACGTCGTCGTCGCTGAGTTTTATCACTTCACCCGCCTTTTTCAGCAGCAGTTTCCGTTTATAGACCGCAAAGACCCGGGATTCGGCTTCGGGAATGGACTTCAGCCTGCGGTTCGCTTTGAAACCCCTGTCGTAGAGCGAAGAAGCGGGAAAAACATAGGGCGTGTGAAGGTCGTTGCCGTGCGCCACCAGGAAAAATTTCTCCTGCCTGCCGTTCCTTTCTTTTGCCCAGCCGAGCGCCGCGGGCAGAGTGTCTTTGAACGAGGCGGTAGTGTAATTAAGATGGTAATAGGCGTCGAAACCCTGGTCCAGCTTGAAAAGCGGGTTCAGGAGCAGCCCGCCCATGAAAGCCGCAGTCTTGTAATTGTGTATCCTGAGAATTTCCGCCAGGGTCAAAGCCGAATCGCTTAAGGCTTTGTCCAGGGCGTTGACCCCGTGGGCCGGCACGTTCCTGGAGGTGAACATTGACGCGAAACTGAGCAGCGTCGTCGGGGCCTGGGCGACGGCCTGCCTGAACACCGCCGCCCCCCCGGCCAGGGCGTCAATATTGGGGCTTGTGTTCCTGTAGTAGCCGTAGGAGGAAAGATGGTCCGCTCGGAGGCAGTCCACGACGATCATGATGATATTATAATCCGGGGTTACGGCCTGGGCGGCGTTTCCGGCCGCGCGCAGCGGGACCCGGGGGAGGGCGCAGAGGGCGGAGGCGAGGAGGCACGGCAAAACCGGTAATTTTTTCATATCAGTCATGCTTGATGACCGCTGACGGCGGCGAGATAAAGGCTATTTTCATCGGCCCTGCGCGATAGTCGTGTATTTTTGTAACTACCCAGGTCATTTGACCATTTTCTGACCGCTGCGGTCAAATTTTATTTTTTGCTGGACTCGCGCACATCCTTCTTGGTACTATATAAGGAATGGAACAATCTTTCCTTATACAGGGCCGGCTTCTGCAAGAATCG
>JACQYT010000027.1 GCA_016208085.1 Elusimicrobiota bacterium | reverse complement strand
GCAATTGTCGCTTTTGGACTACGCCTTTGCGCCGCTCAATTTACAGGCTCCGACGAGCCTGCTCGTTTCGCGTCGCTTCGGCTCGTCATCAAAATCGTCAATTTCGCCATGAAAGCCTTATGTCGGACAGGCTCCTAGCCCGAAAATTGCATGAAAAACTATGACGTGCTTATTGTGGGGGCCGGGATAACCGGCTCCGCCGTCGCCCGGGAGCTTTCCAAGTTTAAATTAAAGACCCTCATCCTGGAAAAGGAGGCGGAGCCCGCTTTCGGCGTCTCTAAATCCAACAGCGGCATAATCCATGCCGGTACGCAGAACCCGCCCGGCTCGCTTAAGGGCCGCCTGTGCGTGGAAGGCAACCGCCTGCTGCGCGGCGGGCTCGCCAAAGACCTGGGCCTTAATTTCATCCCGTGCGGCCAGCTTATAGTTATCTTCGACCTTAAAGACCTGCCTGAGCTTGAAAAGATACGGCGGGAGGGCCGGGCGCTCGGCGTGGAAGGCATGCGGCTCGTCAACCGGCTCTGGCTGAACGCCCATGAGGCGGGGCTGGGCCCTGCGGTCCGGGCCGCGCTGCATGTCCCCTCCGCCGGCATAATAAGCCCTTACCGCTTTGTCTACGCCCTGGTGGAAAACGCCGTGAAGAACGGCGTGGAACTGAAAACTTCCCACAAGGTCACGGCAATAAAACGTCTGAAAGGCGGAGAGAGCCGTTTTGCAGTGACGGCCGCCGGAAAAACTTTCAAGACCCGTTTCCTGGTGAACGCCGCCGGGCTTTTCGCGGATGAAATATCGGCGCTGGCCGGCGCGGCAGGGTTCAAAATCACCCCCCGCAAAGGCGAGGAATATCTTCTGGACAAAAAGCGGGAACAACTCGTCAACCACCTCATTTTTCCGCTGCCCGCTCCGGATTCCAAGGGCATACTGATAATCAGAACTTCGGACGGCAACCCGATGATAGGACCCACGGCCCGCGACATCGGAGATAAGGGCGACCTGTCCACCACCGACGAAGGCCTGGCCGAAGTGCTAAAGGGCGTGCGCCGCATAATGCCCTCCATCTCCAAAAGCGACATCATAGCCTACTTCGCCGGCCTGCGGCCCGTTTGCGGACCTGATTTTCTGATCCGCCATGAAGACAGGGTCCCCGGCTTGATCAATGTCGCCGGGATCCAATCTCCGGGCCTGACAGCCGCCCCGGCAATAGCGAATTACGTGCGCGACCTCCTGGCGCGCAACGGCTTGGAACTCCCGCCCCGTAAGGATTTTCACCGCAACCGCAAAAAGTTCATACACCTCTTTCAGATACCGCTTTCAAAAACCGGGAAACTCATAAAGAAGGAGCCCGCGTACGGCGACATCGTCTGCCGCTGCGAGCTGGTTTCGGCCCGGGAGATACGGGACGCCATAAAGTCCGGCGCCAGGACTCTGGACGGGATCAAGTTCCGCACGCGGGCGCAGGCCGGGCGCTGTCACGGCGGTTTCTGCACTACCCGCATCGTCAAAATCATACAGGAAGAATTGGGGCTTGCGGCGGAAAAGATCACCAAACGCGGCCCCGGCAGCGAACTGATAGCGAAGGGGTTTTCGGATGGCTTCTAAACGGGAACTTGTTATAGTGGGCGGCGGGCCGGCCGGCATGGCCGCGGCTCTGGCCGCCAATAAGAGCGGCGTCAGGGATATACTCCTCCTTGAACGCGATCAGTATCTGGGCGGCATTCTTAACCAGTGCATTCATCCCGGCTTCGGCCTGCACCGGTTCAAAGCCGAGCTCACGGGCCCGGAATACGCCGGCCGTTTTATAAAAATGGTCGGGGACTCGCCTGAAATAGAGGTCAGCCTGCGCTCCTTCGTGGTAAAGCTCACCGGAGAAAAACTGCTCTCATACCTGAGGCCGGGAGCCTTTGAAGAGATAGAGGCCGGGGCTGTCATCCTCGCGACCGGAGCCCGCGAGCGCACCCGCGAGATGATCCACATCCCCGGCTCCCGCCCGGCGGGCGTCTATCCCGCCGGTCTCGCCCAGAAAATGATTAACATTGAAGGCTGGCTGCCCGGGAGGGAAGCCGTCATAGTCGGTTCCGGAGACATAGGCCTTATCATGGCCAGGCGCATGGTCATGGAAGGGATGAAGGTTAAAGCGGTCATCGAGATACAGAAGACCAGCCGCGGGCTTGCGCGCAACGTGGTCCAGTGCCTGGAGGATTACGGCATTCCCCTCTACCTGAGCCATAAGATAACGAAGATCCACGGGGCGGACAGGGTGGAAAAAGTGGACGTGGTAGAGGTGGATAAAAATTTTAATGAAAAGCCGGGCACGGGTTTCGCTCTCGCGTGCGACACGGTCCTTGTCTCCGTCGGCCTGATACCGGAGAACGAGCTGCTTGAGCTGGCCGGGGCCGAAATAGACCGCGCGACCAATACCCCCATCGCCCCTGAGGTGAATCTGACTTCCATTGCGGGCATCTTCGCCTGCGGGAACGCCTGCAAGATTTACGATCTGGTGGATTGGGTCAGCCGCGACAGCGAGAAGGCCGGCAAAATGGCCGCGGAGTATTTAAAGACGCGCTGGAACACTCAAACGCAAATCTTATGAAACGCCTTATGACCTGCATAGAATGCCCCAAGGGCTGCCGGCTGACGGCGGGCGTCGGCGGCCGCCGCCTCATTTCCGTTACGGGCCAAAAATGTCCCCGCGGCAAAAAATACGCGAAGCGGGAAGTGGAATCCCCCATGCGCACGCTGACCACCACGGTTCTGACCAGCCGCCTGGAACTCAAGATGCTCCCGGTGCGCACCAATAAACCCATCCCGAAGTCAAAGCTGTTGGAGGCCATGAAGGCCGTGAAACGGATGACCCTCATCTCCCCGGTCAGGACAGGCTCCGTTATAGCCCCCAATTTCCTGGGTCTGGACGCGGACCTGATAGCCACCCGCGACCTCGGCAAGAAACTCTGACCCCTTTTTGCCGGCAGGTCGTGTTTGAAGTGATAAACGCGCATTTTATATAATTAACTTCGTCCATTCTCGGTTTATTTTGGAGGAAAATTAAATGTTCAGGAAGATCTTATGCCTGGCAGTTTTGGCCGCGCCGGTTTTCTGCGGCTATGCGCGGGCGGAGGCGAAGCCGGCGAAGAACAGGACCATAATACTGGCCACCACCACCAGCGTGCAGGACACCGGCCTGCTGGATGTGCTGATAGCCGCCTTCCATAAAGGCGGGGAGTATATTGTGAAGGCGGTGGCCGTAGGCTCGGGGCAGGCCATGCAGCTCGGCAAAACGGGCGAGGCCGATATTTTATGGGTGCACAGCCCGGATGAGGAAAAGCGGTTCGTGGCTGAGGGTTACGGCAGGAACAGGACCACGTTCATGTATAACGACTTCGTGGTGCTCGGACCCGCGCCGGACCCGGCTGAAATAAAGGGCGAAAAAAAAGCGGCCGGCGCTTTCGCGAAAATCGCCGCCGCCGGCGCGCTTTTCGTTTCCCGGGGCGATAAATCCGGAACGCATAAAATGGAACTGAAACTATGGGACGCGGCCGGGGTAAAGCCGGCCCCGGAAAAATATATAGAGGCCGGGCAGGGCATGGCCGCTGTCGTGGGAATAGCCAATGAGAAGGAGGCCTATTGCCTGGCCGACAGATCCACCTACCTGTCGCTTAAGAAGACCCTCAGCCTGCGGATCCTCTGCGAAGGCGACGAGGCGCTGCTGAACCGCTACAGCCTCATACTCGTAAACCCGGAAAAATTCCCCGGGGTCAACGCGGCCGGGGCCAGGGCGTTCTTTGATTTCCTGCTTTCAAAAAAAACCAGGAAAATAGCAGGGAAATACGGCGTGGAAAAATACGGCCGACCGCTTTTCATCTACGACTATCCGGGAAAAAGCGAAGCGGCGAAATAGCGTATGGGATTTATATTCGACGGCTTGCTTAAAGGATTCTTCCTGCTGGTCAACGGGGACGCGGAAGTTTACTCCATAGTGAGGCTTTCTCTTTTTGTTTCCGTTTTCGCCACCGCAGTTTCCGTAACCATAGGCGTGCCGCTCGGGAGCCTTGTGGCGATAAAAAAATTCCCGTTTAAAAAAATAGTCATCTCCCTGGTAAATACCGGCATGGGCTTGCCGCCGGTGGTGGTGGGGCTCGCGGCCATGCTTTTACTCTCCAGGAACGGCCCGCTGGGTTTCCTGGGCTGGCTTTATACTCCCACTGGCATGGTGCTGGCCCAGGTGATCATAGCCACTCCCGTCATTACCGGGCTCTCGCTGTCCGCCATGCAGAGCCTTGACCGCAGGTTTTATCTGCAGATGCTCACGTTGGGCGCGGGGCAATGGCAGGCGCTGTGGGTCTGCCTTAAGGAGCTGAAACTTTCCATTCTGGCGGCTGTGATAGCCGGCTTCGGCAGCATTATCTCGGAAGTGGGGGCGGTGATGATCGTGGGCGGGAATATCCGGCACCAGACGCGGGTCCTGACCACGGCCACGGTGCTGGAAACCCAGATGGGCAATTTCGATGGAGCGATAGCGCTGGGCCTTATCCTGCTGGGCCTCACTTTCCTTATAAATATGGCGCTGACGTTCATACAGCAGCAAAAGGCGCGCGCTGAATGATAAAGCTTAAAGATCTGAATTTCCGCCTGCCGTCCGGGTTCGCCCTGGACATCGCTTCCCTTGACGTCGGGGAGGGCGAGATCTTCGCCATAATCGGGCCCAACGGGGCGGGCAAGACCACCCTTCTTAATATCCTGGCGCTGCTCGAGGAGGCAAAACCGGGCGCGCTTGAGATAGCCGGCAGGAACGCCCTCCCCCCGTCGGGCAGGACGGGGCTTCGCCGCTCAATGTCCTATCTTTTCTCCCGGCCGTACCTGGTAAACGATACAGTGCGCAACAATATCGCGCTGCCGCTTAAGTTCAGGGGGGAGCGGGACTCCGGGCAGGTGGCGGAGATGCTGGAAGTCTTTAAGATAACTTACCTGCGGGACCGTAGCGCGACCCAGCTCTCGCAGGGAGAGCGGCACCGCGTTTCATTGGCGCGGGCTTTCGTCACCCGGCCGCGGCTGGTGCTGCTAGATGAGCCGTTTTCAAGCCTGGACGCACGCGTTAAAGAGACGATAATTTGCGATCTGGGCAGGATAACCAGGGCGGCAAAAACCACCGTGGTGCTGGTAACCCAGGACCAGGAAGAGGCGCTGGCGCTGGCCGATGTCCTGGCTGTGATAAAGGACGGGCGACTGCTCCAGCGGGGCTCTCCGCAGGAGCTTTTCTCGCGGCCGGTTTCAAAAGAGGTGGCCGATTTCGTCGGAGTGGAAACCCTGCTGGGCGGCGAGATAACGGCCAAGAGCGGCAACCTTTGCTCGGTGCGGGTGGACGGCAATATGCTGGAAGCCGTGTCCGGCTGCGCTGCCGGGGACAGCGTGCTGCTGTGCGTCAGGCCGGAAGCGGTTTCGGTGTCAAGGACTGCGCAAGCCGACAGCATGCGCAATCACTTCAGGGGCAGGATAACTTCCGTGGAGCCGTGGCGGCTTGAGCACAGGCTTTCCATAGACTGCGGATTTAACCTGATAGCCGCGGTGACGAAGCGGTCTCTGGACGACCTGGGGCTTAAGCCCGGCGACGAAGTGTTCGCCTCGTTCAAAGCCACGGCCGCGCATTTAATAAAGAGGTAACCGCGATGATAACTTTTGAAGAAGCCATGGCGGCGGTTTTCAGGCGCGCGAAGCCGAGGCCGCCGGCGCTGACGCGCATAGAGGACGCCGTGGGGCGCGTGCTGCTGGAGGACATACGCTCCGGCCTGGACATGCCGCCTTTCAATAAATCAGCCGTGGACGGCTACGCCGTGCGCGCGGCGGACCTGGCTGAAAGCCGCGAACTGCGCCGCGCGGGCCTCCTGCAGGCCGGCGAAGCCTTTAAGGGAAAGCTGCGCCCCGGCGAATGCGTGAAGATAATGACCGGAGCGCCGGTGCCGCCCGGGGCCGACGCGGTGGTCATGGTGGAACACACCAGCGAGAAAGGCGGCCTGGTAAAATTCGAGGGAGGAATAGAAAGAGGCTCCAATATAGCCCGGCGCGGCGAGGATATAAAGAAAGGGCAGAAGATACTGCCCCGCGGAACTCTAATATCCATTTCGCACATAGCCGCGCTGGCAGCCGTGGGCCGCGGCCGGGTTAAGACCGGCGCCCTGCCTGAAGTCTCGCTTATAAATACCGGCGGGGAAATCGTGCCGCCCGGCGCGAAGCTGGGCAAAAACCGCATTTATAACAGCAACGGGCCCATGCTTTCGGCCATGCTGAAGACCGACGGCATAATTGCCGCGCCCGTCATAGTGCGGGACGACGCCAAAAAGATGCGGGCGGCCCTGGCTAAGGCCCTCAAGGCCGACATAGCGCTTATCTCAGGCGGCGTTTCTATGGGCGACTACGACCTGGTGCCGGGCGTGCTGAGGGAACTGGGGGTTAAAAAAATATTCCACAATGTCAGAACACGCCCGGGCAAGCCCATGTTCTTCGGCGTCAAAGGCAGGAAGCTGGTATTCGGCATTCCCGGCAACCCGGTGGCTAATTTTCTGGCGTATCTCGTTTACATAAGGCCGGCTATACTCAAAATGGGCGGCCGCCGGGATTACGCACCCGGATTTAAAACAGGCGTCTGCTCCGGAAAATTCGAGCCGCGCACGCCGCGCCGCGCCCTGGTACTTTCAACCGTGCGCGGCAAGACCGGGTATTCGCTGACGGAAGTCTCCAATAACGGTTCCGCCGATATCCTGGCTCTAGCCGGGGCAGGCGGCTTTGCTATGGTAAAAGAGGGCGGCTCCCTAAAGAAGAAAGAAAAGGCGAAGTTTATTTCATGGGCATAGACTACCTCCGCTTATCCCTGACCGACAGATGCAACCTTAACTGCATCTATTGCACGCCGCTGGAAAAGAACGGCTTCCTGCCGCACGAGGACCTGCTCCGCCACGAGGAAATAGCCCGCGCCGCGGCAGCTTTTGTCCGCGCGGGGATTAAAAAAATACGCCTGACCGGCGGCGAGCCGTTGATAAAGAAAAACGTGCTGGAGCTGGTGCGCCTGGTGCGGGCCATACCGGGCCTTCAGGAACTGGCGCTGACCACCAACGGCCTGCTCCTCGGGGAACTGGCCGGGGATTTGCGCGAAGCCGGTCTGGACCGCGTGAACATCAGCCTGGATACCCTTTCCCGAAAAACTTTCAGGGAGATAACCGGCTATGACGGGCTGGATAAAGTCTGGGACGGGATGATGAAATCGCTTGCCGCCGGCTTCACAGAGGTAAAGCTGAACGTAATTATACTGAAAGGCATAAACGACGGCGAGGTGGCGGATTTCGCCGGACTGTCGGCTGCTTACCCTGTAACCGTGCGGTTTATTGAATTTTTCCCGGCCAATAAGCGTTCCTCCGGGTTTTCGCGCGCCCTTTTCACCACGGCGGAAACCAGGAAAAAAATAGAGGACGCCTTTGGCCCGCTGGTCCGGGTCCCGGCCGGCAACGGCGGCGGCCCCGCCCGCGTTTACGCCCTTGCCGGCGCAAAAGGGAAAATAGGCTTCATAAGCGGCCGCAGCGGCTATTTCTGCGGCTCCTGCAACCGCGTGCGCATGGACTGCGCCGGCAGAATCTACCCCTGCCTGTTCTCCCCGCCCACCCACAGCCTGCGGGAGTCGCTGCGCGAGAGCGCGGACGATGATGCGCT
Source organism: Elusimicrobiota bacterium (assembly GCA_016208085.1). Taxonomy (GTDB): domain Bacteria; phylum Elusimicrobiota; class Elusimicrobia; order Elusimicrobiales; family UBA9959; genus JAHJSU01. The sequence goes on along the minus strand of JACQYT010000027.1, from coordinate 15,055 downwards.
GGTTGATTATATTAAAAATGCTTTTTTGATAAAATCTGAATATAAGAAAGACTCCGCCTCCACCGGCCACATAGAAATGAGCAGCCTGGGGGGATAGACGGAAATCGCATGGCGATTTCCGAAGGATGAAGAATGAGGGATGAAGGGGGGGGAAGACAAATTTATGATAGATATCAGCGCGAAAAAAAATACCCGGCGGCTAGCCAGGGCGCAGGCTTATATAAAGCTGAACGCCGAGATAATCGGCCTTATCCAGGCTAACAAGATACCCAAGGGAAATGTCCTTGAAGCCGCGCGCTTTGCGGGCATACTGGCAGCCAAGAATACCGCCGGCCTGCTCCCGCTCTGTCATAACCTCCCGCTAAATTATGTGGGCGTGGAATTTGAGGCGGACAAAACCGGCATCCTCGTAAAAACCGAAGCCCGCTCAACCGGCAAAACCGGCGTGGAAATGGAGGCGCTGGTAGCCGCCTCCGTCGCCTCCCTGACCATCTACGACATGTGCAAGATGTTCGCGCAAGATCTGGAAATCAGCGAAGTCTTTCTGCTGGAAAAGTCCGGCGGCAAAAGCGGAGTGTATCTGCGGAAAGGCAAATAATGGGTAAAATTTTTTCAATAAACCGCAGCGCCGTGAAGGGCGTGCCTAAAGAGCAGGCCCGGACCGCCGCACTTGTAAAAAACCACGGCATAAAAGACGACGCCCACGCCGGCACGCCTGTCCGCCAGGTCAGCCTGCTGGCGATGGAAAGCGTCCGCGGCCAGATAGCGGCGGCCAAAGCCAGGAACGCCGCCGTGCGGATACGCCCCGGCATTTACGCCGAAAACATCACCACCGAAGGCATAGACCTCGCCGCCCTCAAGCTCGGGGATAAAATCCGCGTCGGCAAAACGGCAGTGCTCCGGATTTCAAAGATAGGCAAAGAATGCCACAAACGCTGCGCCATCTACCACCAGACAGGCGATTGCATAATGCCCCGCGAAGGCATCTTCGGGGAAGTGCTGGAAAGCGGAGAAATCGCGGTGGGAGACGTGGTTGAAAGTCTGAAGGATGAAGAACGGAATGGAAGACCATATAAATATCGCAGTCTTAACCTCCAGCGACCGCTGTTCGCGGGGCGAAGCCGAAGACGAAAGCGGTAAACTCGTTTCCGAAATGGTAAAAACCATAGGCGGCCGCGCCGCCGCCTGCGACATAGTGCCGGACGAAACAGCCGCCATAAAGGAAAAACTCCTGCATTACTGCGACGAACTTAAAGTGAACTTGGTGGTAACCACCGGCGGCACCGGCTTCAGCGGCCGCGACGTCACCCCCGAGGCCACCGCCCAGGTAATAGAAAAAGTCATCCCCGGCCTGCCCGAGTTAATGCGCGCCGAAGGCCTCAAAAAAACCAAAAAAGCCGCCCTTTCCCGCGGTATAGCCGGCATACGCAAAGGCACCATCATCATCAATTTGCCGGGCAGCCCGAAAGCGGTAAAAGAATCCCTGGAGGCCGTCCTGGACCTGATCCCGCACGCTCTGGAAATGCTGAAAGGCGGAAGGCATTAGACGATAATTATGTTTCCTTCAGGCTGGCCTCGGAGACTTCGCTTTACCTGACTCAGAACGTGACCAGGCTCACCGCCGAGATGAAGATCTACGACAGCCTGGAGGACGCCGCGTACGGGCGGTAAACAAGCGTTATGTTTGAAGATTATAAAGTTAAATTTATCCTCTACGCGGGGATTCTGCTGGCCATGTTCGGCGCTGCCGGGAATTATCTTGAAATAGAGCCCGTTCATAACCTTTTTTATCTTTTCGCCTGGTGGGCCTATATCTTCATAGCGGACGCGGTCATCTACCATATAAAGAGCGATTCCCTGATAGTATCACGGACCGAAGAGTTCCTGGTTCTGGCCGTCTGGTCGGCCTTCATCTGGTTTATTTTTGAACTCGCGAACCTCAGGCTCCAGAACTGGCATTACATGTATGTCCCCTCGGACAGGACCCTGCGCTGGACCGGTTATCTCCTTGCCTATGCCACCGTCCTGCCCGGCATTTTTGAAACTATGGAACTGCTTGAGACTTTCGGCCTTTTTAAAGGCGTTAAAACGCGCAGACTCGCGGTGACTCCCGCTCTGCTGAAGAAAACGCAGCTGGCCGGCTGGGTATTATTGGCCCTGCCTTTTATCCGGCCCCGGTATTTTTTCGGGGCTATCTGGATAGCCTTTATCTTTCTGCTTGAACCTTTAAATTACCGGCTGGGCCTGAAATCCCTGCTCAAAGACCTTGAAAAAGGGGAGCCGCGCAGGCTCGCCCTTCTTCCCGCGGCGGGGCTTATCTGCGGATTCCTCTGGGAATTCTGGAATTTCCAGGCTGGCGCCAAATGGGTGTATACGGTGCCGCTGGCCGGGAACTGGAAGCTCTTTGAGATGCCGGCAGCGGGATATATAGGTTTTCCGCTTTTCGCGGTAGAATGTTATGTGATGTATAATTTTATAACCTGGCTGCGCCGCGGGAAGACCTGGGAAGAAGCCGCCCAGGAACCCCTGCCGGAGATACGACCGAAGCCCTGGTTTCTTATCGCCTCCGCCCTTATATTACTATTCACCTGTTATATCGCGGTTCGTGCCATAGACAGTCACACCGTCCGGCTTTACCTCGCCTGCCTGTAACCCGTCCTCCTCATCCCTCATCCTTCATCCCTTCTCTTTATAGGTCTTTAGACCTATACAGTCCTGGGCCTTTAGTCTACGGGAGTCTAGGCCTACTGGTCATTGACATTAGTCAAGCCATGGGGTATAACATACAGGCAGCAGATTAAAAAGCGGCCGGAGAGATTATGAAAAGAACACTGAAAGCAGTCCTGATCCTAGCGACTATATCCCCGCTATTGCCGGTTTCAGCATGCGCCGAAGACTTTGCCGAAAGCAAAAGCATCTACGGCAAAGACGACAGAGTGGACTACTACGCCGCCGGCGCCGGCATGAAAGCCCTGTCCGATTCCGTGGTCTCGCTCTGGAGCGCCGGGAGCGTCAGTTTTGACGCCGCTTCAAAAACCCATTCCCTCGCGACCGTAAAATTCGGCGACAGGCTCAATCTCTGCCCCGGCGAGAAATTCCGGGAACAGCCCATAGGCGCGTTCTGCTCCGGCTCGCTGGTCGGCGAAAACCTGGTAATGACCGCCGGGCACTGCATCGTCGACGAGGCCCAGTGCGGCGACACGAAAATAGTTTTCGGTTTCGCGGTTAAAACGGAAGGCGGCGAAGCTCCCGTAAAGATAGCGGAGAAAGACGTCTATACCTGCGCAAAGATCGTTAAAAGGTTCCAGGGCGCCGAACCTTTAAACGGCGGTTCAGCGGGCCTCGGCCCCGACTACGCCCTGGTGCAGCTGGACCGGAAAGTTACGGGCCGCAAGCCGCTCGCGGTGAACAGAAAGCAGAAACTGAGGAAAGGGGCTAAAATGGTGGTGATTGGCCATCCGGTCGGCCTGCCGCTTAAGGTAGCCGGCGGCGCCAAAGTGCGCGACGCTTCGCCCAAAGGTTATTTTGTCACCGACCTTGACACTTTCGGCGGCAATTCCGGCTCGCCGGTGTTCAGCGCCAAGACCAGGCTTATAGAGGGCGTCCTGGTAAGGGGCGACGAGGATTTTAAGCCGGCTCCGGGCGGCTGCACGACCATGGCCGTTTACGCCCAGAACGCCGGCAGGGGCGAGGATGTGACTAAGATCTCGGAACTGGCTGCGTTCATCCCCAGGATCGCCGGCGAGAAACGGACCAAGGATGCTTCCGCTGAGCTGATCTCCCAGCCCATGCGCATAGACGATCTGGACCTGCAGAGCGACCTCGGCCGGCGCTTCAACATTAATTTTTAGCAAGAACAGATTCGGGCTTGAGAGACCCGGCCCCCGGAAGCGGGGACCGGGTAGTTTTTTTGTATACTATCATACGCCTCGGCGCCGAAGAAGAGGAGAAAAATGAAGAGAACCATTGATAGAGGAATATCCCCCTTTAAGTAAAGGGGGAACAAGGGGGATTTGAGAGAATCCGGGTGAAGACAAGCCAGTTCACTTTTTATCTCGCCGCGGCCGCCGACAGGCTGATCCGCAACGCGTGCATGAAAGCGGCCATACGATTGTCCCGCCTTTTAAAGTTCCTGGGCGCGAAAAAAGCCGCGGCGGGGCTGCTGCAGGACGCGACCCTGCGGTTTCCGGTTGGCGCGCGCGGCGATTTCGGCGAGAAGGACCTGCGCATTTTCGGCACGCGCCCGGACGAACTTATCGCCGAATACGCGCATTACCTGAAGCGTGAAGGCCGCGACCACGGCCGCGCGCCCACGCACCTGCCCCGGCGGGACATCCTGAAGGCGCACGGCCTGATGTATTCCCATAAAATTTTTGACCCGTTGTCCAAGCTGGCCCTGACGTCTCCGTTCTGGAGCGGCTTCCTGCTTCTGGCCGTGTGCGGACAGGCCATATTTTTTGCCGCCGCCGGGAAAGAGGAAGCGGCCCGGGTCACCGGCATAATATTCTTTTTAGGCTGCATCGCAGTCGCCATCCTCTGGCGGCTGCGGGAAAAATTCCTGGCCTGGATGACAATGAGCCTTTTCTACGCCGCCTCGCGCAAACTGGAGCATGAGGCGGGCGCCGCGCCGTAACTCCGTAAAAATTCCGACTCCAGAGCCTGACTATAATACCAAAAAAGCGGCTGGAATCAGGCCGCTATTGGTAGCCTGCGGAGAAGTTTGTTATACTTTTCAAATACTATGCGGCGGAGGGGAAAAAAACTATGGATACTCCAGTAGGCGATCCGAAGGTGAAAACCCGGCAGCTACAGGCGGCGCGCCTTGAGGGACGGACCTTTGACGAAATAGAGACCCTGATCCGGGCCCGTTACCCTATTTTAAACATAGTAAGCTGGGAAGAGGAACGCATAGAAGAAGGCCTCATCCGTATCGCCAAAAAGCTGGGCAAGAACGCTTTTACCTGGTCCGTCACGCGGGGCATCGCGCCGGCAGGGGCTTCGCTGCAGTCAAAGAAAGTTCTCACCGAGGGAACCACCGACCCCGTGGCGGGCCTGCGGGAAACGCTGGAGCGCGTGGACCCGTCTATTTATATTTTCAAGGATTTTCATCCTTATCTTTCCAATCCCGAAGTTGTCCGGCTGCTGCGCGACCTGGCCGGCCATCTCAGGAAATCCCCCAAGACGCTGATACTGCTCTCGCCGCAGCTCCGGATACCGCAGGAACTGGAAAAGGCCGTGACGGTGGTGGACATGCCGCTGCCCTCTTACGCCGAGATCGGGAAATATCTGGACGACCTGGCGGTGGAACTGAAAGAAAAAGGCAAGATCCGCGTGGCGCTGGACGCGGGCGCCAGGGAGCGGCTGATAAAAGCGCTGGCCGGACTTACGATGGAAGAGGCCGAGAACGTGCTTGCCAAATCCGTCATAATGCGCGGCATACTGGATGAAAGCGCGCTGCCGAGCGTCCTGACCGAGAAAAAGCAGACCATCCGCAAATCCGGCGTTCTGGAGTATATTGACTATGAAGAAGGGCTGGCCGGGGTGGGGGGGCTCAAATTCCTGAAAGACTGGTTCGCTCGCCGCAACCTCGCTTTCACCGATAAAGCCCGGGCTTTCGGCCTGCCGGCCCCGAAGGGAGCGCTTTTGATAGGCGTGCAGGGCTGCGGTAAGAGCCTGTGCGCCAAAACCGTCGCGGCTGCCTGGAAGCAGCCGCTGCTGCGCCTGGACGTCAGCCGCATTTTTTCAAGCCTGGTCGGCTCGTCCGAGAGCAATGTCCGCCACGCTATCATGACGGCTGAATCGGTGGCGCCCGCCGTGCTGTGGGTGGACGAGATAGACAAGGCGTTCGCCGGCGTGCAAAGCTCGACTTTCTCCGATTCGGGAACCACGGCCCGCGTTTTCGGCGGGTTCATCAGCTGGCTGCAGGAAAAAACGGCGCCCGTTTTTGTGATCGCAACGGCCAACAATATCTCCAATCTCCCGCCGGAGCTTATGCGCAAAGGGCGTTTTGACGAGATCTTCTTCGTGGACCTGCCGGTCCCGGCGGAGCGCGCCGACATTTTTTCCATCCATCTGCGCAAGCGCGGCCGCGATCCCGCCGTTTTCGACCCGGCGACCCTTGCCGCCCAATGCGAAGGCTTCAGCGGCGCCGAGATAGAGCAGGCGGTGCTGTCCGGGCTGTACGCCGCTTTTGAAGCCGGACGCGAGCTTACCGCGGCGGATCTCCGGACGGCGCTGCGCGAGACCGTGCCGCTTTCAAAAACCATGTCGGAGAAAATAGACGAGATGCGCGCCTGGGCCAAAGGCCGCGCCCGCCCCGCTGGCTGAAAGGGAGCCGAAAAACCCGGTTAAGTTTTTCGGCAGTAGCCGCAAAGCGTTAGCTTTGCCCTGTTTAGCAGAGCTTCGCTCTGCAGCTACTTTCAACCCATAACTCCCGTCCGCTTAAGGCGGACGGGTTAGGAGGCTGTTATGTCGGCTGTATGCGTTTTTACTCCGGCCGTCGTTGAGGTAGCCTGGCCGGTGGTGTTCGGGCTTATTACCACGGCTCTGACTTCCATGGGCTACGCGGTGGTCAAGGCTAAAACTGAAACGGATGAGGCCGAAGCAGCGGTCAGCCGGGAAGTCGATCTGTCGCTTGAACAATCGCACGGATTTGAGCAGACCCTGGGTGAGGAAGAAGAATTTAAGCTTGAGCGCGGGGGTGTTACGCTTACTTTTAAAAAGGGCGCGGACGGCCGCCTGCATGTGTGCGCCGCGGGCGCGGTCCAAAACGAGGATGAGCTGCGCGCAGCCGGAAAAGAGGCTTTAAACCGTTTTATGCAGGTTTACGCGCGCCAAAAAATCGTCACGGAGCTAAAAAAACGCGGTTTCTCGCTGACTGAAGAAACGCTGAAAGACGGCACCGTAAGGCTCAAGGCAAAAGGGCGGTAATCCTAAAATGGGCAGGTTCGACTGGCTGGAATTTAAAGGCGAGAAGCCGAAAGACATCCTCCTGGACAAAGAGGAGGATTTCGACTGCCGCCATTACCTTCAGCAGGCCGAACGCGCATACCGGTACGGGGCCTACGAGACCGCTTTAAAAAAATACGCCCGGGCGCTCCGGGAAGACCCCCTGCTGTGGGAGGCATGGTTCGGCCAGGTCAACTGTCTCCTGGAGATAGGCGAACTGCTTGAAGCCCGCACCTGGAGCAACAAGGCCCTTGAGCGCATCCCCCAATCGCCGGAGCTGCTCTCGGCCAAGGCGCTTGTGCTGGCCAGGCTGGCGGAGTACCCCGACGCCATGACCCTTTCCGACAGGGCTATCGCCAAAAAAGATCCCTCGCCGGTAGTCTGGCTGCAGCGCGGGCTGCTTATGCTGGCCCTGCAGCCGCCCGGAAACGCCGCCTACTGTTTCCTCAAAGCGGAAGAAGGCGCGCCGAACGACAGTTTTCTCCCTTTGCGCATCGGCCTGGCCTATGTCGGGCACGGCAACTTCCCCAGGGCCAAGCCTTATCTGGACCAGGCAGTCCAGCGCGACAGCTCAAACCCGCTGGCCTGGTATACCATGGGCAAATGTTTTGAAGGGCTTTTCGCCGAAACGCGCGCGGCCGAATGTTACGAGCAGGCTTTGACGCTTCAGCCGGAATTCAGGGAGCAGGTGGTTGACGACCTGTGCCGCGTCCGGCGCAGAGGCGGGTTATGGAAGAGAATCTGCGACGTTTTCAGGAAACGGACGAGGTGAGTATGGAACTTAACATAGACATCGGTCCGGACGGGAAAGTGAAACTCCACATCAAGGGCGTTAAAGGCAAGGCCTGCCTGGACACGGTGGAACTCTTTAAAAAAATCGTCGGCCCCCAAACCGATAAAAAACTGACTTCGGAATATTACGAGCCCGACACTCATATACGGACGGACATCAGCAACACATAAATGACCGAACAGGATTATTACCCGCCGCGCGCATCGTCCGGCGCCCGGTTCAGGACAGGCTTGAGGCTGGCATTCAGGCGGCTCGTCAATCCGCTGCTGGGCCGTATTCCTTTAAACCTCCCGGGCTGGCTGCGCGGCGACCCGTTACTGGCGGGAATGCTTTCCGTTATACCGGGACTGGGGCATCTTTACGTTGGCGGGAAACCGGGAAAAGCGTTGGCGTTCTTCGGCATTTTCTTTCTGCTTGCCGCGTGGGCGATCCTGTTCGGCCCCGAGGACTGGGCCTGGCTGGTTGCCGCTCTCCCGCTATCCTTTCACAACTGGGTGATCATGGACAGTTACTCCAGGGCGCTGGCCAGGAACCGCTTGCCGCGCCCGGCCGGCTGGGAGTCTGTAAAGATATCTTTCCTGTGGACGCTCTTATTGGTCCTGGTCTACACCTCGGCGCTCGCCGCCACGAACCGCTACGGCGCCGTAATCCGGCTCAACACCGGGGTTTTTGAACCGAGCTTTAGCCGCGGAGACAGGCTGCTCGTCAGGCGACAACGGAGCTTCCGGCGGGGCGACCTCGTTTATGCGCCGCGGCGTGGGGGGTTTGAGCGGGTAGTGGCCCTGCCGGGGGAACAGGTAAATATAGAAGCCGACGGGATATTTATCGCCGGCAAACCCTTGCCCGCGATCTATTATCCGCTGTCGCGGGAAATAATCGGTGACGCCCGCATTTTCGGCGCCCAAGCCGTGGTTCCGGAGGGGTCGTATTGCGTTTTTTTTCCGTCGCGCTATGGAGACGGCAACTGGGGACGGCAGAGGGATGCGGCGACCTATTGGCTGCAGCAATACATGACGGGAAACGAGAATATCGCCGGAAAAGTCATACTCAGATACAGCCCGGACGTCAGGAGGTTTGATTGACATGACACTTTCAGCTTTAATCAAAAAAGCGATATCCCAGGGCGCGTCGGACATCCATCTGGTGACGGGCCTGCCGCCCAGCCTGCGCGTCGCCAAAGAGATACTAATGCTCGACGGCGACCCGCTCTCGGAAGGCGACATCCGCGGCATGATAGACCCGGCGCTTAATGACGAGCAGCGCCGGATTTTTGAGGCCGACTGGCAGTTGTGCTTCTCCACGATCATTGACGGGCTGGCCCACACGCGCATAAGCGTTTACAGGCGGCTGGGCAAAATGGAAGCGACGCTCCGTCTGCGGTCGTTTGAAATCCCGAAGCTGGAGGCCCTGGGCATCCCCGAATCGGCCATCGAGCTGACCCGCAAACCCAACGGGCTGGTGCTTATCACGGGCCCGACAGGCGTCGGAAAAACCACCACCTTCTATTCCATGCTGGACCGCATCAACAGCGAACGGCGGGTGAAGATAATCAGCGTCGAGGACCCCATAGAATACCTGCATTCGCACAAGCGCAGCATCGTCATCCAGCAGGAAATAGGCCATGACGTCAAGTCCTACCACTCCGCGCTGATGCACATTTTGCGGCTGGACCCGGACGTTATCTGCATCGGCGAGATGCGCGACGCCAACACCATCGCGGCTGCGCTGCTTGCCGCGGAAACAGGCCATCTCGTCATCGCGACCCTGCATACCGCCAACGCCGCGCAAACCATGGAACGGATAGTCACCGCCGTGCCCCCGGAAGAGCGCGGGGGCGCAACGATCCAGCTGGCTAATTGCCTGCGGGGCGTCATAACCCAATTGCTGTTGCCGACGGTGGACGGGAAATCCCTGGTCCTGGCCTACGAGGTAATGCTGGCAAACGCCGCCGTCCGGTCCAATATACGGGAAAACAAGCTGGCATCCATTAACGACGCCATCCAGAGCGGGCGCAGCGAGGGAATGTGTTCGCTGGATATGTGTCTGCGGGATCTCTACCAGAGCGGGCGCATCACTTACGACACCGCCGCCTCCTACGCCAAAAACCCAAAATTGATCCACGGCCAGGGCGAAGGGAAATAAAATGTTGCCCGACAACATTTTATCCTACCCGGCACGGGGTTTTCTTCAACACCTTGCCGGGGTGGAGCGAAGCGACACAATTCAACTGTATCCGAAAGGCTAAAGGATAAAGGCTGAAGGATGAAGGAAAAACAAAGAGATTATTCCGGCCTTTAGCCTTTATCCCTGATCCTTTATCCTTTCTTTAGGGCGGGGTATGGTAAAAATTTTTGCCGCAAAAATTTTTAATCATAACTCAAAACTGCCGAAAAACAATGGAACTCCGCCTTGGAACAATACTTGAAAGGAGCCTGGCTAACGGACCGGGCGAAAGGTTCGTCATCTGGGTCCAGGGCTGTACGCTCGCCTGCCCCGGGTGTTTTAATCCCGAACTGACGGACTTCAACGGGGGGGCGCTTATATCCACGCCGGAGCTTATCCGCCGCATCCATGCCGCGCCCGGCATCCGCGGCATCACAATATCAGGCGGCGAGCCCCTTGAACAGCCTGAGGCCGTGGCGGATATCCTCAAACGACTGGACCGCCGCCTTGATTCGGTTATCTTCACCGGCTGCACCTGGCAGGAAATAACCGCAGATAGCCGTAAATTATCCGCTGTCAAATGCGCCGATCTCGTTGTTGCCGGGCGCTATATCCGCGAACTGGCCTCCGATGAAAATCCCTGGACCGGCTCCTCCAACCAGACCGTCCACGCCCTGACAGGCCGCATCCGCGTTGATGAATTTCCATCCTGCCGCGTAGAAGCGCAAATAAGCCCCGCCGGCAAAATACTTCGGGGAGGCCCATTCCTGGACGATTTTGTCGTTGCTCCTCATTCACACTGCTTAAGCAGTGCTCAATCGTCGCGCCTAAAACTCGTCTCAGGCCTGGGCCTCCAAATGTCCAGTTATTTACGGGACACTACACTAGCTATGCCGTTCTGCGGGCGCTCGTCTTTGGCAAACTTTCTTGCCCTTTTTAAGCGACCTCAATATAATCTCTTTTAACAAATCTCTTGTACCAGTTTTTATATTGCGGGGGGGTGATTAAATGAAGTTCCAATGGAGCGTCGGGGAACAGAGCTCTTATTTTGACTTTTACCTTTGCCTGTTCAAATAAATCCTCCGGAATTTCGGAAGAGATAATCAGAATGTCAATATCGCTGTCAGGTTTATAATCCTGGCGGACAACGGAACCGAATATAACAACTTTTGCGTCTGTAAAAAATTTTCCGGCCGTCTTTTTGATTTCTTTTGCGTAAAAAGCGTAATTTTTAAAATATACCCTGGCCTTTTGATTTTGCCCGGCTAGAATCTTATATAAACTTTTCATTTACCTTTTTCTCTAAAAATTTAAAGATGCTCTTGGCGAACTCCATGATTTTCTGCGCCTCTTTTCTGCTAAACTCTTTCGCTCTTTTTTCTAAAAACCTGGTAGTTTCATTTATCATCAGCTTATTATATTATTTTATATTTTTATGCCGCCTGCGGATAGTGAAACTACTTTTACACAGCAATTCCGCGGTCGTTTGCGGAATTACTGCCTGACTTGATGCGGCATTGACAAATAGAGGGCCGCCTGCTAAAATATAATATCGCGCAGGCAATTAGGGGACACACCTTGCAGCAAGGTGTGTCCCCGTCATAGATGTAAACAATTGCTGTGGTTTTTCAGAGAGGCAACAGGGATGAAAGCAATTCTGAAAATATCAGTTTTCTCAACGGCTCTTCTCTTCTCTTCTCTTGCGTTCTATTCCGTTCCTACATGGTGCGAAGCGGCTGTTACGCCCGTGCGCATAGTTCAGCAAATCGTCGTCTTTTCTATGCCTCAAAATTGCGAGGCCGGCGTCATGGAGCAGCTTTGCTCCTCGGTCGCCAGCTTCCTGGATGATGAAGCCGCCAAGGCCGATACCGCATTAAAAAACTGCACTAAAAACTGCGGCTGGAAAAAACGGAAAGACGATCTGGTAAAAGCCGCGCAGAAAAAGGCCAAGGATACCTGCTCTAAAGGCGAAGTTCCAGACATCAACGAATTAAGCAAATGGCTTGATACGGACGCCAAGACAAGGCTTAAGAATCTATATGACCGGAACAGCCGGATGTTCGACGGAACGGCCAACCTGGCCGCAAAAGATTTAACTCCACTCCCCTCCAATAGCGCTGCCACGCTCACCGGCGCAGGCGGCCAGGTAGCCGACTTAAAGACCGCTGAGCCGGCTACTCCTAAGTTAAACACCGCATCGGAATTCAGCCTAAGCCGCACAAAACTGTCCGGAGAAACCTCAAATCAGGCAACGACAAAGCAGTCCCCTGTATTACTGGCTTCCGCGTCCACGGCAAAACCCCCATCTGATACAACGGCATCTGAAAATAGCGCTCTTTCGCCGCAAAAGGCCTTGGCGGCTTCAGATTCTATAATTCCGATGGTGAGGGAATGTAAGTGTTACTATGGCAGCTTGTTTATGGAGGTTGGGGAGGAGGGGATACCCGGAAGCGTCTGCGAGGAGTGGAAAAAGAAAAACTGCTGTCCCCAGAATCAAACCATGGCGGCAACAGGCTGCAGCGCGTCCTGCAAAGCCGGGACAGGTTTTTTTGGGTTTTATACAAATTGGCGGCACAATAGTGCCGGCGAAACCGCAAACTGCGGCAGTAAATGTTTCAATCCGGAGACAAAATGCTGCGTGAACGGAACGCTGGTCGCAAAGTGCGGCAGCGCATGTTGGAATCCCGTGGTGGAATGCTGTCAAGATGGCAAGGTCTATCCGGGAAAAACTTTATATCTTGGAAAATGCATGACCATATGCGAGGCTATTTTAGGGCGCATTGGGAGAATAAACATATATATTGACACGTGGGAAGCGAATCCAAATTATACTATAGAAGGCGATCCGAATAGTGCGGTAGCAACAAATTACGCTGAAACATTTTGCTGGAAACTTAAGGGACCAGAAATCAAATATTATGAAGCGTTTTATAGTTTGGACCCAGAATTACAAAAGGCAATAACAGCACATGAAAATGTGCATGCGCTGCAATGTAAGTCATATACGTTGCTCGGGATGACTTATTACTGGAAGGACAAAGAACTTCTAAAAAAGGGGTTTCCGGGTCCTTTTGAAATACCTGCACACGAGGTAGAAAGGGAGATATTGAAAAACGCTGCAGATAAATTACACTGTCAATAGAGGTAGGAAATATGAGAATTTACACTTACATAATCTTTTTCATGGTGATGGCTTTAATGGTATTGGTTTTTCCGTACATCATGACTGTGTTCAGCCGTTTTAACAAAGACAAGGTTTCAGTTTGGCGCCGATTTTTCACCATTATTTCCACTTGTTATCTTCCATTTATTATCATTCTTGCAATAGCTTGGGCCTATCAAGTTGACTACCGCCATCATGATCCTTTAATTTTAAACGTTTCTGGCCACCTCTTTAAGACACTATTTTTAATCTACTATTTTATTTTTCTCGTATCCGGATCGCTTATTAAAAGACGGATAAATCTTCAACTAAATTATGGGGTATTTCTTGCCATAAGCAGTTTATATTATTTTGTAGTCACTTTGTTTCTCCCGGAATTACTGTATTTCTGCAATGATCCACTGAGCAGGATAAGTGCAATGTCTTAAATCGGCGAACTTTGTGGTTTTGGAAACCACAAAGTGCCTCGACGCCAACGCCAAAATAAGGCTTAAGAATCTTTATAACTAGTGTAGTGCTTCCAACGTTTCTTTACATTTGGAGATCTTAGCCATAATGCTTTCAACAGACGCTGTCCAGACAAAAACGCGAGGGTTTTGATTGTGGTTGTCCAAATACTCCTTGATGGCGGTGATCAATTCCGGCACGCTGCGAAAGACCCCTCGGCGGATGCGCTTGTCGGTGATCTCACGGAACCAGCGTTCTACCAGATTCAACCAAGAACTGGAGGTTGGGATAAAGTGTAAATGGAATCGTGGATGACGGCGAACCCAGGATTTAACTCGCGGATGTTTATGGTGGACTTTCGCACTTTTTTACATCATTTTTAGCCAATGCCTTCGCGGCTTTACGTCGAGCTCGCTATGGTCATCCGGTATATTGTGCAGGTCACCTCATGAATAGCACTGTGAATAGTCGCACCAATTTGACCAATGTTTTTACTTTTACGACGGAAACCAACGCCGACCAGTAGTTAAAAAAGTGCGAAAGTCCACCAATACTAACCAATACTAAAAAGTCTTTTTTTATACAATTTTGTGTGTTGTCGTCGTAGCGGCGGATGTAAATCCGCTAAAAGGCGACTGACGTCGCCCGCTACAATTTAAATTGAACCAGGCAGGGCTGAACTACGCTTCAGCGGCACGCCGACCTCTTTGCTCGTTTCAATTGCCAGGGCAACATTAAAACCCCAGACAATCACCGGAATAAGAAGCGGCCAGTAAATTAACTTTACCCCGGCCCGGCGGCGCCGGCGGCTCCACCAAAAAAGGAAGATAAAAGCCAAAGTAATAAAAGTATTCAGCAGGGGCTTGTCTGAAATATAAAGGTATGGGTCGGAGACAGAGTAGGGTATATTGTCTTCCGGAGTAACTGCCCAGGTCCCCGCGTGTTTTTCCGCCAACAATGTAGCGGCGGGATTGCTATCCCGCTATTAGTCGCATAGCAATGCGACCGCTACCACAATCGTGGGGACATGAGCAGTTACCTTCCGGAACATAATGTTTGCTAAATTCCAAAGCTTCCGGGGTACCAATCGCTTTCAATATTTCACGATAAGAAGAATATCTCGATTCCGGAGTTTTGTTTATGAGTTCAATAATTGCCGGCACGGCGTCTTTGGCTTCAGGACCCATACTGCCGAAAATTGCCACAGCGACCCCTTTATATTCTCCCTCATTCCGTACTACTTCAATCAGAACCGGCAGCAGTTCCTTTCCAAGAGAAGGGTCAATCCTCGCCAGGCCCACTGCCGCGGCGTGGCGTATCCGTTTATGCTCGCTCTTCAGCAAATTCCTTAGGGCGGAAACCACGTCTTTTTCAGCGCCGCCAAGTCTTTTTTTCGGGACAGTGCGGTCTGCATGTCAGGGGCATTAAAGAAATCCTTCAGCTTTACTTTCTTTCCGTACTTCAGGGGACGGCCTTTCTTCTTGTGACCCGTTTCTTCTACCGGCGGGTATGCCACAGCATTGCTTTTTACCCTGCTAATC
>JACQYT010000037.1 GCA_016208085.1 Elusimicrobiota bacterium | reverse complement strand
TTTGTTGCCGCCCCACGCGTAGGATTTAGTGTTGGGTTGGTTGCTAACCTTTGCCCAAGCCGGACTTCCTGCCCGTCGAACTTAGACAGGTCACCGGTAAGACCTAATACATTTACTCGGCGCACTTAAGAACCGTCCCCCACCACACCCACCACGGTGGTAATTACTTTATGGCCGTCCTTGTCGAAGCTGACCGAATAGGGGACGGTTATTATTTTGTCGTTACGCTCAACAGCAATCGTGCGGTTTTTGGGGCGCTTGCGGTCGAAATTACGGGTCATAATAACTTTGTTGTCAGCGGCGATGATAAATTCAACATAACCTCTATACCCGGGTGCGTCTATTTTAGCCATGTATTTCACATTCTTTTGTAATTCTGCCGACGGCACAAGAACACTGTGCCCTTCAAATTTCTGCCCGTATTTTATTTGCCGCAGCCCTGGAAGGGGGTCGGACATTACAGTATACCATTCTTTTTCAGATCTACTGGGACCTGTATATATCTCCACATCACTAATTTTGAATTCCTTACCCAGCACAAAATATAGTTCCTTGTCCGCCATCACCGCGTCGAACTCCAGCGCGGATTCGCCACGAGAAGTAAGATAGAACCAGCAAATATAAATCAGCAACATCCCGAACACCGCCAGTATTATCCGCTTAAAATATTTTCCGGGCTTTCCCATATAGCTTCCCTATGCAGACACTGATACCCTTACTTCAACAATCCCGCGTTGCCCAATATTATTCCTATATTTTTTAGTTTTTGCTGGTATACCGCATTATAATTACTCAATGATCCCCCCTGCTGTTCCCATAACAAAAATGCGGCATAGTCTTCTACCATCATGGCCTGTCCCTCAATGGTGAATGTGTTGAAAGGTTTTTTCGTGTCCGAGGCATCATAGCCATATTTATTTATCAGCCCCAGGTCGTCTTGCAGTGATTCCCATCTCCCCTGATTATCGCATTTCCGACCGCAGGTCTGATTCTGATAAACATGGGTCATCTCATGCATTAGGGTGTGAATATCCGTCTTGGGATCATAGGTGCTATTGCCGGTTGCATCATTAGGGAAATAAATAGTGGTCCCCTCGGTTTTTCCTTCCCCTTTTTTCTTGAGGCCGGACATGGCCAATGTAATCTTTCCCCATAAGCTCATGTTTGTGCCCGTTACAATCTTAATCTCGTTATAATCCTTGATTTTATCCCCAAAAATCTTTTTTGCCATTTCCATTTCATCAGGAGTCAGAGAACGCCCCGTTTCACCTTTTTCCGGCTCGCATTTTATCGCTATCGTGCATACTTGTTCCGGGGAACATTTGGGGCAGTCGCATTTCCCGCTGGTTTCTATCGCACCTTTGGGACATTCGCATCTTTTCGCCACCTCGTTCCAATTCTTCCCGCCCAGGCATTTCGGGCATTCTCCAATCGTCGTTCCTTTCAAACAGCATGTTTTCTTCGGATTGTACCAGGCTTTGGCACATTTCGCATCGCCTTTAAGCTCGTGGTATTTGTCTGAAGCCCGATCTTTAAGGGCTTTTGCGCTGTCCTGTAATTTCTTCCACGCGGCTTTGAGTTTATCCAGTAAACTGGAACCGGTTCCGTCCCCGTCGTCTGAGGGACAGTCGGCGCCACCATGGTACTTCTCGCAGCATTGCTTAACGCAATCACTGTAGTCAGTTGTCTCAAACAACGTTCCAGTATCATCTTGCGGGCAACTGCACCAAAATATGTAGGAAGCGGCTTGCGCGCTTGCTTTTGGGGTTGCCGCGGAGACGGTTTTCGCGGATGCCAGCAGTGTGGTTGATTCGCTTGCTAAACTGAATTCGGACGGAGAGGTGATTTTTTTGATGTCCGGTTCGCTTGATTTTAAGTCGCTTACCTGACCGCCCTTCCCGGTTGACGCGGGCGATTGGCTGGATTTTACATCGAAGTCTTTGGCGGCGAGCTTGGCGGATCCATCGAACATCCGGTTGTTCCGGTCATACAGGCTCTTCAGCCTTTCCTTAGCGTTCCCGTCGAGCCCTTTGTTTATATCATTAATGTCTGGAGCCTCGCCCCTGGCGCAGGATTCCTTGGCTTTTTTACGGGCGGCGTCTATCAGATCGTTTTTTCTTTTCTTCCAGCCGCAGTTGGCTTTGCACCCTTTTAGCGATGCCCCTGCCTTGTTCGCTTCGTCGTCCAGAAAACCGGTAACCGAGGAACAGAGCTGCTCTATGACGGAAGCCTCGCAATTTTGAGGCGCGAAATAGACTGCGATTTGTTGAACTATGCGCACGGGCGTAACAGCCGCCTCGCACCCTATAGGAACGGAATAGAACGTAAGAGAAGAGAAGAGAAGAGCCGTTGAGAAAACTGATATTTTCAGAATTGCTTTCATCCCCGTTGCCTCTCTGAAAAACCACAGCAACTGTTTACAGGTCTATGAGGCCTTGATAATTGCCTGCGCGGGACTATATTTTAGCAGGCGGCCCTCTGTTTGTCAATGCCGCGAATCAAATCCTCTAAAATGTTACCGAACCCGGGGCTGAGGAATTCGGGCAAATATTATGTAAAATCTAATTAAGAGCAAAGTGTGCTATATGAGCTTCTTATATAAAAAACTTCTGAGAGAGGTCTTGTTCCAGTTTGATCCCGAGACGGTCCATGACGCCATGCTCAGGAGCGTCAGATCTTTGCAGAACGTCTCGGCCGCGGGCCGCGTCATAGAGTTGCTCGCCAGGGCCGGGGATTTCCCGGTGACGGCGGCCGGCATAGCTTTTAAAAATCCGATAGGCCTGGCCGCCGGTTTTGACAAGAATTGCGAGGCGCCGCGCATCCTCGCAAAACTCGGCTTCGGATTCCTTGAACTGGGCACCATAACTTTAAGGCCGCAGACCGGCAATCCCAGGCCGCGGCTGTTCAGGGCGCGCGAACACAAAGGCATAATAAACCGCATGGGCTTCAATAACGCCGGCGCTTATGAGGCCGCGCGGAGACTCCAACGGCTGCTGCCGGCCGGCGTGCCGGTGGGCCTTAACATAGGCAAGAACGCGGACTGCCCGCTTGATGATGCGCCCAGGAATTATCTTGAAACGCTTAAAACGCTTTATCCCTTCGGCGATTATTTCACGCTGAACATCAGTTCCCCAAACACGCTGCAACTGCGCGAGCTGCACCGAAAAGAGCGCCTTGCGCGGCTGGTTGAACCCGCGCTTGATTTTATCAACGGGTCCGCCGCGAAAAAGCCGCTGTTCATAAAGATAGCGCCGGACCTGGAACACGCGGAGCTCAAAGAGGTGGCGGAAACGGCGCTTAAATACAGCTTGGGCATCATCGCCACGAATACCACCGTCAAAAGGGACCATCTGCCTGAAGTGTGGCGTTCGTGCGAGGGTGGACTAAGCGGCCTGCCCTTAAGGGACCTTTCCAACGAGACGCTTAAAAAGCTGGCCGGCCTTACGGCGGGCCGCGTGCCGGTGATGGGCGTGGGCGGAGTCTTTGACGGCGCTTCCGCCATTGAAAAATTCCGGCTGGGCGCCGACCTTGTGCAGGTTTATTCCGGGCTCATTTATGAAGGCCCGCTTCTGGTAAAAAACATTTTAAACTATATGAAAAAAACCGGTTTTTCACCGGCGAAAACCGGGGAATATGCCTAAAACCCGGCTGATGATAGCGCTGGACGTCCCGGACCTGAAACCGGCCCGGCTCCTGCTTGAAAAACTCAAAGGCCTGCCTGTTTTTTATAAAGTGGGCTCAAGCCTATTTACGCTTGCAGGTCCGGCGGCCGTGGACCTGGCGCATCAATACGGCGGCAAGGTGTTCCTGGACCTAAAATTTCACGATATTCCCAATACCGTTAAGAACGCCGTCGCCAACGCCGCGAAGCTGGGCGTTTATTCCATATCCTTGCATCTCTGCGGCGGCGCGGAGATGGTCCGGGCCGCGGCGGGGGTAAAAAAAAGACCCGAGCTCTGGGGTATAACGGCGCTTACCGGTTTTGACGCGGAAAGTTTCGCCCGCGCCGGGTTTAAGGGGAGCATTGAGGAGGCCGTTTTCAACCTGGCGGACGCCGGGGTCAGAAGCGGCGTCAACGGCATAGTCTGCTCTCCCCGCGAGGCCGCCGCCGTCAGGGAACGGTTCGGTCCGGGAATAAAAGTGATAACGCCGGGCATCAGGCTTGGGAAAACGTCCGACGACCAGAAGCGCTCCATGACCCCCAAAGAGGCCGCGCGGGCCGGCGCTGATTTTATAGTCATCGGCAGGCCCGTGCTTAAGGCGAAAGACCCGGCACGGGCAGCGGCCGCTATACTTAAGGAAATAGAATGACCGCTTACGAAAAAGAACTCCATGCTTATTTAAAAAAATGCGGGGCTTTTCTTGAAGGGCATTTTCTGCTTTCGTCGGGGCTCCACAGCCCGAATTATGTGCAGTGCGCGCCGGCGCTTAAAAATCCCGAGCGGGCCGCCGCCATAGGCGCGGAGCTTAAAAAACGCTGGAAAGGCCCCAAACCCGACCTTATAATTTCCCCGGCGCTGGGCGGGCTCATCATCGGCCATGAAACGGCCAGGGCCTTCGGCGTGGACTTCATGTTCACCGAGCGTGAAAACAACGCCATGTCGCTCCGGCGCGGGTTCGCGCTCGGGGAGGGCTCAAAAATAATAATAGTGGAAGATGTCTTCACCACCGGCAAGTCCACCATGGAAGCGTTTGAAACGGCGAAAAAATCCCGGGCCTACATAATCTAATCTGTAAATCTGGCGTTCTGGAGGATTTTTGGTGGCCCCGACGGGGAAAAGAGCACGTCCGCCGACGGCCAAACCGCCAATGGCTGGTTTTGTTAGGCTAATTTCGCGCCGTGGAAATCCAGGCTAGGAACATCAGGCGGTCAAAGAAGACCAGGGCGCCTGCCAGGATGAGTACCAGCCCGGCCGCTATCTCCACATAATGCAGCGCGCTTTTAAATTTCCCGATAAAAGCGAAAAACCGGGCCGTAAGGAACGCCGCCAGTATGAACGGCACGGCCAGGCCCATTGAGTAAGCGAACAGAAGCGACATCCCTTGCAGCGCCTTGCCCGAGACCGCCGCCATGCCCAGTATTGCGGCCAGTACCGGCCCTATGCAGGGCGACCAGCCCAGCGCGAAAGCGAAACCCATCAGGAAAGAACCTATGCCCCCCCCGCTTAAAGACCGCATGGAAGCTCTTTTCTCGTAATTCAGAAGGTTGATGTTGACCAGACCCGTCATGTGCGCGCCCAAAAGAGCCATTATCACGCCGAAAATTTTCAGCAGGACGCTTCTATGCGCGGCCAGCAGAGCGCCTATGAAGGAGGCCGCCGCTCCCATCACGGAAAAGGCCAGGGAAAATCCGGCGACGAAGATAAGGGCGTTAATGACCGGTTTTTTGACGGCCGCTTTTGAGTCGCCTTTGAGGAGTTCGCTCGCCGAGAAGCCGGAAAGCATTGACAGATAGCCCGGAAGCAAAGGCAGTACGCAGGGCGAAAAGAACGACGCCGCCCCTGCCCCGAAAGCCGTTAAATACTGGAACATAACTAATATTGTTCAACCTTTCCATAAAGCCAAGCGGCGCTTTATTCTCCGGTCGGCAGCAACTCTATGGTGTCACGAAGGCGCAATAAAAGAACCGATGAGAACACACATGGAAACAACATAGATTATCAGCGTCCCGCGGATCGCGCCTGACAGCTCTTGAGGCGCGTCTAATTTGGCCCTGGCAATGGAATAATTGCGCCGCATAAGCGGCAGGGTCAATAAAATAAGAAGGCAGGCGCCGGGCAGCAGGCCTGCAGACGCCATCAGCGCCAAAGTTATATAAAGAACGACCGACATCAAACCATATATGGCCACTGTTCTTTCCCTGCCGTTCCTGACGCAGATATTTCTTTTGCCGACGAGGTTGTCCTGCAGAAAATCAGGCACCTCGTTTATTATCGCTATCAAGAACAGGAAGATGGCCGGTATCGCCGACACAACAGCCGGAAGAAGAGCTGCCTGGCCGGTCTGCAGATAGTAACTCCCCAGGACCATGGCGGGGCCATAGGAGAGAGCGATAACAACCTCGCCAAACCCGCGGTATGCAAATCTTAGCGGCGGACCAAGATAACCCGCCGCCGCGACAAAACCGGCCGCGGCGAAAATAAAAATACCGGCCCCGACCCGTGAGGTCAGATACACCGCAAATAAAAGCGCGACTGCGAACGCCGCAATGCCTATATGTAATTTTTTCTTTGTAACAGGTTTCGGATCCTGTTGAAATACGCGGTCGGTCCCCAACACCCAGTCGAAATATTCATTAAAGGCCTCAACTCCAACCAGCGTAAAAACGATGCCGATAAGGCCTGTCAGAAAAAGTCTGAGGTCGAACGTCGACACGCTGCGGTATGCGATGGCGGCGCCAAGACAATACGGCAGAAGACCTGCAAAGAGCAAAAAACGATAACGTATCAGGCGGAACAGGTCTCTGAGCGCGTTTCGAAAATGTTTTGCCATTTATTTGATTCGGCAAGAAGGTTCGGGTCTTTTATAACCCTCTTTGTGAATTCGATAACCCTGGGCTCACGCCATGCTTTTTTATAGCGCTCCCAAACTTCCCCGAGCGGCTGTTCTTTCACATTGCCGCAGATAAAAGGAAGCGGCCCTATCAGCTTGGTGTTGCCGTTGGGAATGACCAGGAGGCTTGCCGAAGGTTTTTGGAGCCTGTATTTAAGCTCTTCAATAACATCGTAGGGATAGTAATAAACTTTCATCTTGTCCTTGTACTGCTTTGTCTTTTCGTCAAGTATCTTAAAACAAGCTTTATACTGCTCTTCTGTCGGGTTCAATTTATCCCAGTTCAGCGCGGCGCGCCCGATGCGCATTATCTTGCCGGTATAAAATCCGTAGCAGCCGAGGTTATAGGCCATATCTATTGCCGGACCAACCTCGTGGATATTAAAGCTTGTCGGGACAAATACAATCTCCGTTGTCACGCCTTTTTTTACCAGCTTCCTGACGGCGGCATGGGATTTCCCCCAGTTACCTTTAAGGCGCAGAACCTCATGGGTCGCGGAGGTCGCGCCATCGAGGCTGATTTGGACCGACCGGAAATCGAGCGCGGCAAAACGCTCGACCGTCCTGTCGTCAATGAACTCGCCGTTGGTCTCGACCTTCAGGCTTATACCCGCTTCCTGGATGAATTCGGCAACCTCAAAAAAGTCGGGGTGTAAAAGCGGTTCGCCGCCTGATATGGCGACGTAAGGAATACCCATCTCGCGGACCTGATGCAGGAAATTAAATATCTGGTCCCTTGTCATCTCGCCGGGGATGTGATGGCCGGCCTCTTCGCAACAATGAAGACACCCCAGGTTGCAGACAGAATTTATCTGCCATGCGAGGAAAAGCGGGGCTTTGAAATCGTCAAAGCTTTCTCCGGCCATGCCGGGCGTGGTATTAAAATTCTTTGTAGGTTCCATATGTTACCGGGTTCTCCTTTTATTTTGCCAGCACTTCCTGCCGGACAAGGTTATTGATGAAGCAATTCACGTCATCGGCTATCACAGCGGCGTCGGCGCCGTACTGCGAGGCTAGTTCGGTGATTATTGTGTCCGGCGTCTTTTTATCTTTGAGGCGCTCGATGATTTCAGCGCCGGTCGGGTTGGTGACAAAGACCTTCTCCTTTAATGTTTCAAATATCACCATTCCAAATTTTTCTTTCCGTATCCGGACATGTTTTTTGAATTCCATAGATATCTCCTTTTAAGCCGTCTGAAGGGCATAAGCCTCTGCCCGCCAAACAGTCCGGCCCTCCCCCGCCAAACAACCGGCGGGCCCGCCGAAGCTGTGTGGCCCAAAACAGCCGGCGGGCAAGCGGGTCCGCCTCAGGCGGAATAGGCGCAGCCATGGGTTAGAGTGCACGGGCGGCGTCATCAACGGCTCCCGCTTAAGATCATGTAAACCTGATATAAGGCTGTGCCATTACGCGGCCGGAAACGTCCGTCAGTTCCGGTTTTATCCATTTTTGGCCCTTTTTGGCCGTCACTTTGGGAACGCAGCCGCATTTGGATAGGTCTTCTTTTTTCTTATTATTCATTTCTCCTCCCGGTTTGTTGAATGCTGTGAAGCAGTCGGCTCAGCAGTATATTATGAATTATTATCGGCCTCCTGTGCAATAAGATGAAGATTTTTACAGCAATTCCGCAAACGACCGCGGAATTGCTGCGGCGCAGGCCTTGACATTCCGGGTGCGTTTGCTACAATATAAATGTTGGGTTTTGCCGGCGGCGGCCGCGGATATGAAAATCAAAGGTTTAGTGATATCAGCGGTTCTTCTCTTCTCTTCTCTTCTCTTGTGTTCTATTCCGTTCCTCCAAACTGCGAGGCGGCTGTTACGCCCGTGCGCGTAGTGCAAATCGTCGTCTTTTCTATGCCTCAAAATTGCGAGGCATCCGTCATGGAGCAACTCTGTTCCTCGGTTACCAATTTTCTGAACGACGAAGCGGCCAAGACCGACGCCGACTTAAAAGCCTGCAAGGACAAGTGCGCCTGGAAGAAAAGAAAAGATGATCTGATAAAAACCGCGCAGAAAAAGGCCAAAGATTCATGCTCCAAAGGCGAGGCGCCGGACATCAATGAATTAAACAAAGGGCTTGATACGGACGCCAAGACAAGGCTTAAAAGCCTGTATGACCGGAACAGCCGGATGTTCGACGGCACGGTCAAGCTCGTTGCCAAAGACTTCGATGTAAAATCCAACCAATCGCCCGCGTTAACCGGCAAAGGCGGCAAAGTTTCCGATTTAAAAGCGTCAGATCCGGACATTAAAACATTTCCCATACCGGAGTTGTCCTTGAGCGGAACAAAATTGTCCGGGGAGACGCCGGGCCAGGCGGCAACCAAACAGTCCGCCATCTTATTAGCGTCTGCGTCGTCGGCAAAATCCCCGGCTGATACCGCTGCGTCCGCAAAGACCGCCGTTTCGGCAACCGCAAAAGCAAGCGCAGTCAGCATAGACCCAAATTATGCCGGATGTTTCTGCTCGGTAGGGGGAACATTTCACGGTACAGATGAAGCGCTTGATCTAGCCGCTTGTGAAGCCCTGTGTTGCAAAGAAGAGGGCTTGCTTTGCCTGCCAGACGGCTGTGGGCAATACGATTCCACAAAATCCTGTTGCATAAACGGAAAAGTTGTGGAGAAATTTAAGGCACCGAAAAAACCGCTGATCGGCGCCATACGCGACTGCAATAACCGGGTCCAGGCGGTTTCTCCAACAGTTGTAGCGCCCGGAAAAGAAGGTTGTTCGGTTAATAAAGCGGTGGAATTTCTTATTAACTTAAAGGAGATGAGGATATTCCCGTTGAACATAATAAACAAAAAGACCATCATAATAGATTTTAATAATCCTTTTAACGATCCCAAACTCGCTTTTCGGGGTTCCTGCAATACACACGATTGGTGCTATGGAACATGTATGAAGAACGTAAATGATTTTGCAGATAGAAAAAAATGTGATGATCAATTGTTGGAAAATTTAAAGAGGGTTTGCAAGAATGCAGAAGATGATAAGCCAATATGGGATGCATGTTATGAGTTGGCAGGCGATATATATGGCGGTTTAAGACAGAATATTATTCCTTTTAGCGGACCAGGTGTCTACAGAGACGCGCAAATCCAGCATTGTAAATGTGATTTATGCCCATAATCCCACTTATGCAGGTTTATGAAAACCGGATTAGATTATCCGTATTAGTTCGTGGAACGGTAATTATCTGTTTTCTCGGTCTCATCGTTGTTCCCGTCATAATGTGTGCCGAGGATTGGTACAGCCACGACCACATGTCGACGCGATTAAAAGAGCTGGAGGATGAAAATTCGAAAGTCCGAAGGTCCGCCGCAATATATCTTGGGTTGGTCGGTCAGGAATCAAAAGACGATGAACGAAAAGAAGTGATAGCGGCTCTAAAACGGCATCTTTATGATACTGATAAATCCGTGCGCTACAATACAGCCGAGGCACTGGCCGGCATGGATACCAGTGTCAAAGATGTTATTCCTATTCTTATCGAGGAACTAAAAGATAAAGATATGAAGCCGGATACTGCGGCACTAGCCCTTCGCCATTTTGGTCCGGAAGCCAGGGATGCAGTGCCTATAATCATTGACCTGATGAAAAAAGAGGGGATAGATTATTCCTGGGGTCACCCTATTTCCCATTATGGGGATGTGCTGCGGGACATCGGCACGCCGGAAGCTCTTGCCGCCATCCAACCGCTGAAACGAAGAGAACTGATATCGGACATATTTTATGCGCCGTTCAGCCTTTTGCTGCAACCCGTGTTTGCGCTCTTAACCAGTCTGTGTTTTGCGGGGCTTTTTTGGCGGAGCCACGCTCAATATACGAAGGGGAAAAAGATAAAGTACATGCCGCTTCTTATTCCGGCCCTGAGTTGGGGATGCTGGGGGATGTATGAGGCCTATGAGCATTATGAGCAGATGGACAGTTTTGGAGGCGCAGTTTTTATCGTCTGCTGGTTTTTATTTCTTGCAACTTTAGCGGGCGTAATTCCGTGGCTGGTAAGTTGGCTGCGGGTGCGGGCGCAGGAAAAGTGCAAACCCGCTGGCTCCACTCCTTCTTAAACCTCAATAATAGGCGTCATGGAAAGGCAGGCTGCTTTTTGAAACGAAGTAGCCTGATTTTTTTAATAAGGCTGGCTGCGACCTGTGGGGCGGGAGATATAAAATTATTCGGGCCTTGGGAACGCCGTTTTATAAATGTACAGATATCGCCGTTAATCAGTGTACAGTGTTGATGTATTTGTACAATTTTACCTTACCTTAAAAAACCGGTTGATGCATAGCCCGGAAATTAGTGGTCTTTTTTGTTGCCATACCTGTACACTATCGACCGGCGGAAACTGGACACTTTCAAACCGGCGTTTCCAGGCCTTGACGCCCGTTGAAACCGGGCCGGTTGTGCCCGGTTAAACAGAGCCGGACTTGAAGGCAGGATTTAAGGCAGCGTTGGCGGCGTGACCGCCAGCGCCGCCGGTTGCATGGGTCGGGACCAGCCTAAAAAGCGCTCTTCCCTTTACCTCTACCTGGGTAGTTAACCTGACGGCTGGAAAATCTATTTTTCAGGCGTGGTTTCAGGTCGCTTTTCTTTCTTTTTTGGTTTTTCTTCTTTTTTCAGCTCTATTTTGAAGAGGTCCACGCCGCTGAAGCCGGCGGACTGGAGATGGAACAGGACGCGGTATTTCCTGCCGGCGGCGTTTTTGAAGACGGCCTCCGCTATTTTGGAGTTGTCGGCTCCGTCTTCAATCTTTTCAAGGACGGTCTCAAGCGTGAGCTTAAGTATTTTTTTGCGGGCGAGGTCTTCTATTAAAAAAGCGCCTTTGAGGGCGGCGTCTTTTTTTATATAGTCCCCGACGTAGCCGGTCAGGTCCTCGTCCGATTCCTGGATCTGGGCCTGGGCTTCCTCGTCCTCGGCGCCGTAATCGCTTTTGGCTGTATCGGTGGACAGGGGCGGTTCCAGCAGGTCGTCGTCCTGAAGCGCCGCGGCGGGCAGGACCAGGAACGCAAAACACAGCAAAAATATTTTTTTCATTTCCCCCCCTTTTTTGAGTAAAGCCTTATTTTTAAGGCCGGTTTGGCTATCGAAGGCCAGTGGGCCGTTTTCACGTATTTCATCACTTCCTTCCAACAGCCCTTGCTCCTGAGGATGAGGTCGCAGACTTCCCTGACCGCGCCGGCGCCGCCGTCCCTGGCGGTCACGAGATGGGCGGCCTTTTTCACTTCCGGCAGGGCGTTTTTGGGCGCGCAGGCGAGCCTCGCTTTTTTCAGCACCGGGATATCGGTCAAATCGTCGCCTATGTATGCCATGTTTTCCTCTTTAAGGCCGGCGTCTTTTAAAATTTCGGTCATCGGGCCCAGCTTGGACAGAAAGCCCTGGTAGGCGTAGCTCATCCCCAGGGTTTTAGCGCGTTCCCCGGTGCCTGGGGACTCGCGCCCCGTGATAACGCCCGTCAGCACGCCGAACCGGTTTAAAAGCCTCAGCCCTATGCCGTCCAGGGAATGAAAGGCCTTGAATTCCACCATTTTCCCGTCATGCCCCGGCAGGTAATACATCTTGCCGTCGGTCAGCACCCCGTCCACGTCCATTAAAAGCAGTTTTATCTTTTTTGCTCTGGCAATATTGCTTTTAGCGTTCATTGTTTCTCCTATCGGACCTGCTGCCTCCAGGTTTCGGCCAGTTCCAGCTCGGATTTGCGCCGCGCGTAGTTCTTCGGCATGGGCCCCGTGTATTTAAAGAAAAACCAGTTTATGGTTTCCTCCAGCCACAGGTGCAGCGGCGTGGAGCGCCAATCAAAAGCCTTCTCCGCCTTTGAGATGTCCGTTATAAAATCCGAGGCGAAGGAGAACGGCGAGGCTTCAAAATTGAATTCGTTTTCCTTGAGCCAGGCGCGCTCCGGATATATTGTTTCAGGTTCTTTGTGCATGATGCGGGCCGAGAGTTTCACGAAATCGTCAAGCGAGATGACGTCGGAGTCCCCGAAATTAAAGGCCTGGCCCCGAACGTCCTCTGCATAGACTAATGAGGCAAAAGCGCGCGCCAGGTCCTTTGAAAAAGCGTATCTGGCGCAAACGGTGGAATTCGGCAGAAACAGCGGCCCGCCGTCGGCCAGCCTCAGCCAGTAGGAGTAGGCCCTTAAAGACGGGTCGCCCGGCCCTATCACGACGGGCGGCCTTATGATGACGGCCGGGAAACTTGTTGCCGCAAAGGCTTCCAGAAAGACACGCTCCGCTTGATATTTGCCGCCGGCGTAGGCGTAATAAGGCGTATTTTTAAGCCCCTCCTTCGGTTTTAGTATTTCGGTCTGGTTCTCCCTGAACGGGGAGGAGGAACCCTCAAGGACGGAATAGACCGACGCGGAGCTGGTGAAGATATAAAGGCCGGTCCTGCCGCTGAAGACTTTGACAGCTTTGCGCGCGTCTTCGGCGTTGAAGCAGAGATTGTCCAGGATCACGTCCCAAGTCCGGGTGGACATGCGCACCAAGTCCATCTCCACGGTCCTGTCGCCCCGGTGCTGCCTGATATCAAGGGCCAGACCGTCCGCCGGGCAGCGTCTTGAAAAGACTTCCACTGCATTGGCGCCCCTGGCAAGCAGGTTGGCCGTCTCTATCCCAAAAAAGCTTGTCCCGCCTAAAACCAGTATTTTCATCAGAACATAGTATATAAATTTTTTTCGGCCCGGTTAAACTTAATCTGCGTTTCTGCCGCGAAGCGGCACAATTCAGCAGGACAGGTTCGGACAGACTATCGCAGCCGGGTCCACAGAAAACCTCTGGTGGCCTGGTCCGCTCCGGAGGTTGGTGTTGTTTACCGCCCCCTTTTTTATCCTATCTATCCTGCTCATCAATGTGAATGGTTTTCCGCTCTGAAGCTGACCCGCCGAGATGTAGTGGCGGGAATCGGAAATGCCCGATATTTTAGGTTAACATGGGTTAACCAAACCGGCCAAAGCGATTCCTTTTACAGGGAATTATATTCGGGTTATAATATGCTATAATATTTCAGTTAACGTAGGTTAACCAAATTCCGATATATGGAACTTTTCGGAGCAAGATGGCTGATGAAAAGACATTCCTATCTGTTCCTGAGGCGGCAAAGATACTTGGCATCACGCGGATAGCCGTCTTCAAACAGGTCAAAAAAAATCGGCTGGCGGCGATAAGAATAGGCCGGAACTGGGCGATACCGGTTTCCGCGCTTGAAACCCGCGCGCCCGAAAAAGAAGCGCCCCCCCCAGCGTCCATGGCAGGCGCCGTGCCAGCGCCTCCGGCTAAAAAAACAAAATCAAAAGACATGCTGGAAGATCTGGGCTGGGACTAACCCGGAAAATTCAGCTTGCCGTTTGTTAGGCATAGCCTCTGATACGGCGCTGCCATATGCTTGAATAAAAATTTTTGCCGCAAAAATTTTTGCTATTTCCCGCCCTGAAGGGCGGGGAAACCTTGGGGCAAGGGGGAGTTTGAGGGGGAAAGAAATTATAAAACCCCGTGCCGGGTAGTATAAAATGTTGTTTCAACATTTTATTTTTCCGGAAGGATAGGATTAAGGATAAAGGCTAAGGGGCGGAAAAAGTTTTTTATTTTCACGTGTTTTTTCCTTTATCCTTTATCCTTTCTGCTAACGCCAGACCGGCGAATAAGCCAGGAACCTGGCCAGCGGGAACTCCGTAAAAGGCTTATCGTCCGTAACTTCCGGATAAGGCGCCGAGTCGGCGGCTACCTCATCGTTCTTCATGATCCTGAACCGGGAGATGGTTTCAGCGGAGAGTTGCGGTATATCAAGCCGGGCCCTGCCTCTTTTTATTCTGGCCTCAAGCGTTTTCGGCGTCATATCCAGCTCATTATTAGAGGCTAAGGCCAGGAATCCCGGATTTTTCGGGAAGGCCCAGACATTGACATAAGGGAATACTGCCTTAAGGCTTTTCAAGATCATAAAATAATCGCTTTCAAAACAGGGTTTGGGTATCCACAGGCTCAGAACCCCCCCGGCGGAAAGTTTTTTCCCGGCCAGTTGAAAAAAATCCCGGCTGTAAACATTGACGGCGCCGGAGCTGTAGATAGGCGGAGTGACATCTATTACAATGGCGTCGTAAATCTTTTTGGTCATTAGAAGCTCATTGCGGCCGTCGTTCAGTATGACCCTGAATTTGCCCCGTTTCAGCAGTTCGTCCCAGACCGGCGTGAAAAGCGGTCCCGCCTCGGCCACCGAGGCGACAAGCTCGGCCACGTCCACGTGGATGCCGTGCAGGACGGCGGAGCGCAGCGCGCTGCCCACGCCCAGTCCTATTATAAACATCTCTTTCGGGTTTTCCTGGAACAAAAGCGGGAAATGCGACATCAGGCTGCCGGCCGGGCCGTTGGCGGATACTACGGAGCCATTGATATAGAGGTATTGAACAGCTCCGTTGTCGGCAAAGCACACGGTAACGGCCCCGGCCTTTTCTTCGGCATGAAAGACTATTTCGCCCGGCCGGTTATGCATGATCCGGCCCGCTATAATGCTGAATACCGGGTCCGGAACGATAAAAGCCGCGAACGCCGCCGCTATGGGTAAAGCCATCCAGACCCCGTAACCGCGCTTGGCCTGCGCGCCGCCCATCCCGGCCAGTATGGCGCCCGTTAGGGCTATTGATAGGGCTATCAATATAAAGCTGTATTTTGTGCCTAGAAACGGTATCAGGACGAAACCGGCAGCGAGCGAGCCTGAAATGGCGCCGAGGGTATTGGCGGCATAAAGAAACCCCACTCCTTCCCCGATCCTGCCGGAAAGCCTCACGCCCGCCGAAACCGCAACGGGAAAGAAAAACCCCATGATAAACGTTACCGGCAGTATTATCAGCGCCGCCCAGCCGAACATTGTCAGGATGTCCGAGGCCTGCGTTAACGGGGTATAAAGGTATTTAACGTCCAGGGTGGCGCGCCCGATAAGCCAGAAAACGCCGAAGCCCGCCAGCGCCAGCGCGGAGGTGAGCGCCTGGGCTTTTGCCAGGGTCCCGAAAGGGTCACCCAAGGCGGGTAATTTATGTTCGGCATACCGGCTTCCAAGGGCTATGCCCGTGAGGTAAACCCCCAGCATGGCGGAAAAAGCGTAGACCGAGTTGCCTGTGGCAAGGACCAGCAGCCGGGTCCACAGGACTTCAAGCCCCAGGGCAGCGAAACCGGACAGGCCGAGAATAAATGCGAGCTTCCGATAGCCGGCCTGGGCGTCCGGCAGGCTTTGCGGCTGCATTTCCGGCTGGAGGACAGCGGTTTCCTCGGGCCGGCAGGCGAACACTCTTAAAGCTATCAGGATATTGAGCGCCGCCGCGGCCATAACCGTGGCCGTCTCCCCCAGATGACCTATCAACAGAAAGCCGGCGGCCAATACGCCGGCGGCGGCGCCGAACGTGTTCAGGGCGTAAAGCCGCGACAGTTTCCCCCCCGCCTCGCCCAGGCTCTTTGACAGACAGCCGGTCAGCAGCGGCAGAGTGGCGCCCATCAAAATCGTGGGCGGCAGCAGAACCGCCCCCGCCACGACTATCCGAAGCCCCCCCCGGCCGAGGCCCGCGGCAAAACCGGCGCCCCCGGGCAGAAGCCCGGCTATGAGCTGCGGCAAATTTATCAGCACAATGGTGGCGGCTACAGCCAAAAGGCCGACGGAGATCTCTATAAAAGCGTAGCACCTGAGCGGATTTTTTATTTTATCGGTCTCCCTTCCGGCAAGCCAGGCGCCCAGCGCAAGCCCCCCCATAAAAACGGCCAGCGCCGTGCTGGTGGCCTCGATGGTGGTACCGAAAACCCTTATAAGCATCCTGAACCAGACGGTCTCATCATGGCGAAATTGACGATTTTGATGACGAGCCGAAGCGACGCGAAACGAGCAGGCTCGTCGGAGCCTGTAAGTTGAGCGGCGCAAAGGCGCAGTCCAAAAGCGGCAATTGCAGCCGAAATTGCTTATGTCGGACAGGCTCCTTATAGTTCACCGGCCAATAGTATTGTAAGAAATTTTGACCCCCTTGCGCGAAATTAAAATAAAGACGGCGGCGGATGATTTGCGCCGCCAGAAATAAGGTATACTTATATCTTATGAAGGATAAATTTTCGGAAGACGTTGACGAATTGATCGACTCGTTGAAATCAAAATATCTTGGAGGAAAGAAAATGGAAAAGGATGTTATAGGCAAGCTGACGACGGCTGTCGCCGTTGTCGCGGTGATAATGCTGGTTTTTATGTCGTATTTCGTGGTCGCGCCGGGCGAGGTGGCCATAAAAACGCGGCTGGGCAAAGTGATTGATTCCTACGAGGAGGGCTTGCACTTTAAGCTCCCGCTTATTGAATCCATAACCCTGTTTTCCATACAGATCCAGCGCGCCGATATCAAGACTCAAGCTTTTTCAAAAGACCTGCAGACGATGAACAGCCATCTGGTGGTCAACCACCGCATACAGAAGGGCACCGTGGTCAGCATCTACAGGAATCTGGGCTCCCGTTATGTAGAAACAGTGGTGGATCCCTACGTGCAGGAAATTTTCAAATCCATAGCGGCGAAATTTTCCGCCGAGAGAATCATCGCCGACAGGAATCTGCTGGTAGAAGAAATAAATGCCGTCGCCAAGGAAAAATTGATGAAGCAGGAGATCATCGTGACGGATATCTCCGTCGTGGACCTGGACTTCACCGAGCAGTTCCTCCGGGCCGTGGAAGACAAGCAGGTGGCGGACCAGCAGGCACAGATGGCCGCGAAACTGGTGGAGAAAGCCAAGCGCGACGCCGAGCAGCAGATAGCGAAATCGCGCGGCGAAGCCGAAGCCCTGCGCATGCAGCGCGAGCAGGTCACCCCGACCCTTATTGAGCTCAGGAAGGTGGACGCCCAGCTTAAAGCCATAGAAAAATGGAATGGGGTACTGCCCGGCTATGTCGGCGCCGGCGTTCCGTTTATCTCCATCGAGAAAAAGTAACGCAGGTTATATCCCATATTGCGTAAACGGCAAAAGACCCGGAATTAAATCCGGGCCTTTTTGCTTATTGACAAAGTTAATTATTTGTGCTATAATTTTAATAAGTGGATTTTTAATAAAGTTAAGGAAAAAATTAATAATATGAATATTCCTAATAAATGCCCGTCCTGCAACGGAAGGATAATAGTAACCGAACTTTGCTGTGATGAATGCAAAACCTCCATCAAGGGTAATTTTGAACTGCCGGAACTGGCCTGCTTGAATGAAGAGGATAATCATCTCCTTGGAACATTTTTGTCAGCCAGGGGCAATATAAAGGAAATGGAGCGGTGCCTGGGCATATCCTATCCCACGGTAAAATCGCGGCTGGAGGCATTGCTGGCCAAGCTTGGCCTGGGACAGCTGCAGAGCGAAGCGAAGCGGCGCCGCCTTGAGATCGTGGAAAAACTGGAGAAGGGGGAAATTCCCGCCCGGGAAGCGATAAAACTATTAAATGATCTTGAAAAATGAAATGTTGCCTCAAGGAGAAAAAATATTATGAACGAAGAAAAAATGAAGATACTGAAAATGCTTGAAGAGGGTAAAATCTCCTCGGCCGAGGCCCTGGAACTGCTGGAGGCGCTCGCCCGGCTGGAGGGGAAAGACCGGCCGGCCAAAAGCGGGGGGCGCTTCCTTAAAATGCGGGTTTATGAGAGCGGCTCGCCCGAGGCCAAGGTCAACGTGAATATTCCCATAGCCTGGTCCAAGTTCATGGCGCCTTTCATAGAGCAGAAGATAGGGCAGAAGATGCGGGAAAGGGGCTATGAGATGGACGTGGAGAAGATACGCGAAGCTATTGAGGCGGGGGATGCGGGTAAAATAATAGACATAAACGACGGCGGCAACAAAGTCGAGATATCAATAGAATAGCGCCGCTTTAGGTACTGTGTACTAACACATTGAAGGAGGACAACATGTTCGCATTCAGTTTGAGGAAGTTCTTTTGGGGCCTGCTGGTTATAGCGGCGGGCGCGCTCATATGGGCGCATAATTATGGCCTGGTAGCCGTTTCCTTCAAATTCTCCAGGGACTGGCTGGTTTTCCTTATAGTTATAGGCCTCATCAGCGTGTGGAACGTCCTTTTCGGCCGGCACTGGTGGAGGGGGAGGAATCGCGCCTGGAAAGACAATATTCCCGCAAATGTCCGAAAGATACTTGAGGACCTGGAAAGCGGCAAAATAAGCGCTGAAGATGCCGCCAAAAAGA
Source organism: Elusimicrobiota bacterium (assembly GCA_016208085.1). GTDB lineage: Bacteria > Elusimicrobiota > Elusimicrobia > Elusimicrobiales > UBA9959 > JAHJSU01. The sequence goes on along the minus strand of JACQYT010000037.1, from coordinate 5,062 downwards.
TGGGCGACTAAAGTTTCCACGTGAAAACAAAGCCTTGCCCGGAGGGGGGACAAAAACACCATGAAAGGGTTCCGGGCATGGGAAGGGGGGCAAAAAGCCTGTTTTGCGGCATTTTTATTCAATAGTTTTCACGTGAAATATTTGACTAACTCCAATAAATAGTATAGAATGAGTAAGCGAATGAGCGCCCGAAAATTGGCCGTTGTAATTTTCTAAGAACGAATTATGGCTGAAATAGTGGCAATAGCGAATCAGAAGGGGGGGGTAGGCAAGACCACCACCGCTATTAATCTTGCCGTGGCCCTGGCGGCTTTTGATCATGAGACCTTGCTTGTGGATTTTGACCCGCAAAGCAATTCCACCTCCGGATTGGGTGTGGATACGACGAAGCATAGTAACAATATATATAACGTGCTCTGCGGCCGCGTGGAGGTGGAGGCAGCCATAAAGCAGACCTCCGTCGAGTGGCTGGACATAATACCTACAAATCATAACCTGGCCGGCGCGGAGATAGAGCTGGTCAGCGAATTTTCCAGGGAATCGGTCCTAAAGCGGTCCCTCAGCAAGTTAAGGGAAATGTATAAGTTCATCATTCTGGATTGTCCGCCTTCTCTGGGGCTTTTGACGGTAAACGCCCTTACCGCTTCGGATTCGGTCATAACTCCGGTGCAATGCGAATATTACGCAATGGAAGGGCTTGCCTATTTTGTAAATACCGTTGAAAAAATCCGGGCGGCCTTAAATCCCGGGCTTAAGATAGACGGCGGCGTCATCACCATGTATGATTCCAGGATAACCCTGGCCAAGCAGGTGCAAGGGGAGATTTCCAGGTATTACGGCGATAAACTCTATAAGACGGTCATCCCCCGCAATGTGCGCCTGGCGGAAGCCCCGAGCTTCGGCCAGGCCATTTTCGTCTATGACCCCAGCTCCCGCGGCGCTTTAGCGTATAAGAACCTGGCGCTGGAGTTTCTTGAGCGGCGGGGGGTAAACACGGATACCTATAAGGAATCCGGCCTGTATGTGATGGAAGAATCCCAGATAGACTATGACTTCGGCGGCTAACGCGCGTTTGACACGGAGGCTCAACATGAGGCAGGCATTAGGCAAAGGCATAGACGCTTTAATATCAAAAGTGCAGAATAATAATATCTCCCAGGAAACGGTGCACAGGATTCCCGTAAACAGCATAAGGCCGAACAGATTCCAGCCCAGGCAGGACTTCAATGAAACTTCCCTGGCCGAATTGGCGCAGTCCATAAAGGAACACGGCTTGCTGCAACCCATCACCGTCTCACAGGACGACGACGGCCCCGGTTTTGAACTCATCGCCGGAGAGCGGCGCTGGCGGGCATGCAAGGCGGCCGGGCTTAAAGAGGTGGACTCCATAGTGAAAAAGGGGCTGTCCGAACAGCAAAAATTCGGCCTTTCGCTTATCGAAAATATACAGCGCAAGGACCTGAACGCCATTGAGGCGGCTTTAGCCTACAGGCAGTTAATGGACGAGTTCTCGATTTCCCAGACCGAGATCGCCAGAAAGCTCGGCAAATCAAAATCCGCGGTCTCAAACACTTTAAGGCTTCTGGAACTTGACGACGAAATACAGAAAGGCCTGCAGGGCGGCGCGATACACGAGGGCCATGCCAGGGCGCTTCTATCCATCCCGGACAGGGACAAAAGAAAAGAAGCCTACGAAAAAATCCTGACCGAAAAGCGCTCCGTCAGGGAAATAGAGGATTACGCCCGGGGTTTCCATGCCAGGCGTCCCCGGGCGAAAACGGCCGGGGACAGAAAGCGCAAAAGCCCGGAAGTGCTGGAGCTGGAAGCCCGGCTTGAGAAACATCTGGGCGCCAGGGTGGAAATAATTCCCGGGGCCGCTCCGGAGAATGGTAAAATAATAATACATTACTACTCGCTGGACGATTTCGACAGGATAGCGCGAATTTTAAAAAAGTAACACATGAAGATTTTGTTTTCCCTCCTGCTGTTGCTGTCCGGCGCCGCCGGCGCGCAGGTTCCCGACGAAAAAAGCCCCGCTTACGCCAGTAAATCGCCGGTGCCTTCCTATTGCGCGCTCACAAAGGATCTGGGCCGGTTCTACATGTACGCCAACGGCGGTTTTAACGCCGACTGGTACGTGGGCTACAACAACGCCTGGATAATCAGGCTGCCGCCGCTGGCCTCCGGCGTTTACGCCAGAGCTTATATAGGCGCCAAGATCGGCCGCGCCAAGATAATGTCCTGGCCGCTGTCCTGGGACAAGACCGTCATCCCGGGCAAAATCTACCTGGCCATCAGCCAGGAGCCGGGTTTCAGCTCCGACAACATGTATTTCCTCGTGGACAGCTCCGACCTCCCGCTGGAACCCCTGCCCAACGATTCGCTGGACGGAATAGATTCCGCGCAGTGGTTCTGGACCGAGATACCCCTTTCAAAAATCTCGGCTGAAAAGCCCAATTACCTCGCCGCCTGGTCATCGTCAAGATATTTCATCTCCGGCTCCAGCGCCCCGATAATCGCGGCCGCGCCGTCCGACGACAAAGAGGAGAACGTGTGGCTTAACCGCGCCATAAAAGGCAACCCGCCGTCCGGCGAAGGCGTGCTGGAGACGCCTATTTCAGGCATCAAGCCGGCCCTGGCGATCAAGCTGGTGCCCAGGAACGATTATAAAGTCATAATCAAGGGGTTCCAGGCCGAACTGGACGCCGACAGGATCCTGGTTTCGTTTTCGGCCATCGGCGAGGACCTCCGCGCGGTCTGGCTCGAACTGTCCTATGATAAATTTGACTGGCAGAAGGTAAGCCGGCTGATGTTCCGGGCGCCGTATTTCTTTTCTTTTGGCCGGGAGGAACTTTCAAAAGACATGTTTTATCTCAGGGCGGCGGCCGTGGACGGCCTTGAAAACTCCGGCTATTCAAAGGAAATAATAATACCGGCGGCCCCCGCCTCCGAGGGCGCGGGGCAGTGAACCCGAAAATTGCAGTCGTTTTTCATTGATAACAGCATGGATAAAAATATCCATAAAAATCAGTTCCAACTGAAACTTTCAGGTGTGCGCTGTTGAAGTCCGCCGGAAGATCCTAAATGTGGGTGAAGGTCAATTTATAAGCATGAAGCAGCGGCCGTGCGGCGGGCTCGCCGCCGTAATCTGTAGGTTCCGGCGGGACATCAATGCTTGTGGCAGCAGACACATGCGGGTGCACCCGCCCCGTGTCGGTTTTTCGGCACTCTCCCACACGCGCCGTAGTCCTCCGCCGCATTAAATAAATTGAAAATGACAGGCCTGACACGCTTTGCGCTTATTATCTATACTCTTATTTACTATAATAAGTAAGGAAATGATAATGCCGGCAACAGACCGCCTCATATCGCTGCGCCGCAAGGAAACAGGCAGGCTGCCGCCATGGGACATTATCATAAGGGGAACCCTGCTCCGGTACCGCCTCACCTGCGGCAAGTCGACTTGCCGCTGCCACCGGTCCAAGCAATACCGCCACGGCCCATACCGGTATGTGGGGGTGGCGCTCAAGGGCAAAAAAAGGAAGATGGTAATGATCCCGCCCTCGCAATTGCCTTTGGTCCGTCGGGGCATCGCGGCCTACAACAGATTGTGGAAAAGCCTGTGCCGCATTTCCGACCTGAACCTGACACTGATCAAAGCCGGAGCCTGGAGGCCTGATGAACCTAAGAGCGCGGGAAAGTAAACTGCACCTGGATATCCGGAAACGGCAGGACAACCTCGGCGCGCTTATCAACAGGTTGCAGAGCGGCGGGCCGATGATAAAGGGGAGCATTTATATCCGAAAGCGGTTATGCGGTCATCCTCGCTGTCGCTACGTCCGGGGCCATCCCCGCCAGGACCGCGTCCCGGCCATCCGGCGTGAGGGACGGGTGGCGCTGCGCAGGCTGGAACCTGTGGTTGATGCGGCGCCACGGTGGCGGCCGTTTTCACACAGCAACCCCGCATACGGACACCGAAGAGGTGGTCACGAGCCTGTTTGACCTGGAAGCCGAATCCGGAAAAGAGCCCCGGCGCTCCCAGGGGCCGGAGCGCAAGCGGGTGTGGGCAAGCTTGCTGGCGGGCAAAGGCGCGTTTATCCAGGACGTCAAGCAGGAAATGGACCGCAGGGACACGTGTGGAACGAAGGCCCGGGCCGTGGTGACCGACGGTGAACGCGCCCTGCAACGGCGGGTTTGCAATATCATGAAAGGCGTCCTGCTTATCCTCGATTTTCTGCACGCCTTGGAGAAGCTCTGGGCCGTCGCCCATATCTTCCACCCGGAAGGCAGTCAGCAGGCTGCCGACTTTGTGCGGGAACGGGCGTTGCGGGTACTGCGTGGAGAAATCAGCCAGGTGGTCAAGGGACTGCGCCAGATGGTTACCAAGAGGAATGGAACGCTCCGGGATGAGGTGGACTCCGCCCATGGCGGAGGCGATGGTCAAAATGAGGGCCGTCTACCTGTCGGGGGACTTCGACAAATACTGGGACTACCATGTCGAGCAGGAGCAGCAACGACTATACCCCGCAGGACGCTGGACAGCCAAAACGGATGTCGCCAAAAAGTGGTTCCGGACAGCATATACTGTTTTGACAAGGGGTATACAGACTTCGCGTGGTTTCATCGTATAAATAGCAGTAAAGCTTTCTTTATTACGAGAGCCAAGGAGAACCTGCAATACACGGTTGTCGGACAGCAGGATGTTCCCGTCGGCGGCGGGGTTCTTTCCGACGAATATATAATGTTTGCCGGCGGAAGTTCGTCGGTGGGCGCAGCGACGGCAATAGGGAAACGCCGCGCAGCCTCCTTCCGGCGCGGCGGTAAAACGAGCCTGCCGCGCTGTTCCAGCTTTAGGAGCAGGCTGCGGGCAGCCATGTCTTTGAGCAGTCCGGCGCCGGTGCGCCAGTTCCAGAATTCTGCGAGTTTAATCTGCCGCAGTAAATCCCCCGACTCCCGTCGGGGGATGGAGGCGGCTATCCAGACGAGGTCTAAAGGTATAAAATAGATGAGGTATGAGATTCAGAAGGAGCTCACACGCGATATACAAAACCGAATATCACCT